>JAFZKY010000022.1 GCA_017551725.1 Bacteroidales bacterium
AATGGCAACAGCATCACCGACGGCGCCGCTCATTTTGAGGGGAACTGCTATGTTAGCGGCACTGTCGGCATCGAAAATTTCGAAATGGAAGACATCATCGTCAGAAGCCTGAACGGCACCATCATTGTGGAAGGCTGTGAAGGGTGCGAGGTGAGCATATTCAACATGGAAGGTCGTCGGGTAAGCAACAGAGGCTTAGCCACCGGCGTTTATCTCGTCAAAGTCGGTGACTATCCGACACGGAAGATTGTCGTCACACGATAATCACCGTTTATTATACCATTCAAAGAAGTCCTTGATGGCATCAACGATGGGCGTTTGGGGCATAGCAAGCTGGTGGCGAGCCTTGCCATTGTCGTAATATTCGCACACCATCAGCTGTCGCACATTACGCGTACACAACTGGGTGCGTATCTTCATCCACCGCAACAGGTCCCCCACCTTTCCGGTCGCCAGAACCAGCACGTCAGGCAGCTCCAGCACCCGCTGCTTATAGCCGCACACCTCCGCCTGCAACTCATAGAACTCCTTGAGGGTCATCGACTCACCCGTCAGCAGGTAGCGTTCGCCGTTGACGCCCATCGTCACCGCGTTGACAACTGCCTCGGCGGCATCCCTCACATGCACAAAACTCTTGCCTCCCTTGGGTACTGCCATCCAGCGATGCTTATAGCCTGCCAGCAGCAGTTTACCGCTCGAAGGCTTGGTGTCGTAGGCTCCCACCATAAACCCTGGATTCACGACCACTATACGGCGTCCGCTGCCGTCGTGCGCCACCCGGTCGAGCATCTGCTCGGCATCGCGTTTGCTGCGGGCATAGTACGAAGCGGTGAAAGGTTCCTGGAAGGGAGCCATCTCGTCAGCAGGGCTGTCGGCACTGCCGTAGCCTATGGTGTTGGCCGTGCTGACATGCACCAATGTGGGAATGTCATGGTCGCGCATAAGCATGACAAGGTGTTCCACCAGCTCTTTATTCGCCGGCATATAGTCGTCGATAGTAGGCAGCGACATGTCGGTGGTGCCGACACAATTGATGATAGCGGAGATTTTGGAATTATGAGTTGCAGATTCCGGCAGCGGGAAATGTATGCCCTCCATGGGGATGATGTGCAGATTGGGACTGTCCGCCAGCGATGCGGGCAGATGCAGGCGAGTGGCGTCGCGCAACGGCACAATCACCTGTTCGCCACGCTGGAGCAAAGTGATCAACACGTTATGGCCCAGCAGGCCCGAAGCACCCGTAAGCAGTATCATATAGAGACGGTAACAACGTCGGTTCCCAACAGGAACCCAGGTCTCATTTCAGCATCTCCTGAATGTCGTGTTCCATATCTTCAGGCTTCGTGGTGGGCGCAAAGCGCTTGATGACACCACCGTCTTTCGAGATGAGGAACTTGGTGAAATTCCAGCGGATTTCACCATCCTTGCGGCCCTCCGACTTGCTGAGGCCGTCCACGAGTTTCATCGTGGCCTTGTCCTTCAGTCCGTGAACCTCCTCGTCAGGCACTTGAGTGGTGAGATATTTGAAGATGGGATCGGCATTCTCGCCAAACACGTCAATTTTCTTCATCAGCGGGAATGTCACACCGTGGTTTAGGCGGCAGAACTCGGCAATTTCCTCGTCAGTGCCGGGCTCCTGGTGCTTGAACTGGTCGCAGGGGAAGCCGAGAATGACGAGTCCTTGGTCTTTGTACTTCTTGTAAAGCGCCTCTAAACCATCATATTGCGGGGTGAAGCCACACTTCGAGGCGGTGTTGACAATCATCAGGACCTGGCCTTTGTATTGAGCCATATCCACTTGTTCTCCTCTGTTGTTCAGAACCTTGAAATCATAAATCATAGCCATAACATTTGAAATTTATATCGTTCGTAATGCAAAAATACAAATTTTTGACAATATGTGATCGCTTCACGAAAAGCGACCAATGGTTTGCATCCACCTTCATCATTATGATGAAATCAAATATTGGGGTGTTGTTAGTTCATCAACCTGCTCTCGCCCCACTTGTACTGCGGGTAGGCCTTCTTGAGGTCGGCAGCAGAGCCTTCTACTCCACTCCCGCCGCTGGTGGCAAAGACGTTGAGGGTCTTTCCGCTCAGGTCGTGAGCTTCGATGAAGGTGTTGACGATGGTCGGAGCGGTGTACCACCAAATGGGGAAGCCGATCCACACCGTGTCATAGTCGGCGATGTTCTCGCATTTGCCTTTGATGGCGGGACGCGAGTTCTTGTCCTTCATCTCCAATGTAGAGCGCGAGGTCTTGTCGCGCCAGTCGAGGTCGGCGGCGGTGTAGGGCTGCTCGGGGGTGATTTCGTAGAGGTCGGCGTTGAACTCTTGCGCCAACTTTTGTGCGGCGGCCTTGGTGTTGCCCGTAGCCGAGAAGTAAACTACTAATGTCTTTTTCATATTGTTGCGTTGTTGATTTGCTGAATTGTTGATTTGTTGGGGGTTCTGTGCGCAGGCGGACATGCCGAAACCCAAAACCACTGCCAAGATGATAAAGGTTTTCTTCATTGTTTTAAGCTTTTCAAACGGCAAAAATACAAAAAACGCCGATGCGATTGGAAGAAAATACAACAATCGGATGGTCTCAAAGCCTCGAAGAGGCGTCACGCACGCAGTGCAATTAACACCATACAAGCGGAGCGCAGTGTGGTGGTACTTGCTAAGAGCAGCGTGGTGGAAACTACCGCAAGTATGGCCCCGTGACGGAGGCCGTATCCATCGACATTGCCTTGGGGGTTCCTGTGAAAAGGATGTCGCCGCCCATCGCGCCGCCACCGGGACCGAGCTCAATGAGCCAGTCGCACGATTTCAGCATCTCGATGTTGTGCTCGATGAGGAAAATCGTATTTCCGGCTTCCACCATCGTGTCGAAGAGTGCCAGGATGCGCTTGATGTCACCAGCGTGGAGGCCATCGGAGGGTTCGTCCATGATGAAGATCTTGCCTGCATCGCGCAGATAGGAGGCAAGCTTGAGGCGCTGCAGCTCGCCGCCGGAGAGGGTCGAGAGCGACTGGTTAAGATGGAGGTATCCCAAGCCGACTTTGCGCAACGGTTCCAACTTCTCGGCAATCACGCTTCCCGCAAACAACTCGGAGGCTTTGTTGGCCGTAAGATCCATCACCTCGGCGATGTTCATGCCGTTTACCTTGTAAGAAAGGACTTCCGGCGAATAACGGAGCCCGCCGCAGGCCTCGCAGGTGGTCTCGATGGCATCCATGAAGGCCATGTCGTTGACAATGACTCCCTTCCCCTGACAGACGGGACAGCCGCCTTTGCCGTTGAAGGAGAAGAGGTCGGCTTTGGTCTTGTTGGTTTTGGCGAAGAGTTTGCGGATGTCGTCGGCAACGTCCAGATAGGTGGCGGGGGTGCTGCGCAGGCTGATGCCGATACTCTTCTGGCTGATATAGACAATATCTTGGTTGGGCGAATCATTATTCGCCCCTGCGGGGCGAAGGGACCACGCGGTACGGAAACA
>JAFZKY010000023.1 GCA_017551725.1 Bacteroidales bacterium
AGATCACGCTGTCGCAACCGTGGATGGTCTGCAAAGTGTTCGTGTAAGTGCCCGCCGTGGAGAGCGTCTGCCCGAAGAAGGCATACGTCTCGCCCTGACAAATAGTATCGGCCATCTGCGTGCTATATACCGGATTGACAGCCAGAGACAATGTGATCACGCTGTCGCAACCGTGGATGGTCTGCAAGGTGTTCGTGTAGGTGCCCGCCGTGGAGAGCGTCTGCCCGAAGAAAGCGTACGTCTCGCCCTGACAGATGGTGTCTGTCAGTTGCGTGTTGAAGACGGGATTGACAGCCAAGGACAATGTAATCACGCTGTCGCAGCCGTGGATGGTCTGCAAGGTGTTCGTGTAAGTGCCCGCCGCGGAAAGCGTCTGCCCGAAGAAGGCATACGTTTCGCCTTGGCAGATGGTGTCGGTCAGTTGCGTATTGAAGACGGGATTGACAGCCAAAGACAATGTAATGACGCTGTCGCAGCCGTGGATGGTCGGCAAGGTGTCGGTGTAGGTTCCCGCCGTGGTCAGCGTCCGTCCGATGAAGACATACGTTTCGCCTTGGCAAATAGTGTCGGTCATCTGCGTGCTATAAACGGGGTTGACAGTCAAGATCATCGTCACCACGGAGTCGCAGCCATGAACCGTAGGCAGGGTGGTGGTCTGCGTGCCCGCTGTCGTGAAGGAAACGTTATTCCACGTGTAAGGCAATTCGTTTTCGCAGATGCTCTTGCTGTCGGTAACCGTGTAAGTTGGATTGACAATCAGATTCAAAGTGAAGATGCTGTCGCAGCCATGAACGGTCTGCAGCGTGTCGGTGTAGATACCCGTTGAGGTGAGTGTCTTCCCGAAGAAGGCATACGTTTCGCCTTGGCAGATGGTGTCGGTCAGTTGCGTGTTATAGACAGGGTTGACAATCAGGTTCAGAGTGAAGATGCTGTCGCAGCCGTGGATGGTGGGCAGTGTGTCGGTGTAAATGCCCGCCGTAGTGAGCGTTTTCCCGAAGAAAGCATACGTTTCGCCTTGGCAGATGGTATCCGTCAGTTGCGTGCTATAAACAGGGTTGACGGTCAAGGTCATCGTCACCACGGAGTCGCAGCCATGAACCGTGGGCAGGGTGGTGGTCTGCGTGCCCGCCGTCGTGAAGGAAACGTTATTCCACGTATAGGGCAGTTCGTTTTCGCAGATGCTCTTACTGTCGGTAACAGCAAACGTTGGATTGACAATCAGATTCAAGGTGAAGATGCTGTCGCAGCCGTGGATGGTTTGCAGCGTGTCCGTATAAATGCCTGTTGAGGTGAGTGTCTTCCCGAAGAAAGCATACGTTTCACCCTGGCAGATGGTGTCGGTCAGCTGTGTGTTATAAACGGGGTTGACAATCAAGTTCAGGATAAAGATGCTGTCGCAACCGTGAATGGTAGGCAGTGTGTCTCTATAAATGCCTGTTTCCGTGAGCGTTTTTCCGAAGAAGGCATACGTTTCGCCTTGGCAGATGGTATCCGTCAGTTGCGTGTTATAAACAGAGTTGACGGTCAGGGATAATGTGATGATGCTGTCGCAACCGTGGCTGGTCAGCACCGTGTCGGTGTAGAAGCCCGCCGTGGTCAATGCATTCCCGAAGAACATGTACGTCTCGCCCTGACAAATGGTGTCAACCAGGCTGGTAAATTGGGAATAGTTGACGGTTAGGTGCAGCATAACGGTCGAATCGCAGCCGTTGGCATTGCGGAGTGTTTGGATGTAATCACCCGACTGCGTGTAAAGGGAGTCGTTCCAACGGAAGCTGTCACAAGCTGTTGCGGTGATAGTATTGAATGAGAGCGGATTCACCGTAAGGTAAAGGGTCACGATGCTGTCGCAGCCGGCAGAGGTCGGAAGCGTGTCGGTGTAGGTCCCGCTTTCCGTAATCACACGATTGTGGAAAACATAGTTGTCGCCTTGGCAGATTTCACGGATTACACGGACAGAAGGTGTCACATGCTGCAATATCTCATTCAGCATGAAGCTCTTTTCGAGAGACAATCCGCCAATGTCCGTTGTCCGTACCCGTATGGAGTATAATGTCTGGGGACTACAGACGAACGTGGAGGCCGTTCTCAACTGGTTTCCATCAATAGTAAACAAGGCATTATCCGTATCACCATCGCCGCTCACCAACTCATATACGAAGGGCAGGTTCACATCATTGTCCAACGTGTAGAACTCGCCCACATAGCTGTTGACAGGACCGTATTCATAGAAGGTATTTCCGCTCAATACAAGGTCAATGGGCGGCTCGTTGTAATTGACGGAAGTGTCAGCCAAGGGCTTGAAATCCTCTTTGTTGCCCACATTGTCGGTGGCGATGGACATAAACTGGTAATAAACACCGTTTTCAAGGGTATATGAAAATGTGCTGTCCGGGTGGGTGCTGCCAATAAGCGTGTAGGCGCCATTGTTGACAGACATATAAACGCCCACTTCGCGCACACCCGACCCACCTGCATCGTCTTGGGCCTCGAACGAGAAGGTGCAATAGAGGGAATCCTGTGCATTCAAATCCGCATGGAGCATGGAGGTGGGTGCCACGGCATCAAAGGTGTTGGTCCACACGTTGGTGCCTATCGCAGCGTTGTCGTCAAACACGATAAGAGCCTCAGCCCCGACGGTGTCGCCGGTATGGACATTGGCCTCTGGATTGATGTAGAAACTGACATAACCCTGCCCGTGCTCCAAAGAGTCGTTGATGGGCAGGAAACCCATCTGCGAACTGACAGGTTCCGCGCCAGTGGCGGGATCTATACTCTGGAAAATCCAGAACAGCTGATGGTTTTGGATGTCAATGCCGGCATTCACATCCACCCAAACGCCCAAAGAATCCGACACATCCAAACGCTGGCTGTAGGACGACGCATTGGTGGGAACATTGAAGATGAAGCTCCCGAAACCGAAATCCGCCAGACGGAAAGAGGAGATTTTCTGCTGGTCCGGCACATCGTAGGTGATCTTCACGCGCGAGGCGGGTGCCATAGCGAAATCCGGATCATTTTCAAATTCTATGGTGTAGTTCATCTTGTCGGTGGCGTTCACAAAACGGTTCTCATCCGAATATCCGTTCGGACCCCGAATCTCATTCGGGTCCTTGGCACACTCCAGTTTCTTGGCCCAGCCATCCAACGTATTAGAAGCCTGAGCGTTATTCGCATCTGTAACAGAGCAGGTAACGCTGAAATACCCTTCAGAAGGTGTAATGGTTTTTACAGCCGATGTGTTGCTTATCTGCCTCCATCCATGGAAGCTGTACGGCTGTTTTCCTCCCGAAGCCGAGGCCGTGAACGTGACACTTGGAATGCCGTTGCAGCCTCCTTGCACGTCGGTGGGTCCTGTCACTTTCACTTTCAAATCACAATCCTTCTTCTTGGTAACTTCCACCGTTTTCTTATAGAACACCACGTTTGTGAATTGATGGTGCTTCACTTTTACCGAATAGGTTCCCTTGGATAAACCCGTCACGTATGGGGCATTCGAAATAAGACTGTTATCCTTCCTCCATTCTATAACACATTGGCCTCTGATTTCTTCTGGAATATAAATAGACACTTCCCCATCCTTCCCCGGATCACAGGATTCTTCTTTCTCCATTCTAGCATACATACAGTTCTTGTCGCCGTCTTTCTTTTTGATAGTAAGATGCAAGGTCGTAGTACTTTCACAGCCATTTTCATTGAAATATCTATAGACATAGTCCCCGCTTGACCTATAGGTGAAGCCGGTGGCCGCCCAGGTATATTTGTCAAAGGCCGTTTCATAGATTTCATCGTTTGTTCCCTTTAATATGGTCAGATGCAGAGTTTTGGAACTGGGACAACCGTGAGAGTTGGTATATCTAAACACATGGTTGCCACTTTCCGTATAGGTCTGGCCATTGACAAGCCAGAAATAGGAATCACATTCCGAAACGGTTTCTTCTTCCATATCTCCCTCATGGATAGTAAGATGCAGGATTTCCGTGACGGCACATTGGTTCTCATTAAGATAGGTATAAGAGTATGTACCACTTTCCGTATAGGTCTGATTATTGACTGGCCACATATAGGATCCGCATTTTGTGACAGAAGATTCGTTGGTCTCCTCATGGTTGATGGTCAGAATCAATGTGTGCATACTCTCGCATCCGTCATCGTTCATATACGTGTAATAATATTTACCGCTGTGCGTATAGGTCTGGCCGGTAACATGCCACCGGTAGATTTCGCAAGCGGTAACCTCAACGGAATCTTCAGAACCTTCTCCCACAGTCACAGCAAACGAGGCAGTGTTTTTGCAGTTGTTCTCGTCGGTACCCGTTACCGTATAGGTGATATTGTCGGTGGGTTCCTCCAGAATAGTCTTGGCGGTGCTGCCGGTAGACCATACGTATGTCTTAGCTCCCGAAGCGGTCAGTTCCGTACTCTCCCCTTCGCAAATCTTATCATCACCACTGATACTCACAATGGGCAATTCGTTGACCGTTACAAAAACAGAGGCAAAACTGCGGCACATGTTGGCATCCACACCCACTACGGAATAGGTGGTGCTGGCGGTGGGGCTTTGTGTGATGCTGTTGCCCGCGCTACCCGTATTCCACGAATAGCTTTGGGCTCCTGTGGCCGTGAGGGTGACACTCTCCCCCTTGCAGATCATGGCACCGCCGAGGATGAACACACTCGGCAGGGGATTGACAATCACCGAGGCGGTGGCCGTGGCCGTACAACCGTGGATATCCGTACCCGTCACGGCATACGTCATGTTGCTAGAGGGCGCATCGGTGAAGCTAGAGCCTGTAAAACCATTGCTCCACTGGTACGTTTGGGCACCCGCAGCGGCCAGCATGACACTTTCGCCGCTACAGATGGACCCGCCACCCGAAATGCCCACCTGGGGTAATCCGTAAATGGTCAGATGCAGGGTTTGGGAACTGGGACACCCGTCGCTGTTGTTATACTCATACACATGGTTGCCACTTCTTGTATAGGTCTGACCCGTTGCAGCCCATGTATAGGATTCACATTCCGTGATGGTTTCCTCTGTATGAGTGCCGTGATGGATGGTGAGATTCAAAATCTCGGTGGTCTCGCACTGGTTGGCATTGATATAACTATACGTATAAGTGCCGCTTTCCGTATAGGTCTGCCCATTGACCGACCACGTATAGGATTCATCACATCTGGAGATAGACGTGGTGTGCGTCTCGTTGTGTGTGATGGTCAGAATCAGCGTGTGCGTACCCAAGCAACCCGCACTATTGGTAAACGTGGTGGAATAGATGCCGCTTTCCGTGTAGGTTTGCCCATTGGCGTACCACGTGTAGGATTCGCAGGCGCTGACATTGATGGTGTCAGACGTACCCTCGCCCACGACTACGGTGAACGAGGCGTTATTCGAACACCCGTTCCCGTCCGTACCCGTCACCGAATAGTTTGTGTTGACGGTAGGACTCACGAGGACCGTCCGGCTGGTGCCGCCGGTGGACCAGACGTAGGTCTGCGCACCCGAAGCAGAAAGTTCCGTACTCTCGCCTTCGCAAATGGAGGTCTTGCCGGCAATGTGGACCGTAGGCAATGGATGGACTGTGACCGAAACAATCTTTGTGGCTGTAGCCTTACAGGATCCTTGTGAAACCGTGGCGGTCAAAACATAATTACCTGATTGATTTGCTGTTGCATTTGGAAGGGTAATATGATCGCTGGTGCTGGTGAACTGGTTGGGGCCGGTCCAGCTATATGCGATGTCCCCGTTGCCTGTGGCGGATGGGGCGATACTGATAGTTTGATGCAAGCACACGGACACGGGTGGGATGTTGCCGAGGGTGACAGTGGGTTTGTGGATGGTGAGATTCAGAATCTCGGTGGTCTCGCACTGGTTGGCATTGGTATAACTATACGTATAAGTGCCGCTTTCCGTGTAGGTCTGTCCAGTGACCAGCCATGTATATGATTCACATTCCGAGATGTTGGTGGTGTGCGTCTCATTATGGTTGATGGTCAAAAATAGCGTGTGCGTACTCAAACATCCTGCCCCATTGATGAACGTGGCGGAATAGACGCCGCTTTCCGTGTAGGTCTGCCCATTGGCAAGCCATGTGTAGGATTCGCAGGCGCTGACGCTGATAGTGTCATCTGAACTCTTGCTCACGATTACCGTGAACGAGGCATTGTTGGAGCAGCCGTGGATATCCGTACCCGTCACGGCATACGTCGTGGTGTTCTCAGGCGCATCGCTGATGCTGACTCCTGTAGAACCACTGTTCCACTGGTACGTTTGGGCACCCGTAGCAGACAGCATGACACTTTCGCCGCTACAGATGGATGCTCTACCCGATATGCCCACGTGGGGTAATCCGTAAATGGTCAAATGCAGGGTTTGGGAACTGGGACACCCGTCGCTGTTGTAGTACTCATACACATGGTTGCCGCTTCCCGTGTAGGTCTGATCCGTTGCAGTCCACGTGTAGGATTCACATTCCGACACCGTCATTTCCGTATGGGTGCCATGATGGATGGTGAGGTTCAGAATCTCGGTGGTCTCGCACTGGTTGGCATTGGTATAACTATACGTATAGGTGCCGCTTTCCGTATAGGTCTGCCCATTGACCGGCCACGTATAGGATTCACATTTCGAGATGGCTGTGGTGTGCGTCTCGCTGTGCGTGATGGTCAGAACCAGCGTGTGCGTACTCAAGCATCCCGTCCCATTGGTGAACGTAGTGGAATAGGTGCCGCTTTCCGTGTAGGTCTGCCCGTTGGCGTACCAGGTGTAGGATTCGCAGGCACTGACATTGATGGTGTCATCCGTACCCTCGCCTACCGTTACGGTGAAGGAGGCGTTATTCGAACATCCGTTCCCGTCCGTACCCGTCACCGAATAGTTTGTGCTGACGGCGGGACTTACGAGGACCGTCGGGTTTGTGCCGCCGGTGGACCAAGCGTAGGTCTGCGCCCCCGAGGCGGAAAGTTCCGTGCTCTCGCCCTCGCAAATGGAGGTTTTTCCGGCAATGTGGACAGTAGGCAATGGATGCACGGTAACCGAAACGGCCGCTGTGGCTGTGGCCTTACAAGGACCATCCATAACCATGGCGGTTACCGTATAATTCCCTGACTGATTTGTTGTTGCATTAGGAATGGTAATATGGTCGCTGGTGCTGGTAAACTGGTTGGGGCCGGTCCAGCTATATGAGATGTTACCATTGCCTGTGGCGTTTGTAGCGATATTGATGGGTTGATGCAAACACACGGACACGGGTGGAATGCTGCCGAGGGTGACAGCAGGTGCCAGAATGGTCAGATGCAAGGTGTCGCCAAGCGGGTGCCCTTGTGCATCGGTATAGGAATGTATGTATGTGCCGCTTTCTGTGTAGGTCTGCCCAGTGGCCGACCATTCATACTTATTGCACGCAGTAACATAAAATGTATAGAAAAACAATTTTATGTGTATGGTGCTGTCACACCCGTACATGGTGCGATAGTTCAAGGAGAAAGAGATCGAATCCGGCGTACCAACGCCCAATACGGTGTCTCTGTACGTATAGGGCAGCTGGCTTTGCGAAATCCGGATGGTGTCCCATGTCTCGTAGGGGATGCAGTTGGTGACGAAGCGCACTTCCTCGCCGTATGCCGTACCCACGCTGTTGGTCGCGTAGGCGCGCACATAATACTCCTGTCCCGGGATCAACCCCTCTATGGAGCTGTTAAAGGTGCCTATGCCGCTACCGTTCACCGTATGGCTGTCGTCAATAGTGGGGTTGGGCGAGGTGCTCCAGCACACGCCGCGGGCCGTCACCGTTGAGCCTCCGTCGGTGAGCACTCGGCCACCAGAGGTTGCTGAGGTCGAGGTAATCTGGTTTACCGCCTTGGTGGATACGGAAGGCAGAAAGGCATTTGCCTGTAGGAAGATGCCACCCGGCCCGCCATCCCGGCTTGCTATCGGGGCAGCGTTCCCAGCCATTCCTGACAGGAACAATGATATGGTTATTAGCTGAAAGAGAATATGGTTGATCTTTTTCATATACTTGTACTTTCCTTTTTATCGTTTTATTCGCATACGTCGCCGATGCCGTTACTGTTAGAGTCTGTTTGGTCGGGGTTGAACATATCAGGGCAGTTGTCCAACTCGTTCGGGATAGTGTCGCCGTCACGGTCGGGGTCGCACACATCGCCCACGCCGTCGCAGTCCGTGTCGTTCTGGTCCGGATTGGGTGTGTCGGGGCAGTTGTCTTCGCTGTCGGCCACGCCGTCACCGTCGCGGTCCTTGTCGCACACATCGCCCACGCCGTCGTAGTCGGTATCCTCCTGGCCGGGGTTGTAGCGCAGCGGACAGTTGTCGCAGACATCGCCGAGGCCGTCGCCGTCGCTGTCATCCTGACCGGGATTGTAATGGTAAGGACAGTTATCCACGTGGTTGGGGACATCATCCCCATCCATATCTTCATCCTGATCGTTGGGAATGCCGTCGTTATCAATATCATCGTCACATTCGTTGCCCACGCCGTCATAGTCAAAGTCGAACTGGCGCGGATTGGGTATGAACATGCAGTTGTCGCAGCTGTCGCCAAGACCGTCGCCGTCACTGTCTACCTGATCGAAATTAGGACGATAAGGGCAGTTGTCGCACACATCGCCTCTGCCATCCTTGTCAAAGTCCTCCTGCTTGGGGTTGGCTTTGGCTGGGCAATTGTCGCATACGTCGCCTACTCCATCGCCGTCCTGGTCCGCCTGGTCGGGATTGACTCTGCAGGGACAGTTGTCCAAGCTGTCCACCACACCGTCGCCGTCGAAGTCGCTGCCTGTGAGGAGGTTTTGGAAGGGTTTCTTAAATAAAAACATCAACACATTAGAAACTATGGACGAGCTGTCCGTCCCAATAGTCGCATACCAACGATTGTTGATTTTTTGCATAATGAATGGGAGAAAATCCAGTTTGGGAGTGTTCGTATAACAACGCACAAAGGCGATGGTTTTATCCCCCGATTCAAAGGTGAGCAAAAGTTTCATGTGCTGGATCTGCCCCACATAACTGAGGTAGCTCTGTCGAATCGTGTCATTGCTAAGCAACCGGTCAAAAACGGTGGCATCTGAGGGACTATACTGCTGTTTGATAGCCGCAAGATCCCCCTGATGGTAGGCTTGCAGTAGGCGGCACAAAGTGGCGGGCAGCGTGGTGCCCTGCGTTGGATTGGCCGTGCCCCCGGTCAGCGCAATGATTCGGCTGTCGTCATCCGACGGCTGCAAACCATGGACAGAGTATGAGAACACTTTGTCGCAGAGGCAGTGTGCACTGTCGGCCATATGGAAATTCACCGTATCCATCTCCATATCTAATGTCAAGGCGTAATTAGCAGGCTGATAGGCGGGAAAACGGCAGGTCTGTGCCTGAATATACTGGGTGGCAACAAAGACAACCACCAAAAGTACAAAATAGCGTGTTTTTTTCATCATCATATCAGTGCTTAATTATTATTGTTGTTATTTTCCCTTGCCGTTTTACTAAATAAAGTAACAGAACCCATATCTAAGATCCATTGGAAGCTCGCCAGACTTTTAGCCGTTATATCAAAAACAACGGAAAAATTCACCGGAATGCCGTTTTCAAGTCTGTTATCCCATTTTACACCCTCCTTGTTTATCACAATAGCCCCTGGGAGTGAAAAATGGGCCACACATTTGCCGGATGCTTCAAGGGCATCTCCTAAAAATTCTATTTTCGGACCGCCGTAAAATTCTAAGAATGCTTCCATGGGAACTTCCAGTCTGCTGCATTCCCAACCTCGGTATTTCAGTTCGAATTTTTTTGTATTAATACCAAATTGGACTCCTATGTTCATTTTAATATTGGGAGGAAGCATTGGAATGACCGTGGTAAGGGGAAAATCACATTCCGCCATAGCTGCAAATATCATATTAGGGGCACTTAAGTTATACGCATCCACCTCCTCGCCCCCACAACAGGATTTGAAAAACAGAGGTAGTGGAATGTCCGCAGAAATATTTAAATCCGCATGACAAGGATTCAAACCTGGAGGCGAATATTTCTTTATTAGCTCTATTATATCATCTATCTCTTGCGCCTTTGCTTTCGCTTGTTCAATCATTCTGTAAAATCCCAAAGTATTCACATTGATTGAGAAGCTGTTTGCAGGTTCATCTTTATAGACCTCTACCTCCACCTTCTTTGTGGTAGTGTGACCTCCACGTGTTAAGGAAAATGTCAATTCCTGCGTTGCATGTTGGACAAATGGATTGGAGATTTCCCCTTCATAACCAACACCATTTACAAATGGAACATCCCCGCTGAGGGGAAGGACAGGTTGGATTTGTGCCACATTGGGACTAATTTTAACAAAGTCTTCGAAGCCTGCCGGGACGGTAACAATGATAAAGTCCTCTTTTGTTATAGTGTCTCCTTTAATAAAACATCCTTTGGGGGTTACGCTTACGATGGAAATAGTGTCCACAACAGTGATGATAACCTTCTCCTCCGACACCCCGCAGGAATCCACCCTGCGGACACGGTATTCATTTTCTCCGTCATGTGGTCTTATTCTTATTTGGGGGAGCGTATTATTACTTTGGATTCCGGGCCCAACCCACTCATACGTTGCATTGACTTCCAATGGGTTGTAATTTTCAACGCCAATGAACACCTCCATGCTGTCGGATGTCCGCATAAGAACCTGGTCTTCACCCGCCCACTGGGCCATCGCCGAACAGACAGACAGGAACAGGAAAACAAATGTTGTCAGTAATCGTAAAGGTTTCATATAGTTCGTATTTTTTATTCTTCAACAGGTTTAATGGTGAACATCAGGGCTCCCGATGTATAGGTGTAAATATTGATGCTTCCGTAGCTGCCCGGACGGAGCAGGCCATGCGGCTCGCCCTCAATGGTGAGCGGCACCCGCAGTACTACATTGTTCTGGCTCACACCTTCCGGAGTCAGGGCGATGGGCGAGCCGCCAAGGCTGGTAATCTCCAGCACCTGGTCGCGCAAATCGACATTGCCGGTGTTGCCAAACTCCAACAGCATCACCACACTTCGGTTGGGACGCGGCGAGCTGGGGAAGACCAAGTTGTAAGACACATCCATAGGCTGGCCATTCTCAATGGTAAAACCATTGTGCAAGGTGGCCTCGCCCTCGCACAGGGTGAGGGCATGCACATCATATACGCCCGGAGTCTTACCCGCTAAATTGAAACGGGCAAACGCCTGGTAATAATTGACATATATCAGCGTGTCGGCGGTGATCTCTTCCTGAGCGTTGCGCAAACTCACGATCATGTCGGGACGGAAGCGCGAGCCGGTCAGCTCCACCGTCACCTCACCCGTGTTACCACCGTGGTTGTCGTTGACGGCATGCAGCTCAAACGGCAGGATGTCGGCACGGATGACCGTATTCTGGGAATTGCCCGCCGGCGTGGAACCATAAACGTTCACCCCATAGTAGCCCGGCAACGTGGACGGGATGTACAATGTCGGATTGGCCGTATATTGCCCAATGGTGGAATAGTTGTAGTTGAGATTGTCGCCAATGTCATTGTGGGTGGTGTAAATCATGTTCACCGCATTGGACAAAGAATCCTCCGAGGTCAGATGAATACGGACGGTCTGATTGACATTGCCGTCCACATTCAAGATGAAATCCGAAGGCTCGTTGTTGACGAGCGTATCCGCCACATCGGTGTTGAACGGCAAGGTTCGGATGGCAACCGTGAACGGCACGGTGGTATGTCCGCTGTTGTTGTTCTCATCCACCTCGTTGAAGGCGTTGGTGACATCCGTTTTGACAATAAGATAATAGTTGCCAGCCTTCAAACCGCTGATGCGTCCGTTCAATCCCATAGGCATGGACTGGTCCATCGGCAGGTAGATGGCGTTGGTGATGCTGCCTAACAACCGGTCGTTGACATCGAAAACGGTGTCGGCGGATATATAGACCAACGAACGCAAGCCATTACCCGTCAGCGTGTTATCGCCAATATTCTGGAGCGTCCATGTAACATGGAGCACCTCACCCGACACGACCGAGCTTTCGCTGGAGATGTCTTTTACAATCAAATCGCCTGGCGGCGGCAGCACCACCTGTATGGGCACACCCGCTATATTGTTGCTCTGGTTGCTCTCGAACATGTTATTGTCGATATTGGTCGTCAGCAGCAAATGGAAATTACCGTTCTTGGGCAGCGGCACGGTGAACGCGAGCGTGTCACGATAGTATTCGTTCACCGCTAACGACATCCGACTGCGATTCTGGGTCAGCAACAGGTAATCATCACTTTCGTAACTGCTGTTCGGCGACAGGAACAGGTGGTCGTTCCAATTGTAGTTCACGATGGGAACCTCGCCCACATTGGTCACCTTGTAGGCTATGCGCGACGGCTGGCCACTGAGGATATCATCCAAGACTTCCACCTCCCCGATAGCCAAATCCGGAGTGGGTATGCTGTTGATAGTCACGACTTTCATCTTCGAGTTGTTCGTCGGATCAATATCCGGGTTGACACTGTTGAAATCGGTGATGGCAATCAGATAGACGGAGGATGGGGTTCCTAACGGGATCGTCACCTGTAAGTCGGTCCAATAGTCGGCTCCGGCCTCCAAGACGGCATTGTGCGCTACCGGCGACATCTGCTGGTCGGAAGGGTTCAGCCATTGGTCGGGCGACAGGTAGATCACATCGTGCCAAGGTCTTACCAACGTCGGCTTCGTGGATGTGTTCACAACGTGCAGACGATATGTGGCTGTCTGGCCCCATTGTAACACATCCGGACCATCGATTTCCGTCACTTTCAAGTCAAGTTGGTAGATGCTGACCGTGGTGGCGTTACTGATCTTCTGGTTGTTGTTTTCCCCGTTATGTTCATATAGCTGATTGTTGGCATCCGTCACAAGATAGACGTAATATTGGCCGACCATCTCATTGGTTGGAATGGCCGCGTACGTCGTAAGTGCCACCGAATCTCCCACCGCCAAGTTGAGGACATCGTTGACGGAGGCTAACAACTTGGTGGTATCGTAACTGATGGGCGACCGCGAATAGTAGAATTTCTGCGTCACCGTAGTGCCTTGCAACGCTGCAGTACCCTGGTTCCGGATGACGTAGTTCAACTCAAACTCCGCACCCAAGTAGGTCTGTGCGGGAATGGTCAGCTGGCTGACGACAAGGTCCGGCGAAGGGCTGAGACTCACCTCTATAGGTCCGCTTTGTGTATGGTTGTTGTTGTATCTGCCGTTTTCGCAAATGGCGGTATCCGCATTGCATACAATATGATAATAATAGGTTCCGTTGAGGCCGTTGGGCACCGTGACGGTACACGTGTAGTCAGCGGCTCTGCCCACCGCAAGGTTCACGTTATGCGTGTAACGCCCGATGAGATCGCTCTCCTGATAGGAGGTCGGAGAGGTGCTGAGGTAGAAATAATCCGTCACCTGTGTGTTGGTGATGGCCTCGGTGCCCGTATTGGTCACAATGTACGACAACACAGCGGGCGTGCCGCTCCAAACGGCGGTATCCTGAGTGGTGAAACCGGTCAGAGCCATATCGTAATCCTTCATCGTCAAAGGCATTGCCTTACTGTTATTGTCCTCATTGCTTTCGCCGACAAGCTGGGTATAGTCGGCAACAATGGTGAGGGTGGATCCGTTACCGCTCGGACAAGGCAGTTGCAAGTTGACCGTGCGCACGATAGAATCGCCCGCCGCAATGCTGAGGTTGTTCACGGTAATCTGGTAAACCTCCTCATTGTTTAAAAAGATACGGTCATAGAAGGCTCGGCTGATCAAGTTGCCAGGACCGTTGTTGCGCATGGTCCAGCGGATAGTGGTGGGCGCGTTGGTGCTTACCTCATCCGGAACATAGATGTTGGCGACTTGCAAATCCGGCAACAGAATGGTTTCCGCTTGTGTATAAACGTTGTTGTTTTCCGCATTATATTCAAAAACAGCATCATAATAATCCACCATGACAAACAGATACCCGTTGCCCGTGAGATAATTCGGGATTGTAAATTGGGCGGAAACGTTGTACGAGCTTCCGGCATCCAAAACACCGGAATGCGGTACCGACACTAATTTTATGGCCGTTTGCGGATTAAACGTGGCCTCTTGGCAGAAATAGATCTCGTCTCTCCACTGGCTCACGAAGGTAGGACTGCTGCCGTTGTTGGTGACGGTGAACGAACAGGTGTATTGGCCATTGACATCCACCGCCGTCGGCATGGTCACCGCCGATATCTCAAGGTCGGTAAGCCAGGACATCGTTACCGCGAGAGGTTGCGACATGCTTATATTATTCTGCTCATTAATGCCTTCGTATAAGGTATTGTTGTTGTCGGTTATTACAATATAATAATAGTTACCGCTGAGGAAATCCACAGGAATGGTCACCTGTTCAGAATGCTGATAGCTCTCGTTGGCGGCAAGCGGACCGCTATGGGTGTAGCGGACCAACCGTAAGTCCTCAACTGTGCTCAAAACAGTGTCTCTGGACAGATACACCACATCGGTCCATTCACCCATTGCTGTGGCATCGCCTTGATTGGTCACCGTCCATGACACGTTGGTCTCATAGCCGGAAAGGGCATTGCCACCATGTACCACAGAACTGACGACCAGATCCGGGGTGGGAGGTTGCTGGATGGTGATCACCTTGTAGAAGAAGTTGTCGTTTTCATGGCCGCTTCCCTCCGTTATTTGGTTGTAATCTCTGAAGATTGTTCCGGAAAGATAAGGATAGGGATTGCCGGAAACGCTGGGAGTGTATGGGTTGGGCGCAGTTTGATGTCCGGTGATGGAGAAATCGATGTCGCGCGCATCATGCTGGTCGGTCATCACAAACAGGAAGAAACTGCCCACGTAATCGGTGGGAATGGTTACCGTGACCGAGTTCTGATAAGATTCCCCGGCATTGAGAGATTGGACATTGGGCACTGTGGCCAACAATATTTCTGACACATTGTACCAGAATCCGCCGCCCACACCATCCACCGGCGACAGCCAGATGTAGTCGTTCCACGTTATGCCGGGAGGGGTGTTGCCCTGCCCGTCGTTGGACACTGTCCAGGTGACGGTCATCTGCTGCGTGGCCACCGGGGTGGAGTTTTCAATGGAAGAGACATGCAGGTCGGGATTCCAGTTCGCCTGAAGGCTCATGACCGGACTCGTTTTGCTGACACATTCGTTCCAGGCCACCACTTTCCAGTAATAGACCTTGCCCGCCGTGTATTGGGGTAACGTCACGTCATTCATCATCGGTTGGGTGAGGCCGGACCGGGTGGGTGTGGTGGGCGTCGCATCGTTGGCCGACCATAGGTAGAAGTCGTAGGAAGTGACGTGCTCCAACGCATTCCAGGAGAAGTCCATCTGGTTGGAGTATAGGATTTGTCCGTTAGTAGGCAGCATGTTGGAGAAATCCGACGGCGGTGTCAGCTCGTCCGGATTGCACTGGGTCTGGAAGTTGACGATGACAGAGAAGATGCTCGTCAGACTGTTGTCGCAAATGGAGCGCACCTTGGCCGCATAATGGCGGTTGAGAGAAAGGTTCTGAATGGTGCAGAAGGTGTCGCTGACGGTCATGCTTTGCGTTTGTCCGCCCACCTCACCATAGACGACCAGCCACTGGGTCTCGTTTCCGACAGGATGCCAGACCAGCCGGGCACTGTTGGTGGTGATGTTCTCCGCCCGCAAGCCGATTACCGAAGGACAGTTGTTCTGCTCCTGCGCCTCCGAACAGCCGATATCCACTATGTTACCGTAGATACGCTGGCTGCCATAGAAATCGAGATTGTCGGTCATCACACTGTTATTACCGATGTTGATACAGGAAGAGGTGGGATGGAGCCGGAAATCCTCCTGGTCGGGATCCATGAAGCGCACATAGTTCACGGTCGGGTCGAAGCCATCGTTGGTGGACGCGAGCGTGATGTTGCCCATGCCGTTAAAGCCATCCTCCACCGCACAATAGGTATAAGTGCCATACCCATACGGGTCATAGATGTTGCTGGAGACATAATTCGCCTTGTTGCCATAGACGATGCAGTTGGTGACGGTCGGGTAGCCACCCCGGTGAATACCCGCACCGGATGAGTTGCTGATTGTGGTCGAATTGAAGATAATATCGCAATTCACTAAGGAACAATTGTTGTTGTTCATATACACACCGCCACCTGTCTGGGCTGAATTGCCGTAAATAAGGCAATTGGAAAATTTAGTATTATTGTTGGCATAAACACCACCACCGCTTGCTCTCGGAGTGCTGTTATGACTGATTTCCGTGTGGCTGACATATATGTTGACGGCATAAATGCCGCCACCATTGACAGTCAGGTTATTCACGTTTTCAGCCGTATTGTTTCGGATAATACAGTTTTGAATGGATCCTGACCAACCCGTGGAGGAGCTGTAAGCCCCATTTGCGTAAACGCCTGCTCCATAGGGAAGGAGCCAGGAATTGTTACTGGATTTGTAGTAAATGTAGTTGTTTTGTATGATACAATTCCGCAAGGAGGAATAGGCCTGCATATAAACACCCGCCCCATTCTCATAGATGGCACCGTTCTGGATGGTGAAGCCGTCCCAAAGCGCGGGGGTGGAGGCTTGGAAATGATCCGCCTGGTAGAGCACGCGGCGCAGGGATTGGCCATCCAATATTGTGGCGTTGCTGTCAAGGTTGCGCAGGGAAAGGTCGTAGTTGGCGGGCTCGTTGCCAACAAAACCGCCATACGCGTTCACTCCTTCCTTCATAATGAAGGCATTATTGGAGTTGGTGTTGCCATAATAGGTACCTGCCGCCACCCAAACGTCCGCACTGTATGTGGAGGCTACTTCGAGGGCCTCCTGAATGGAGGAGGTGGCGTTGTTCCAGTCTTCACCAGACTGGTTGCCCGACCCATGCTCCGTCACATAGATGATACTGCCGTAATTGGGCAGATGCACACCATTGTATTCCGATTCATAGCATCCGATGTCGATGGTGTCCTTTTGAATTCGGGGATTGCCTGCCAGATCGGTGGCCCCCACATTGACATTAATACCATGGTTGATACAGGGTGAACTGCTTGTCAGCCGCCAATCGGCATTGAGGGTGGAGTCCGACGAGCCCACCGTGTCCGACGGATGGACAAAGAACGGATAGAAGGGCTTGCTGCCGGTGTTTTCGGTTAAAATAAGAATGTTGCCTTCGCCGGCTTTTCCCCCTTCCACTGCTGTATAACTGCAAGAGAATGTTCCCGTGATGTTGGAGATTTTACCTTTGTTGCGGTTGCCCCAAACAATACAATTGGTCATATAGGTTCTGGAGGTATAGGAAGAGTAGAATCCTCCGCATGAGTTGTTGTACGTACTCTCATTGTTGACGAAGGTGCAGTTGCTGATATCGCCATAGCCGTACATACCGCCGCCATTTCCATAGGATGTGTTGTTGGCCACCAAACAGTTGGAAACTCTGCTGTATTCTGCCGTTAATCCGCCGGCATTGCTGCCTGACTTATTGTGGGTGAACGTGCAACAGGAAATGTTACTGGTATATGCGTATAAACCGCCACTATTGCTATGGGATGTGTTATGTGTAAAAGTACAATAGAGCAAAGAGCTATTAGAGGATATATAGGCACCACCACCGCTGCTGTTGGTAGTATTGTCAATAAAAGTGCAGTTTTGCAAATAGATGCTGTCTGTATAGCTGGAGTTATAACCATAACCATAGATGCCACCACCTGAACCTGTGGCTAAGTTGTGCGTTATGGTACAATTGGAAAGGAGAGAGTTTACGCGCAAATAAGCTCCACCGCCGGTACCGGAAATATAACCGTTCTGTATGGTAAAACCGTCCCACTTGGTGATTTTCTTGAAAGATTCCGTCTGTACGAGCACGCGGCGTGTGTTCTGCCCGTCTAAAATGGTGGGATGCGCGTCAAAGTCGCGTGTTGAGAGGTCGAAATCCTCGCCTTCGTTGCCCGCAAAGCCGCCATAGACGTTGATACCCTCCATCATCGTGAATGCGTTGTAGCCGGTGGTGTCCCCGTAATAGATACCTTCCGCCACCCAGATGTCCGTGTTGTACATTCTGGCGAGACTAAGAGCTGTGCCGATGTCACTGCAGGCATTGGCCCAGTTGTTGCCTTCGCTGGTGCCGTTGCCGGTCTGCGTCACATAGATGATGTTTCCGTAGTGGGGCAGCACAATGCCCTCATGGTCGGATTCGTAACAGCCAAGATCGACAATGCCGTGCCGCACACGGGCGTTGCCGTCAAGGTCGGTGCTGTCGGGGATGGTCACCAACTCGTTGCTTCCGCGGTTTACGCAGATGGAGCCGTTCAACAGCCGCCAGCTGGTATTGGCGGTTGAATCCATATAACCCGCCGTAACCGAAGGATTCACAAAATAGGGGAAATAGCGTCCATTCTCGAAATCCTGAGGCAATAGGGAGATGTTGTTCTCCCCCTGGAAACCGTCTTCCACAGCCGTATAAGTGCAGGTGATATTGGAATACACATTGCTGGATTCTTCTCCCATACGATTGCCCCACACGATACTGTTGTGCATGGTTCCGCTACCGTAAACGCCGCCGCCATTATAGCTGCTGCTCGTATAGGAGGCCATGTTACGGACAATGGTCGTGTTTTCCACCACTGCGGTATAAGATCCACTGTAAATACCGCCACCGTATCCCGCTGTATTGTTTGCTATCAGACAGTTGGAAACGGAATAGCTATTGCCGTTTTCAATATAGACACCGCCGCCACTGGAACTATAATATGTGGCCACATTGTGCGTGACTTCACAATGCCGCATCATCGCATTGCGATTTACGATACCGCCGCCGCCCGAAACAGCTTCGTTGCGGGTGATAATACAATGGTCAATAGTACAGGCTTTTTCCGATGAATTGATACCATAGGCATAGATGCCGCCACCATATTTGTCGGATCTGTTGTTTTGGATAATACAATGCCGCAATTCGGAATTATAGTACAAATACGCACCGCCACCGTTTTCGGGAGAATAACCGTTACGGATGATGAAGCCGTCCCAAATGGTTCTGTTGTTGAAACCGTTGGGCTGGGAAAGCACGCGGCGGAGCTGCTTGCCGTCCAAGATGGTGGGATGTGCGACAACATCACGTAGCGAGAGGTCGAAGGTTTCCGCTTCATTACCCACGAAACCGCCATACACGTTGACCCCGTCACACATCACAAAGGCGTTGTCGCCGAGAGTGTCCCCATAATAGATACCCTGGGCCACCCACACATCCGCATTGTTCATGCCGGCGAGAATCTGGGCCAAGTTGAGGTCTGCCATCGCATTGCCCCAACTGCTTCCGGTGCGACTGCCACTGCCGGACGGCGTCACATACACAATAGAACCGCTGACTGGTAGGGTTATTCCCAAAAAGCCGGATTCATAGCACCCGATGTCCACCGTATCATGCTGGATACGGGCATTGCCGTCCAAATCGGTGCCGGTGCTGTCAGCATGGGGGAGAACCATGTTACTACCACGGTTTACACAAATGGAGCCTTGCTGCAAGCGCCAGTCGATGTTCGCGGTGCTGTCCGTATAGCCTGCCGTAGCCGCCGGATGTACAAATTTGGGTGCGAAAATCCCCCCGAAGAGATCCTCCGACATGAGCGCAATATTACCTTCGCCAGAAAATCCCCCTTCCACCGCACTGTTCGTACAATTCAACAGGGAGCCGTTGTTGTAGATGCTGCTCACCTGATCGGCAGAAGTCCGGTTTCCGTAAATGATGCTGTTGGCCATCTTATAGAGACCGGTGGCATATAAGCCCGCACCATTTTCCGTGACGGAATTGTTCACGATGGTGTTGTTCAATAAGAATGAAGAGTAAGAATCATTATATATACCACCGCCATTTTTTGCTGTATTGTTGGTTATCAAACAATTATAAACACAAGTATAATTATTGTAAGCAGAATAGATATAAATACCGCCGCCAAGTGTCTCGGAACGGTTATGGTCAAAAACGCAGTTACGGGCAGCGGCATATCTATTGAATAAACCACCGCCGTAATTAGTGGCTGTATTGTGGCTGAACACACAGTTCTCAATAATAATGGGATTAGAACTGGAAGATCCGTCTGCATAAACACCACCGCCGTTATACCCTGTATTATGCAGTATTTTACAATTGCGGAGGGATGACATGTGCATCAGGCACGCACCACCGCCATTGCCGGTGCTGTAACCGTTCTGAATGGTGAAGCCGTCCCATGTGGATCTTAAATTGAAATTGCCCGACTGGTAGAGCACCCGCTGGCTGTTCTGCCCGTCCAAGATGGTGGCATGTGCGTCAAGGTCACGCAAACTGAGGTTATAATTGTCATCCTCGTTGCCCACGAAACCGCCATACACGTTGATGCCATCCGCCATCGTGAAGGCGCTGGCGGAAACGCTGTCGCCGTAGTAGGTGCCTTGGGCCACCCACACATCCGGCGCATGGCTGAAAGTCCTCCGGATGGCCGCTGCGGTGCTCAACGCCCAGTTGAGGTCGCTGCAGGCGTCCGCCCAACTCGACCCGGTGCCCGTTCCGTTTGTCGTGACGTACAGCTTGGAATAGTTTCTCGGCATTGTGGTGAACGTGATTTCCTTCCAATTGCTCGCCTCGGAGGAGCACAGCGAGCGGATGCGCACATTGTATAGAGTGTTGTGCATCAGCCCGGTCAGGAGAACCGTGTTGGAGGAGGTGGTGGGCAATGGAATATACTGGTCGCTGTCAGCACGTTTGTAATACATTTCCCGTCCGATGGCCCCGTTACCGGATGCGATGGTGAATTGTGCCGAAGAGTCCGTCACATTCGTCACGATGACGTTGGCACGGTCGCAACCGTCGGAGATGCACTGGCCCGGCAACCAGATGTTCATCCGGTAACCGTTGCGCGAAGCGGACGTATATGGACTGGCCGGATCATCGTTCGTGTTATCACTATAGTGGTAAAGACTGCTGTTGCTTTCTGATTGGTGCCCGTAAAAACGGGAGGAACTGCCCTCATAAGACCCCGTATTGTCGTCAAAAACCACCACCAGATTGTCAGTGCCGTTGTAGGCGAAAGTGGTGTCGAAAGGAATCGTGAACCAGTAATTCTCCCCATTGTTATTGAATGTGATGGGTCCGGAATAGACCTTGGTGAGATCGGCCAATGGCACCCAGTCACCACTGCTGGAGAAGGTGTTTTTTTCAGTATGCCCCAAATAGATGTCCATCAAACGACTCATGGATGAAGTGTAAAAATACTGCACCGCTATCTGGTTGATATCCCGTGCACCTCCGATTTCATTTGCCCTGTAGATCTGCTGGGAGTAGCTGTACTTGTAGTAAGGATTTGTTGGCAAGTAACTCATTCCGTTAGTTGTGTTGCCGATGACGACAGGCTCCGTGTTCCCTCCCAAACATCCTGTAGAAAACGATCGGATGATATAGCCGGAAAAGCCGTCGCTACAGAGGGCGCGCACACGCACCTGATACTTTGTTTGCTGCTGCAACCCTGTCAGCAAGAAGTGCTCTTCGGTGAGGTTGTTCGTGGCAACTATCCAGTTCGTGGCGGTATCAGCCTTGTACGATAGTTCATAGGCGGAAGAATTGTCGGAAATAGGCGGCATCCATGTCACAAAAGCGGAACTGCCCATGATATCCGACAGCTGAAGCCAACGCGCACTGCAAGTGTCCATGTAGTTGACCGTGAAGGTGGTTTTAGGAATGAAATTCTGAGTATACGCATAGGTAATGGCAGAAACACTATTGCTATTATTACCATAAATACTGCTAGATGAAGAATATATCCCATAAAAATAGGCTGTTTTGTGATTTCCCACAGTTTCTGTGGCGATTTCCAAAAGCAAGTTTCCCCCTTCGTAAAGGAACGGATGGTCAAAGTGGATAGTCAGTGTGCTGTCGGGTGAAATCGCCATCGTACCCGTGTAAAGGGTCGTCATAGGATCGGTGAGATAGTCCCTTATAGCAAATACTTCGGTATTTGTGATACCCAATTTCACTTTAAAGGTGGCTGTCCACGCCTCCGCAGGCAACGTCCTCAGGTAAAAGGTGATAGCGGAGATTTCCACATTTTCCATTTCTTTCAACATGGCGGCGGGATACACTATTTGCTCCCGAAGGTAATAGTCCATTTCGTAGCCATAAAGAGGTATGACCGAACTGGTGGCTGTGCTATCTGCCACCGTGACAGTGGTTTGTGCCAGCAAAGAAACATTTATAAAAAGGGAAAGAAAAGAGAATAGAAGTAAAAATTTTTTCATAAGCTGATGTCTGAAAAACCAAGTTGCAAAGATACAATAATTTGTCGGTTTTATTGGGTAAAAACACTATTTTTGCAGCCAAATTTCTAACAAATGAAAAAGAATCGCTTATATCTGATAACGGCGGCTGTTTTAGCTGTTATCTGTTTGATTATCATATTGTTCAGAACAGGCATACTGCATGGCCCTGGACAAAACATCAAATCCGACATTTTTGCTGTGAAGGATACGGCCAACGTGACAAAGGTCTTCATCGCCGATATGAATGGTGAAACGGTGCTGCTGACCCGCAAGGAAAACGGCTGGTACGTGCAGGATTCCATCGCTGCCATGCCGACCAAAATCCGGGAACTGCTCTCCACCATCCACAATGTGACTCTCCAGCAGGTGGTGGCCAAGACTGCCCAGTCCAACATCAACAAGATGATGTCGGTGAATGCCATAAAAGTGGAAATATACCAGAAAGCCCCGAAATTCAAACTCTTCGGCATCCGCTTTTTCGATAAGGAACGGCTGGTGAAAACCTATTACATGGGGCCCGCCACCATGGACAATATGGCCAACTTCGCTATTCTGGAAGGTTTTGACGAACCTTGCATCGTGCATATTCCAGGCTTCCGAGGTTTCCTCACCCCCACATACTCCTTCAAGGCAACGGAATGGTACAACTGCGATTTGTTCGACACGAAGATTACAAGAATAAAATCCCTCACCGTACGCGACTACGATCATCCTGAGGAGTCGTTCACGGTGGAGAAGACAGGCCCTCGCTTTTTTGCTCTGTATAATTTCCAACATCAGCCGGTTGCCGATTATGATACGGTGAAATTGCTTGATATGCTGGCTGAATTCCGGGATAAGAATTATGAGACCTTTGTCGATTATCTGTCGGATGAAGAACGCGACAGCATACTCCAATACAACCAGTTCAGAACCATTATTTTAGTGGATGTGAACGGCAAGGAGACCCGTCTCGATATGTACCGCAAACTCACTCCCGACGCGATGTATCTGGATGCCATCGTGGGACGTGAGAACCAGGAAGAAACCACCCCGTATAACCGCGACAAGTTCTATGCAGTGCTGAACGGCCAGACGAAAAATCTGGTACAGTGCCAGTATTACCATTTTGACCGGCAGATGCAGCCTTTTTCCTATTTTTTGAAACAACAATAACATTATTCTGTGACGGAAGACGAACTCTATATGCGGCGTTGTCTCCAGCTGGCCTCGTTGGGACTGGGCAGCGTGCAGCCCAACCCGATGGTGGGCGCGGTGATTGTGCATAACCATCAAATCATCGGGGAAGGTTATCATCATCAGTATGGGAAGCCCCATGCCGAGGTAAATGCAATCGCTTCTGTATCAGACCAATCCCTGCTCAAAGAGTCCACCCTGTATGTGAGTCTGGAGCCTTGTTCCCACTGGGGCAAAACCCCGCCTTGCGCCGACGCCATCATCCAGCACAACATTCCCCGCGTGGTGGTGGGTGTGCGCGATCCGCACGACAAGGTGAACGGAGCGGGCCTCCAAAAATTGTTGGATGCCGGCATCGAGGTGGTATGCCCCGTCTGCGAAGATGAGTGCCGCGAACTCAATCGCCGTTTCTTCACCTATCATCAGAAAAAAAGACCTTACGTCATCCTCAAGTGGGCACAAACCGCCGATGGATATATGGATATAGAACGCTCGGATGCAGAACAAATTCATGATTATTGGATTACCAATGAGGCATTAAAGGTGATTGTCCATAAATGGCGAAGTGAGGAGGATGCCATCTTGGTGGGTGGAAGGACGATGATCAATGACAAACCCCAGCTCACCAATCGGCTTTATCCCGGCAAGAGTCCGCAACGTTTTGTGATGCAATACGGGGAGGAAATACTATCAAATTTGCCCTATACAGTAGTTCCGGAAAATGTGGAGGAGTGTTTGCAGATAATGTACGACCATCGTATCCAGTCCGTCATTGTGGAAGGTGGTCGGAAAACGCTGGAAAGGTTTATTGAAGCGGACTTGTGGGACGAAGCAAGGATTCTGGTCGGCAGCCAGTGCTGGGGCAAGGGCCTTGCGGCCCCGTCGTTGACAGAACAGCCCTACAAGACGAAAACCATTGACCATAATAAAATAATGTATGTTCGAAGACACCTATAAGACGATAGCGGCACCCTCCGTGGGCAGCTACAGCGAGAAACGCAGCAAGTTCTTGGCTTACGCCTTCCCCGTGCAGACGGAGGCACAGGTGAAGGAGCGCATCACTGAGATCCAGAAGAAGCACAACGATGCGCGACACCACTGCTATGCCTATATCCTCGGCCCGAACAGGGATGCGTACCGCATGAACGACAACGGCGAACCTTCGGGCACGGCAGGCCGACCCATCCACGGGCAGCTCCTCTCCAAGGATTTGACCAACACATTGGTGATCGTGGTACGTTATTTTGGTGGTATTAAATTGGGTGTCAGTGGGTTGCAGAATGCTTACAAGGTAGCCGCAAAAGAAGCTTTGGAGGCCGCCACCATCGTGGAAAAAACCATTGATGAGGTCTATGATGTTACCTTCGAGTACCTGCAGATGAATGCTGTCATGCAGTTGATGAAAGACCCCTACGTGACGATTCTGCAGCAACAGAGCGATTTGAACTGTACGATACGCTTCTCCATCCGCCGTCGCGAGGCCGACCGCATCGTGGATGCCTTGAAAAAGGTGGGCACAGTGACGTTGGTTTAGAAGTCGAAGCTGTTGATCTCCCCGCGTGGGTGTATAATTGTGTATTTGGTGAAATGTTCATCGGCGGTGAAGCCGTCGCCGTAATTGACCGAGCCATCGGCCTTTTTCTGTTTGACCAGCACATTGGAATAGATGGTCTTGGTGCGTTGGTCCCAGTTTATCTCTTCCGTTTCCAGCGTGTCGCCTTGGATCACATCGAAGATGACTACGTGCTTGGATGCTTTATAGATGGCGTTGTTGATGGCACAGGCATACCCGGCAGTGAGGATTGCCTGCCTCTGCCCCATTTCGTTGAAAGATATGATAGTGACACCCTTGGGACAATCCATATAAGAGGAATCCCCGGAGTAGCTGTTCATCAAAGGGGCTTTGACGATGAAACTGGTTCTTCCCGAATCGCTGGTGGTGATGACCATGTTCTCCGCCGACTCGTCGGGGAAACGGCCCTCATATTCCAGCAATTGCTTTTCCTTGGACGAGGAATGGCAACCAACAAAAAACATCATAAGGCATAGAGCCGTTATGATGTTTTTTGTGATTGGACTTGTGTCTCGGAAAAGAACCCAAGCCGTCATAACCGATTATCTGACGGTTGTGTTTTCCTGGATCCAGCAGCCCACATGATAGGAGGAACCGGCATTGATACCGCGTTTGAAGAGTTCCTCTTTGCTCGGGTAACGGAGCTTGGCGCGTTGTTGGTTGGCTTTTTCGGCGCAACTCGGATCAACGGCTGCGGCTTTGGCGTACTTGTCGGCGGCTGCCCAAGCGCATGCGGCAGGGATTTCTTCGCCGGAGCATCTTCCGTAGGAATTGGCATAGAGGTCGCCAATCAGGATATAGGCCTTACCCATGTTAGGTTGAGCCTTTAAGGCTGCCAATGCCGCAGAACGGGCTTCGGAGTAAGAGTTCTTCAGCTGATAGGCCAAGGCAAGCATATAGTTGGCATCACCCTTCTGTTCGTTGGTTTCGCTCATTCTCACGGCTTCCGTGAAGTAGTTGATGGCAGCATCCAACTCGGCAGGATCTTTTTCCTTGGTGAAGCTTCTCAGCGAGAGGTTACCCATCCAGTAGGCGGAACTGCGGTTCGGGTTGGCCTTATGCAGGATTTCCAATGCTTCCTTGAAAACAGGGCTGGTGACACACTCGCCACCCTCGCTCTTCGACATGGTGATGACGATCTTGTTGACAGCGGAGAGGTCATCCTTGATTTGCGGCAGTTTCTTGCCATAAACCTCTTCCAACACCTGGCAGGATGCATACGGTGTGATGGATTTTTCAATCTTGCTCAACGATTTCTTGTAGTTCACGATGTATTTCATCTGACGGGCTGTGTCTTTGGCCAAATCCTTGGTCTGGCGGTCGTAGTTTACACCGTCCAGCTGGCCTTTGTTGTAAAGTTCCGTGAGACTGTCGATTTTAGCGATGTCCTTTTCATACAGCACTTGGGCGTTGTCGATGGAGATACCCAGATAGTCAGTGGCCCGACCGTAGGATTCAATCACGATGGAGGTGTCCTTGGTGGCCTTGGTTACCTGCTCGGCCAAGCGGAAATAGGCATCCCAGATGGCGGGTTGTGTCTTTTCCTTCTCCAATTCCACCGATTGGATGAACAGGTTGAGATTGTCTTGGATGAGGTTGAAATCTTTGGATAATTGTTTTCCTCTGTATTTCAACATATTGTACGCTTTGAATCCCATGCAGTAACCTTTGCTGAATTTGTTCGGGAAATAGTTGCTCCGTGTGTCAAACGTAGCCAGCAGGTCATCAATCAGTTGTTCTTTTTTCAGGGAGTCTTTTTCTGCTTTGATGAGTGCATCGAACATGTTCTGGGCATTGGTGAAAATACCGTCCCAAGCGCACGGACATTTTTGAACAATATACTGCCAAGCCTCGTAGGCATCGGTATAGTTTTTAGCCTTGTAAAACATGTTGAAATTGGTCATCTGTTCCAGACATTTCAACGAATCTTCTTCCGTGGCGCCGTATTTGTACGGGCATTGGGCAAACAAGGATGTGCTGGCTAAAAGCAAAAATGCAGCTACAATTAATTTTTTCATCTTTTTATGTTTTTAAAATAGGTTTATATTCAATTGTCTTTTAATCCATTTTCAGGCGTTGATACCATTTTTCTTGCAGGGTGAAGTTCAAGGTGCATCTGAAGTAGTTCTGCCGAATCAAGTTGTTGTCCAACGTTCCCATTTTCCCGTATTCCAATGCAATGTTGATAGATGAGTGAGTGTTGAATGTGGTCAAGGGGAAACCAACGCCGAGAGTGACTGCAAATTCGGTGACAGGTTTATTCCGTATCATAAAAATACCAGTGGAATATTTGGCTCCCAGACGGAACGACATCCGTTGTACAAACTTGGTGGATTGTGCGTTGGGAACATATTGGGCACCCACGGAACTTACGATGGCGTTTTTGGTGGAGTCGCTGCGGCCCATCAGACTGTACTTGGCCCAGTTCTGCCAGGTCACATCGGCGGCCACCGTCACCTTGTCTTTAAAGGAGTAGGAGATTCCGCCGCCGATGGCTTGCGGAAGTATAAGTCTGCCGCCCTTGCGCTCATCCAGAAGGAGTGTGTCGTAGGTGGTGGTAGTGCTGTAATCCCCTGTATAATAGTTTATAAAAGTCTTTTCTTTGGCCCAGATGTATGCGGAGTTGCTATAGGTGACTCCGAAGCCGAGCGTATGTTTGTCCTTTATGTTTACCAAATATTGCAAACCTCCGGAGAGGTAAATGCCGTCAATATGGTAGGAGTGAAGAATGTAGGTGTTATAGTAATTGCTGCCGTCGAAGGCGGTGTTGCTGGAGTAGTAGAGAGAGCCGAACATATAGGAGGCGTTCAGACCGATGGAAAGTCCTTTGCAGAGGCGGAAGGCGTTGCCCCAGTAGAGCTGGTTGAGGCCGCCCTTGCCTGTGTAGTTGTAGGAAACTCCTCCCACGTCTTCGAGGGTCTGTTTGTCGGAAATATCGTAGCCTACAGTGCTGTAGGGCACAATGCCGACAGATGTCCGCCAATGCTTGGTCACCGGCAGTCCGATGGTGAGGTAGCCGGCTTTGGCGAATGAGTTCTTCTGGGTGAGAGTTCCCTGCCGGATGTTGGACACGTACAGGGAGGCAGCTGCATCAGCCACGAATGAAAGCGAGTCAAATGCAGCGTAGGAGGCAGGGTTCCTGAAATTGATGCGATAGGGATTCTGCAAGGCGTAAGAGGTTCCTCCCATGCCGTCCAGATGACCGTTGGAGGAGGTGTTCAGCAAGCCGACCCCAAAGCTCGAATAAGGCATACTGATTTCGTTTTGCGCCCGGAGAAAGGGTGCAAAGCCCATCAAAAGCAAGACCAGAAATGCGAACTTATTGTGTTTCAGAAACATTTAAAATCAAGGTTTTAAACAAACCCAAAAGAACCAAATTTTGGGCGGCAAATATACGATTTTTTATCAATCCTGAAAGCAGGGGAGCATCGCCACCTGTGAGAAGTGTGATAAGGTCGGGATATTGTGCCTGATACTGGCGGATGTAGCCTTCCACTTCGTAGAGAAAGCCGTTGACCGTGCCGGAAAGGATGGACTCTTCGGTAGTTTGTCCGGTGAGGGGTGTGGGTTGGCGGGGTTCCACCAGCGGCAGGTGGGCGGTAAAGTGCGGCAGGGCGGCGCATCGCATCCGCAGACCGGGAGATATGCTGCCGCCCTGGTATTCGTTGTCGTGGCTGACGAAGTCGGTCACCAGGCAGGTGCCAGCCTGGATGACGAGCACGGGCGTGTTCGCATACAGAGCGTTGGCGCCGATGGCAGCGGCGATGCGGTCGGTGCCAAGCGTCTCGGGCGTATGGTAGCCGATAGACAAGGGCAGCCGCAGACGGGAGGAGAAGGTCAGGGTGCGCATTTGGCCAGAGAGCCATTCGGAAAGTTGGGGGTGTGTGTTACCCACGGAGGATATGATGGCAGCCTGCACCGTGTGCCGGGCAAGCAGGGGCTGTAACTCTTCAGGGGAGAGCAGGCGGCTTTGGAACAAGTCGGTGAGTTCGCCTTTTGCGTTGAAAATGGCGGCTTTCTGCCAGGTGTTGCCGATGTCGATGACTAAAAACATGTTGTCTAAACGCTAAAGATGTGGTTTTAGTGTGTCAGAAAAGGGTGGGCTCCCAGTGGGTTTTGCCTTCTGTTCGCAAGGAGGCGCGCGCCTCCTGGTTGAGGAATTTGATTTTGCGGTTGATGCCCCAGCGGTAGCCGCCCAGCTTGCCATTGGAGCAGATGACGCGATGGCAAGGGATGATGTACATCACCGGGTTGCTGCCGACAGCCCCGCCCACAGGTCTTGCAGCCTTGGGAAAGCCGATGCGCTGGGCGATGTTCAAATAGGTGGTGACCATGCCGGAGGGGATATTCAGCAGGTCATGCCATACGTCCAACTGGAACTCGGTACCCCACAGGTGCAGATCCAGCCGCCCCGCCTTTTCGGGTTTCCGCTTCAGCATCCAGACGGCCTTGCGGTGAAATTCCACCTGGCGGCACCGGAATTGTGCGTGCGGAAAATGCCGTTTCAATTGCTCGATAGGCTCCCATCGCATCTCGCCGGGCATGAGGTAACAGATGCCCTTGGATGTAGAGGCAATCAGGTAACGATGAGAGGCGACATTGACCAGACTGTAATTTATGGTCAGCCGTTTTTCCTTGCCGGAAAACTCGTCTTTCATCATGGGAATGATTCGGATGGTACAGGTGATGTTTTGATCCATAACAATGTGAATTTGAATGCAAAAATAATAAAAAATGTATTTTTATGCTTTTTTTGTATTTTTGCCCTCCAATTGTAAAATGTTGAACGTATGAAAAAATTAGGACGCCTTTTTCTTTTACTGTTTGTTTTACAGATAGTTATTTTATCTTGTAATACTCTCTTCGCCCAAAAACTGAAATCATCGGATGTGCCAGCGGATGTGACCCAGACGTTGGAATTCCAGTATCCGTATGTGAAAGTGACGGGTTGGGTGAAAGATGGTAGCGACTATGTGGCTTCCATCAAGGATGAAGGCACGGCTGGGAAAGTCTATATTTCCGCTTCCGGGGTTTGGCTTCGTACCACATTCAATGTGCCGCAAGCCGAGCTTCCTTCTACCATTACGGATTATGTGAAGGCAAATTTCCCCGATTTTATCATTTCTGTTTCCTGCTTGGAAGAAAAAGAGAATGAGAAGACCCGTTACTATTTGGAGGTGAAGCCGGATGGTGTGGGGCAACAGCCTTCGGTGCTGACATTCAGTACTACTGGCAAAAACGAGTTGATTTCTCGCAAAGATCCAGCCAATTTCAAAGACCCATTGGCCCCGGTGGAGAAACCTGCTCCAAAGCCTGTAGCTGCCAAGGAAAAAGAAACGAAACCTGCCACACCCGCCAAACCGGCGGCGCCGGCCAAAGATACCAAACCAGCAGCCTCCGCGAAACCGGCGGCTCCTGCCAAAGACAACAAGGACAAAGATTCCAAATCCACGACGACTGCCAAACCCGTAGCATCTGCGAAACCTGTCACTGACAAACCTGTCGCCTCTGCGAAACCGGAAGCTAAAAAGCCTGAGGTTAAACCTAAGACAGAAGAACCCAAATCGCAAAAGGAATCCAAACCTGAAAAACCTAAAAAAGAGAAACCCGAACCAGTCATTACTGACGAACAAGGCAACGTGGCCCTCAAGCCCAATGCCGTTCCCGATTTGGTGACGAAAGCTTTAGCGAAGAAAATCATGCACCCGGAAGAGCTGAACTGGTTCCTCATTGATAGCATGTATGTGGCCAAATGTATGAATACTGGCAAGAAGACAGCCTGTTACATTACCCCGCAAGGTGTCTGGGAAAAGACACTGACTGCCCTTACCGAGGAGTCTGTGACCGGCCCGATGCTGAAACATTTGAACGATTACTACAAAGGTTGGAAATTCAAGTCGGCCATGAAAGAGCAGCGTGCCGACAAGAACGACAAGACAATGGTGGAATTTTATGAGAAGGCCAATTACAAGTCCAAATTGGTGACCACCGCTTTGTTTGACAAAACCGGCAAGCTGATTCGCACGATTGATCCGGATTATGAATTGGGTGGCGGCAACAAAGCCAGCGGTGCCGAGGAAGAAGATCTGACAAAATATTATGAGAAAATGAACATGAGTCTGGAAAGCGATGACGCGAAAAATGTACCTGAAAATGTGGCGGCGGTGTTCAAACTCAAATATCCCAAGGTGGCCAATGTGGAGTGGAAAGAGGACGAGAATATGAATTACCAGGCCGTTTATTACAGTGCCAGGGGCAAGGAGATTTGCGTCATCAACAGTTATGGCGAAATCGTGGAAACGATGGTGATGGGCAAACTGGACAACCTTTCCACGACTATTCAGGACAACATCAAGAAGGATCATAAAGGATTCAAAGTGGTGGAATATTATTCTGTGAAGAAAATTGCCGAAAAGTTGAATTTGTACAAAGTGTTGATTCAGAACAAGAAGACTGGCGAAGAGGATGTCCTGTGGTTCAACCTGTCGGGAAGACCGGTAGAAATCTAAGCAAGCCAAACCAAACCATTAACCAACCCATGCAATACAACGAGATAAAACTCACCATCACTCCCGCCGAGCCTTGGAAGGACATTTTTACCTCCATGATGGCCGATGCCGGTTGTGACAGCTTTATGGACGGTGAGAACGACAACGAGCTTTTATGCTATATTCCTGTGAAAGACTATGATGAGGCGGCCATCCGCGGCATCGTGGAAGAGCACGGCTTCGACGGCGTGCGTGTGACGTGCGTAGTGCAGGCCATGCCCGACAAGGATTGGAACGCCGAATGGGAGGCCAACTACACCCCGGTGCTCATTGACAACCGCTGCTATATCCGCGCTCCGTTCCACCCGGCCATGCCGGAAAGTGAATACGAAATCATCATTGAGCCCAAGATGTCGTTCGGGACGGCTCATCACGCCACCACTTTCCAGATGGCACAATATGTGATGGAAACCGATGTGGAGGGCAAGGCCCTGCTGGACATGGGTTCCGGCACGGGTGTGCTGGCCATCCTGGCCCGCATGAGAGGTGCCTCGCCTGTGACGGCCATCGACAACGACGAGTGGGCCTACCGCAATGCGCTTGAAAATGTGGAACACAATCATTGCACGGACATAAAAGTGTTTTTGGGCGATGCTTCCCTGCTTGGCACGGAAAACTATGACATCATTTTGGCCAATATTAACCGGAATATCCTTTTGAACGATATTCCCACATACGTGAAATGCCTGAATCCGAACGGATTGTTGTTCTTGAGCGGCTTTTACGATGGTGCGGATCTGGAAATTCTTCGCCAATGTTGCGCAGACAAAGGGATGCACTATGTTTCACACAAGGTCAAGGACCAGTGGGTGGCGGCCAAATTCATTAAAGCGTAACTATGAAAAAAACAACCCTGTTACTTGTATTGTTGTGTCTGGTTTTCGGAGGTCAGGCACAACGTTTCACCTCTTTTTCCACCAATCCCGACCAGACGGTGGAGGAGATGAAGGTGTTTTTCTCCTCTGTTCCCAAAGAACGTCAGAAGGAGGCTTCCGCCTTGTTGGATGAGTTCAACCTTTTCTGGACCACCTCGGTAGATTATGAGACACAGGAGGCTTTCATTGAGGCAGCCAACAAGATGGTGAAGAAGAAAATGCGTCCCATTCCGCACTTCCAAGCGCTCATCCATGCCTATTCGGCGTTTGTTCACAGCGATTTTGCAACCGAAACGGAAACGTGGAACAAGATTGTGGATTACCACACCACGCACAATGTTACGCAGTTTCAAACAAAAATGCAGCTATATGTGCTGTTTTTCAAGGAAAATGTGCTGAACAAGGAGGATAATGTGCGGTGGGTGTCGCAAGGATGGCCGGAAGCCATCGGCTTTGACAAGGAGCCTTTCGTAGATTTCAAGGATGTGGATCTGGTGGGTTATTCCAACAAGGATAGTTTGATAATCAATAATGTATCCGGGCGTTATTTCCCGGCCACATTGAAATTCCAGGCCCGTGGCGGCAAGACCTACTGGGAGCGTGCCGGCCTTGGGGAAGATGTGTATGCGGAATATGGCCAATACACCATTGACTTGCGCTTTCCGCATGTGGTGGTGGAACACGCGCTGTTTCATTACCCGCAACTCTTTTCAACTCCTATCCGGGGTAGGGTGGAGGATAAGGCCATGCTGCCGGTTTCCGAAGATAAGGCAGTTTATCCCCGTTTTTTAAGTGACGATAAAACATTGACCATCAAAAATCTGTATAAAGATGTGGATTATAGAGGCGGCTTTGACCTACGCGGTGCATCCATTTACGGTACCACCACCGGCGACACGCTGGCTTTTGTGACCATCTTCCGCGACGGAAAACCGATTATCAGTGCCTCCTCCCACAGTTTCCTTATCAAACCCACCAACCTTCTGTCGGAAGATGCCAAGGTGAGCATTTATCTGGGTGAAGACTCCATCTATCATCCCGCCGCCAATTTCAAATACGATAATGAAAAAAAATACTTGCTGATTTCCAGACCTAAGCAGGGTGTGGGGCGGTCGCCGTTTTTCGACTCTTATCATAAGTTGGATATAACAGTTGAATCCGTGCAGTGGAACACAGAGGAGGCCCGTATCGAGTTCAAGCCCATCGTAGGTCAGACCAGCGAGCAGTCTGCCTTTTTTGAGTCGCAGAACTATTTCGACAAGTCGGTGATGCACGAGATTGAGGGCTACAACAATGTGAACCCGCTCTATACGCTCTGGCAGCTGTTCAACAGTGCCGGCTACGAGGACATCACCATCGAGGATGTGATCCGGTGGTTCAACAAGCCGCCGTTGGATATCAAGGCCATGATGATTGACTTTGCGGCCAGGGGTTTTGTGGAGTATGATGTCAACCAGAATCATATCCGTTATCGTAGCAAAATCGCCCGTTATCTGAACAATCAGGTGAAGAAGAAAGACTACGACTACATCCGGTTGGAGTCCAAAACACATTACGCTTCGCTGGATTTACTCACCAACGACTTGAAAATCACGGGCTGTGACTTCTTCGTCTATAGCGACCCGCAGATTGTGAACGTATATCCGAGTAATGAGGTGGTGACGGTGAAGAAAAACCGCGACATGACCTTCTCGGGCCGGGTGATCGGCGGCTTGTTCGACTTTGTGGCACACAACTGCTATTTCGATTACGACCGTTTCCAGGTGGACATGAAGGTCATCGACACGCTCATCATGTATGTGGAGGACAAAAACGGCCCGCAGGATATGTACGGCGATTACCAGTTGCGGCGCGTGCGCAGCGCCATCGAGGAGATCTCCGGCATCCTCTACATCGACGCGCCGGGCAACAAGAGTGGCATGACCGACTATCCCGAGTATCCCATCTTCGAGGCGCGCAAGGGCGGCAAGGTCTTCTACGACCAGCCTTACGTGCTGAACGGCGTTTACAAGCGGGATCGTTTCTACTATGCGGTGAACCAGTTCCGCGTGGTCAATCTCGACAATTTCGAAATCGACTCCATGAAGTTCACGGGCGCTCTCGTCTCCGGCGGCATCTTTCCCGACATTGCGGAGCCTTTGCAGGTGCGTCCCGACTTCTCGCTGGGTTTCCGCCACAAGACAGCCGGTCTGCCGATGTATGCCGGTCGTGGCAAGTATCAGGGCTTGGTGGACTTGAGCAACCGAGGTCTGCGCGGGCGGGGCAACATAGACTATGTGACCTCGCACACTACGTCTGACAGTCTGGTGTTCTACTTGGATTCCACCAATGGCAGTGCCGACAAACATATTGTAGATGAGCAGATTGCGGGTACGGAATTTCCGCCTGCCTCCGTGAATGACGCGTATATGCACTGGGAACCCTACAAAGACAGGATGTTCATCCACTCCGTCTCGGAACCGCTGGATATCTTCAAGGAGACCAAGTTGGCCGGTAACACGGAAATCACGCCGCACGGCATGTACGGTGCCGGCACGCAGACTTTCGGAAAAGCTGACATCACCTCCAAACGTTTCTCCTACAAGCACCATGAGTTGCTGGCGGATACGGCCAACCTCCGCATCTACGACATCAGCAATGGCAACGACAACATTGCTTTCTCCACGGACAACTACCGCTCGCACATCAACTTTGAAACGCGAAAGGGTAATTTTAAAGCCAACGGAAATGCCTCCGAAGTGTTTTTTGTGAAAAACGAGTTCAAGGCCAAGGCTCACGAGTTCGACTGGGATCCCATCGACTCCACCTTGTTGCGATTCAAGTGGGAAGATCCCTACAAGGATGTGGATATCAACAATACGCCCTCGCGGGAACTGGTGGATATGCGCAGCCAGGGTAACGAACTGTATGCCTCCGACCTTTCCAAGGGCTTCCGTTTCACGGCGTTGAGCGCGGAGTTTGACTTCACGAAGAATGTCATCTACGCTCATGGTGTGCGCTACATCAATGTGGGCGATGCGGCGGTGATTCCTCACGACGGTGAGGTGGTGATTCGCAAAAAGGCTACCATCGACCAGCTGAAACAGTCGCGTATTTTGGCTGGGCGCGACAACAAATACCACGAACTCTACGACTGCAATGTGCGTCTGCAGACGGCCACCAAGTTTTACGGTAACGGCTATTATGACTATGTGGATGAGAATAAACTGGTGCAGCAACTCTATTTCGACACTGTCTATTTCATGAAAGAAACCTTCGGTGAGGCGAAGATTCCTCGGGAGAAGGACTTTCAGTTCAGCGACCAGTTCGGCTTCGATGGTCGTGCGGAGCTGCACAGCACGCAGCCCTTCCTCTCCTATTTCGGCGGCGTGGAAATCCGAACCGGCTGCGACTCGCTCCGTCATGCGCGCATGAAAATCTTGCAGCAGGTGGACCCCAACAACATTATGCTTCAGGTGCATGAACGTACCAAGGATATGGACGAGCGCAAGGTGGTGGTGGCCATCGCCTCCTCAAACCAGACGGGACGTATCTACACGGCTTTCGGTGTAGCCAAAGACCAATTCAACGATGCCGAGTACATCAACGTGTTCGGCTATATCACCTACGACAAGGAAACACACGAATTCAAGGCGGCCTCCAAGGAGAAGCTGATGGACCCGACCGTGCCGGGCAACATCATTACCTTGAGCAAGGACAATTGTGTGGCCACCGGTACGGGTAAGATAGACATGGGTACCAAGTTGGGCCGCGTGGACTTTGTGACCAACGGTACCATTGTGAACTACATCACCGCCGACTCGGCAGAAATGCACCTCACCACCTCCATCGACTTCTTCTTCAATGATGAATCCATGAAGCTGATGAACAAGGCATTGGAGAACTCCACCACCTTGAATTTCGTGGATGTGTCGAACGACGAGGCGTACGACCAAGCTCTGTACAACATCTTGGGAAAGACGGAATATGAGCGTTATACCCGCAATGTGGCATTGGGCAACCAGCGCCGTCTGCCCGAAAAGCTGCAGGTGAGATTCCTGTTTTCCAACATCGACTTCCAATGGGACAAGGACAAGTCCACCTTCAAGTCGCAGACCACATTGCCTTTGATTATTTGTGGTTCCAAAACCGTGTATAAGATGGTTCCGGGTCGTATCGTGATTGAAAAACGGGGATCCCGCAACAAGTTATACCTCTATTTTGAGTTTGACGAGCAGTTCTATTACTTCCAGTTCGACAACAATGTGGTGTCAGCCTTCTCTTCCGACAAGAATTTCAACGATGCCATCAAAAACACCAAGCCCAAGAACAAATCGTTGGCTCCGGACAATACCAAGGGACTTCCGTCGTTCTCCTACAAGCTGGGCAATCGCGGATGGAAGAACAAATTTGTGAAGAATTATTTTACCAACCTGGATAAAGAGGAAGACGAAGAAGAACCAGCTGAAGAATAACACTCCTACTTTTATACTTTCCAACATTCTCACTTTTAACAATACAAATATTATAAACCTTACAAACCCTCATGTCTCATCCCATCTTCATAGTCGGACCTTGCGCCGCGGAAAGCGAGCAGCAGTTGAACAGGACTGCGACGCAGCTGCGTGATGTGATGCAGGCCCGCGGGCGACACTTGGACTACTTCCGTGCCGGTGTGTGGAAGCCGCGCAGTCATCCCGACAGTTTCACGGGAGTGGGGGAGCAGGCGCTGCCTTGGCTGGCCGGAATACACCAACAGTTCGGATTCGACATTTGCGTGGAGGTGATGACGGCACAGCAGGTGGAACTGTGTGAAAAGCATGGCATCACCGCATTGTGGGTGGGTGCGCGCACGGGCGTGAACCCGTTGGAAGTACAGAAGATAGCCGACGCGGTGAAAGGCAAGCCCTTCACGGTGATGGTGAAAAACCCATTGGTGGCGGATTTCAAACTGTGGGCCGGCAATGTGGAGCGCTTCCTGAATGCCGGCGTTGCCGTGATGGCCATCCACCGGGGCTTTTCCGACCGTAATGAGAATGTTTATCGGAATGCGCCCTGCTGGGAGATTCCGGTGGAGCTGAAAATACATTACCCGGAGCTGCCCATCCTCTGCGATCCCTCGCACCTCTGCGGCGATGTGCGCTATATCCCGCAGATGGCCCAGCTGTCGCAAGTGTATGGCTTCGACGGGCTGATGGTAGAGTGCCACTGCGACCCGCCGCACGCGCTCAGCGATGCCGACCAGCAGATGACTCCCGCACAATGGGGAGAGATGCTTGACGAGATCCGCTTCACCGCCAATGTGCCCAATTTGGACTTGGTACGGCAGCGGGCCATTCTGGAAAACATTGACACCCAACTCAGTGCTCTTTTGGAACAACGGATGCAGGTGGTAGATGAGATTTCCAAGATAAAACAGGAAAATCAGCTGCCGGTGGTACAGCCGTTGCAATGGCAAAAGGTGGTGGATCGCTACCTCAAACCTTCCCAGGACGAGGCTTATCAAACGTTTATCCAACGTTTTCTGGATTTGTTGCATCAGGCTTCCATCTCCCGCCAGCAACACGATTGATTATACAATATTATATAATACAACAAAAAACATAAATACTTGGCTACAAAACAATACAACGGCTGGATTCTGTTCCTTTACTTGCTCATTGCATTCCTGTTTGGCGTGTCGGTGGCCGTGAACTTCCTGCCCTCCAAGAAAGCCTCATACGCGCATCGCCAGCTCAACAAGTTGGATGAGGTAATGCACTATATTGATGCCTATTACGTGGATTCGGTGGATATGGATTCCGTGTATGATGTGGCTATCAGCACGGTGTTGCAAAGTTTGGATCCCCATTCCGCCTATTCCTCGTTTGAAGATAACAAGACCATGATGGAGTCCCTGAACGGCGCTTTTGAAGGGGTGGGCATCCAATTCAACATTATGAACGACACGGTGATGGTGATTGCCACTATCTCGGGCGGACCATCGGAGAAGGCGGGGGTGCGTGCCGGCGACCGTATCGTGAGCGTAGATGGCAAGTCGCTGATCAAGGCCACGAACGAGCAGGTTTTCAAACTGTTGCGTGGTAAGAAAGGCACAAAGGTGAAGATGGGAATCCTGCGGCCTGGATTTTCAGAAATCAATACGTATGAGGTGAAACGCGATGTGATACCGACGTACACAGTGGATGTGGCGTATATGCTGGACAAGCAGACGGGCTACATCAAGCTGAATGAGTTCGGTGCCACCACGACGGAGGAGTTCAGAAAGGCCATCACCAAGTTGCAACGGAGCGGAATGCGCCAGATGGTGCTGGACCTGCGTGGCAATGCGGGCGGTTTCCTGGACGCAGCCATCGGTGTGTGCGACGAGCTACTCCCCAACAAACAGCGCATCGTGTCGGTGGAGGGATTGAAAGTGCGCCCCGAGATTTTCTACGCCACCCGGAAGGGCAGTTTCGAGCAGGGCGCGGTGGTGGTCCTCATCGACGACTTCAGTGCCTCGGCTTCCGAGATTGTGGCCGGTGCCGTGCAGGACAATGACCGTGGATATGTGGTAGGTCGCCGTTCGTTTGGCAAAGGGTTGGTGCAAAGGCAGTTCGACCTGTCCGACAAGTCCACTATACGGCTCACCACGGCCCGTTACCACACGCCCAGCGGACGCTGCATACAGCGCGACTACCGCAAGGGCACGGAGGCCTACTACGAGGAGTTGTACGAACGTTATCTGCGTGGCGAGATGGACAATGCCGACAGTATCAAGATGGATAAATCCTTGGAATACAAAACGGTAGGCGGTCGCAGCGTTTATGGTGGCGGCGGTGTCATGCCCGACTATTTCGTGCCCCTCGACCGAGGCAAGGCCCTGGACGGATATTACATGGTGGCCAACACCGCCGCCCTCAACCAGTATGCCTTCCATTATACGAATGGTCATAAGGAAACGTTGACAAAAGCCTACCCTGACGCGACATCCTTCGTGGCCAAAATGACCGTTTCGGATGCACAGATCAGCGAGTTATTGCGATACTACCAAACCTTGACCAAACAACAGGCCCCGTCGCTCTCTGCAGAATCACGCAAAGAGTTGAAAGTGTGGCTGAAGGCCCTTATCGGGCGCAACCTTTATGGCAACGAAGCCTTCTACCCTGTTATCAATTCCACTGACAAAACGGTGGCCAAGGCTTTGGAGGTCATTGGAAGTATGCCCAAAACGGAATAAAAAACAGTATGGTTTCCATGTTCTGTTTTCCGCGAAAAATGCTATTTTTGCCCGCTTAAAAATTTTTTGAAGATGTTACAGATACAACTTTTAAGAGAAAATCCCCAAGAAGTAATTGACAGACTGAAAATCAAGAATTTCGATGCCACGGAATTGGTCAATGAGATTCGTCAGTTGGATATAGATAATCGCGCCATCAAGAAAAATCTGGATGACAATCTGATGGAACAGAACCAGGGAGCCAAGAAGATTGGCCAGCTGTTCAAAGAGGGTAAGCGCGACGAAGCCGATGCACTGAAAGCTCGGATGGCGGAATTGAAGGAGGCCGAGAAGGCTGGACGTGCCAAATTGCAGGAGCAGGAAGCCCTGTTGCAAACCAAGATGGTGCTGCTGCCCAACCTGCCCAGTCCTGCCGTGGCGCCCGGTAAAGGCGCGGAGGACAACGAGATTGTCTATACCGAAGGCGATGCTTCCAACCTCGGTCCCGAAGCTATGCCACATTGGGACTTGGTAAAAAAATACGACATCATCGATTTCGAGCTCGGCAACAAGATCACCGGTGCGGGATTCCCGGTTTACAAAGGCAAAGGCGCCCGTATGCAGCGCGCCCTCATCGACTTTTTCCTTGATAGCGCCATCGAGGCCGGCTTCACGGAAATCCAGCCCCCGTATATGGTGAACGAAGATTCTGCCTACGGCACCGGCCAGCTGCCCGACAAGGAGGGACAGATGTATCACTGCCAGGTGGACAATTTCTACCTCATCCCCACCGCCGAGGTGCCTGTGACCAACATTTACCGCGATGTTATCCTCAAGGAGAGCGACTTCCCGATGAAGAATTGCGCCTACTCCGCCTGTTTCCGTCGTGAGGCCGGCTCCTACGGCAAGGACGTGCGTGGCCTCAACCGTCTGCACCAGTTCGACAAGATTGAAATCGTGGTCATCGAGCACCCTGACCGTTCTTACGAGACGTTGGAGAAAATGACGAACTACGCCAAGGGTCTGCTCACCAAGTTGGGTCTGCCCTTCCGCGTGCTGCGTCTGTGCGGCGGCGACATCAGTTTCACCTCCGCCCTCACCTACGATCTTGAAGTGTATTCCAAAGCTCAGCAGAAGTGGCTGGAGGTCAGCTCCGTATCCAATTTCGAATCCTATCAGGCCAATCGTTTGAAACTGAGATTCAAGGATGCCACCGGCAAAACCCGCCTTGCGCACACGCTGAACGGCAGCGCCCTTGCCCTGCCTCGCGTGCTGGCTGCCATCCTTGAGAACTACCAAACTCCCGATGGCATCGTCGTGCCGGAAGTGCTCCGTCCATACACCCGTTTCGACATCATTGACTAACCCTGCACATGAAGAAAATCCTCTTTGTCCTGCTGCTGGTCCTCTCCTGTGGCGCTTTGTTGGCCCAACAAAGCGAGGAGGAGAAGTTGGCTTTGCAGTACTATAAGGACAAGGAATTTGACAAGGCGGTGGAGTTGTTCGAGAAAATCCAAACCAAAAAGCCCAACTCCTACGTTTACTATTACTATTATGCCTCCCTGATGGAGTTGGAACGCTATGACGATTTGGAAAAACTGTGCAAAAAACAGGTGCGCAATTTCCCGAATGTCCAGCGTTACAAGGTGGACCTCGGCTATGCATACGAGCGCGCCGGCGAGAACGCCAAGGCCGAAAAACAGTATCAGGAATTACTGCGAAATCTGCAAGCCAAAGAGTTTTCCGTACAGGAACTCTACAGCGCCTTCTATTCCCGGTTGAAATACGACTACGCCATCGAGAGTATTCTCAAAGGTCGTAAATTGTTGAATAATGACAAATTACTGGCCAAGGAGATTCTTGGCTTATACCAGCATTTGAATCAAACGGAAAAAGTCATTGAGGAAGCTCTGAATCTGGTGAAAGACGACAATGAAACCTACATGGAGCAGGCCCAGACCGCCATTCAGAACCTGTTGCAGGATGATGAAGACCAGATCAAGTACAATACCGTCAAGACTACCCTCCTGAAATACACGCAGAAATATCCGTCCAACATCTCCTATATGAACCTGTTGCTTTGGATCAACCAGTTGCACAAGGATTTCCCGGAGGCGTTGGAGTTGGCTAAAGCCATCGACAAACGGACGAAGCAGGAGGGCCTCAAAACCTATCCGTTGGCTCTTGTGGCGGCAGAGAACAAAGACTATGAAACCGCCATCGAGGCTTTGAACTATGTGATTTCAAAAGGCGAGGAAGCGCTCAACTACACGCTGGCCAAGATGAAGATTTTGGATGTGCGTTACCAAAAGCTCGCTTCTACGTCGCCCGTCAAGATGGTGGATGCCATCAATTTGGAGCGCGATTTTCAAAAGGCTTTGGAAGAAAACGGCATCCATTCCGGCACGATGGACTGGATTCGCAAATACGCCCATTTGCTGGCTTTCTACGTGAACAAGCCCCAGGCTGCCATAGATCTGCTCACGCAAGCCTCATCCAATACCAAGGACAACCGCGAAAAAAATCAGTATAAAATCGATATGGCTGATATTCAGCTGTATATGGGTGACATCTGGGAGGCTTCGCTGAACTATTCGCAGGTGGACAAGGCATTGCCAAACGATGCTTTGGGCAGCGAGGCCAAATTCAAAAACGCCAAACTCTCGTTCTACATCGGGGAGTTCGACTGGGCTAAGAGCCAGCTCGACGTGTTGGCCGCCGCCACCACCAAGCTCATCTCCAACGATGCCATCTATTTTTCCCTATTGATTGCCGACAACCAGGAGGATGATGATGAAGAGGACGATGAGGACACCACGCAAATGCTGTTCGGGCAGAACACCAAAAATCTCCCCTTGAAAAAGTATGCCGAGGCTGATTTTCTCATTTTCCAGAACAAAGACGACAAAGCCCTTTTGGTGCTCGATTCCGTCATTTCCATGGCGCCGTTCGGTACTTTGGTGGACGATGCACTGTATCAGAAGGCGCTCATTTTTATCAAACAGAAAAACTATCTGGGTGCGGAAGCCCTGTTGAAGAAAATAGAGGAGAACCACGGCACCGAGCTGCTGGCCGACGATGCCGTTTATCAGTTGGCCGAACTTTACGAATATTATTTAAAGGATATTCCGAAGGCCATGGAATACTACCAGAAAATCATACGCGATTTCAGTAGCAGCCTGTATGTGGTGGAAGCCCGCAAACACTATCGTGCCTTGCGAGGTGACAATATTCACTAAAACCGGATCGTGATGGATGTTCGGGCGAAAAAAAGGCTGGGCCAGCACTTCCTGAAAAACGAGGACATTGCGCAGCGCATTGCGGAGGCGGTGCGCACGCCTGACGCGCACGTGCTGGAAATCGGTCCCGGCATGGGCGTGCTCACCCAATTTCTGCTCCAGCGCGATTTCGCCGACTTTTCCGTCATCGAGCTGGACGAGGAGTCGGTGGCTTACCTGCAAACCCATTTCCCGCAATTGGGCGACCATCTCATCGCCGGCGATTTTCTGCGCTTCGACCTTGGCTCTTATTTTCCGGACAAATTCGTCATTGTGGGGAATTTCCCTTACAACATATCCTCCCAAATTCTCTTTCGGATGCTGGACTACAAGGACCGCGCCGTTGAGCTGGTGGGCATGTTCCAAAAGGAGGTGGCCGAGCGCATCACGGCCACGGCCGGCAAGAAACAGTATGGCATTATAAGTGTTTTGATACAAGCGTTTTACGACACTGAATATCTGTTTACGGTAAATGAAAACGAATTTCTTCCGCCGCCCAAGGTGAAATCGGCGGTGGTCCGCGTGACCCGGAATTTTGACAAAAAACTGAATTGTGACGAGGAAAAATTCAAGCTGGTGGTGAAGACGGCCTTCAACTACCGTCGGAAGACCTTGCGCAACGCCTTGCAATCGCTTCCCTTTGCTCCTGACGAGGTGGCCTCAAATCCGCTTTTCACCCGTCGCGCCGAACAGTTGACCCTTGCTGATTTTGAACTGTTAACTAATCTGTTGGATAAAAGTATATAGGGTGAATGAAGGAAAACACTAAATGTAGATTGTTGTCTTTTTAAATTCTTTTTTGTATATTCGCCGTCTCTTTGTGCATCTCCTTTTTCTTTGACAAAAAGAGGTGGGGAAAGTGTTTGTTATATAGTTTAAAAAAGGAAAAACATAAAAAACCAATAATATGAAAAAAACAATTTTTACCCTGATAATGTTTCTGGCCGGAATAGGAATGCTGGAAGCGCAGAACACCTGCTTGGCTCCTTCGGGGCTGACGGCATCTCCCCACACGCCAAATATCGGAGACGTGACATTGAATTGGGAAGCGCCGCAAAGTCCTTCTCAGCAGATCCTCAGTTGGGCAACCCCGGCGGCGGCCTCCAGTCCGGCAGGGTGGGGCAGCAGCTCCAACGGCGCGGCTGCGATTCGTTTTACCACCACCGACTTGCAACCCTATTCGGGCTATGAAATGACTGCCGTGTCGTTTATTCCGGCGCTGCCGTCCTATTCATGTACCTATACCATCCGGATTTGGGAAGGTGGATCGGTAAATGAAACCACCTCCGCCATTGTGCCTGGCAATATGGTGAGTGAACAGGTTGTCACCCAAAATCTTATTGTGAATACTCAGAATATGGTCCGTTTGACCCGTCCATACACTATTAACCCATCGCGGGAAGTCTGGATCGGGATTAGTTGTCAGGTGATAACATCAGGTATGCCGATTTATGTCGGCACGAACACGGTGGTCCCATTCAAAAACCTGTGGGTAAATAACATTACGGAGAGTTGGGAAGTGCAGACAACCGGCAACTTTTCCATCTTTGGCATCCTGGAGAGAAGCGACTACATTCCTTCTGGTTATAAGGTTTATCGTGATGGAACCCTCTTGACATCCTCAACAATCACACAAAGCACTTATGTGGACAATCCGCAGGTCAACGGTTTGTACGAGTATGGCGTAACCTCTGTATATGCAAACGGTTGTGAATCGCAGCCGGTTACCCTTTCGGTTCAGCTGGGCAATCCTTGTATGCTCTCGTCGTTGCCGTACTGGCAGAATTTCGACGGCTATGTGGGCAACACCGCCACGACCGTTGCCAGCCATGTGCTGCCCGAATGTTGGAGCTATCTGAACGAAGGCACTACCAATCCGGGACTTCCCTCCACGTATGCTTCAGAATCATACGCCCAATCGGGAGTGAATTCCATACGGTTCAATGTGGGTGTTTCTGCTACGGACGGAAACCAGTACGCCATTCTGCCGAAAACGGACAATGTTGCCTATTCTCCAAACATGTTGAAGATGGAGTTTGATGCCCGGAGTTCTTCGGAGACCAACCCGTTCAATTTAGCTGTGGGTGTGATGAGCGACCCCACCGACCCGACCACGTTCCAGCAGGTGGCGCTGTATTCCATCACCAGTACCAATTACACCACTATGCGGACGGATTTCAGTAACTTTGCTGGCAATGGAAACTATGTGGTTTTGAAGGCTTTGAAGGGAACTGTGGCAAATACCGGCTATGTGGATAATGTCATCCTTGGCGATGCAAACCTGCTGCCGAAGCCCGACAGCGTGGTGGCCTCCAATATGACCACCTCATCGGTGACTTTGGCGTGGCGTGAAAACGGTTCCGCTGGTAACTGGGTTGTGGAGTATGGCCCGAAAGGTTTCACGCTTGGCACTGGTGACATGACTGATGCCAATGCCACCCACACGGTTGTTTCAGGGCTGATGCCCGGCACCAGCTACGACTTTTATGTGCGCTCATTAGGTGTGGCCAACGATACCAGCGCCTACAGCTGGGTGTGCCAGACGCAGACGGCGTGCGATATGTTGACCTCACTGCCCTATATGGAGGATTTCGACTCTTGGCCTGCCGTGACGGGTGCGACCTCTGTCAACAACCTTCCGAACTGCTGGCAGTATATCAATACGGGAACCAATTGGGTGGGATACCCGGCGGTGTTCAGCAGTAGCACATACGCTCATTCCGGCTTGAATAGCATAAGATTCTATTCCACTACGGTGGGAACAAACGGCAATGGCGACCAATATGCCATCTTGCCACGCGTGGATGTTTCCATATATCCGATAAACACGTTGGAACTTTCGTTTATAGTAAAAAGATTATCCACCGCCTCGTATGGCTGCAACCTGAACATTGGTGTAATGACCGACCCGGCTGACGCCTCCACGTTCACCTCGGTGGCTACAGTGAGTCTTTCATCGAGTGAAACGGGCTTTGAGAGCCGGTCGGTGTCTTTTGCCAATTATAGTGGCTCAGGCCAATATATCGCCATCAAGTTGGCGCAGCCGAGCAGCAATTACAATGTAGCCTACGTGGACGACATCCAGCTGGGGGTGAACTCCACATGTTCTAAACCCACATCTGTGCGGGTTACGGATGTGACAGAAAACTCGGCCACGGTTCGATGGACTCCGACAGGTTCGGAAAGCCGTTGGGATGTAGTCGTAGTGCCGGCGGATGATGACTTGTCGTTAGGCATGATTATGACAACTACAACGAATGAGTTCACTTATACGAACTTGAACCCCAGCACCGACTATTGTGCGTATGTGCGGGCCAATTGCGGTTCGGATCAAAGCCAGTGGACCTTCAAGACCCGTTTCACCACGCGGTGCGATGTCATCACCACGTTGCCCTACAGCGAGAGCTTCGACACGTATGGCACGGCCACATCCTCCTCGACCACCACTCCGGGACCTTTCCCGCCTTGCTGGACACGGAGAAACACAAACACGTCGAACGTCTATCCTTTTGTTTCCTCCACATATAAATACAACGGTGTGGGATCCTTGTACATGTGTAATGGCGGCAGTTCGTATTACACGCTGGCGATATCGGAGGCCTTCGACCTTTCCAGTTATAGCGGCAGCGATGTGGCTCTTTCGTTTAAGGCCTTGAGAAGTTCGACAAGCAATGGCTACGGCAGAGTGAGTGTGGGCATCATGACCAATCCGGATGATATGAGCACCTTCACATCGCTGAAGGACCTATTCGGCGTGGATTTTCCTGCTGTAAACACCTGGTACGAACACATCGTCAAACTGCCTTATACCAACAGACCGTTCTATTTGGCTGTTTACCAACCAGCCTTGGAGCAGAGTTATGCATATATCGATGACATTAAAATAGATGTGGCACCAACTTGTATGGAGCCTTCCAGTCTGCGGGTGAACGAGATTACCGGTTCCTCGGCCAAATTAACATGGACGCCAGCCCCGTATGGCGTGAGCGACTATGTGGTGGAGTATTCCGTAGCCGGCAGCAACAACTGGTCATCGCCCCAAACAGTACACGGAGCCTCGTTCCGTCTGACGGAGTTGCAGCCCAGCACCCATTATGATGTGCGGGTGTATTCGAGTTGCCAGTATGGTACGGGCACACCGTTGGAGCTTTCCTTTTCCACCTTCTGTGCTGTGCCCAACACTACAGCAGTGGGTACGGGCACGACAAACACCGCCTATGTGCCGGCATATTCCACATACAAATACAGCTATTCGCAGCAGATATATCTGGCCAGCGAGATGCAAGGGGCACAGGATATCTCCAGTATCAGTTTCCAATATGCGGGAACTTCCTCTGCAAAACGGGATTTGACCATCTATCTGATGCACACCACGGCCACCTCAATCCCATCCTGGCTCTCCATTGAGACCGCCCAAAAGGTGTTTGACGGAACGGTGGTCTGGGAGCCTAACACGGAAAATTCCGGCTGGAACACCATTCTGCTGGATTCTGTTTTCCATTATAACGGCACCAGTAACTTGGTGTTGATTGTGGATAACAACAGCACAGAGACAGGCGGCACGTCGGCCAAGAATTTCAAAACGCATACCTCCACCAGCAACATAACCCGTTATGTGAACACTACTTCGCTTGCCTCTATAGATAACTTCAACCCATACAATATGTTAGTGGCGGGTACCGGTGCAACGGCGCGTAACAATATCCGCTTTACCTCGTGCAACAGTGCCACCTGTGTGCCTCCTGTGGCCTGGTTCACCGACATCAGCAGCACCAGCGTGACCATTGACCTGTCGCCCGGCAACGGCGAGACCGAATGGCTGTTGGAATACAAGAAGGGCTCTAGTTCCACTTGGACATCGGCGGGAAATATCCATATACATCCTTATTCGCTGGGCAATCTCACACCGAGCACGGACTACCAGTTCAGATTGTCCTCTGCCTGCGGAGCAACGTACAGTACAGAAAAGACGTATTTGAATGCGCATACCCCCTGTACGGAAATCACCATTCCTTATTTCGACGGTTTTGAAACGTATGGAACACCTTCAACTTCCACATCTGCAGCCTCTCCGGGTTTGTATCCTCCATGTTGGATGTCGTTATGCGCCATGGATGCTCCATATCCGTACATCTATGCCAATCAGCATTATAGCGGAGCAGGATGCCTTTATATGAATGGAACTTCTGCCAACTACTGCTATGCCATCATGCCACCGTTGGAGGCTTCGGTCAAGATGGACAGTCTGCAAATCAAATTCTTCGCAAGGAAAACCAATAACAGTTATTACGTGGAGGTGGGTATCATGTCGGATCCCAATGACCGGAGCACGTTCGAGCGGGTGGGTATTTGCTATCCCTTGCTTAAAGACAATTGGGAGTTGATGGAGATTTTCACCACCTCGTATGCGGGAACCGGACGTTATATTGCTTTCCGAACGCCGTCAGCCCTTTCGCAGTCTATCATGTATCTGGATGATATTGATGTGAAATACAAGCAGAGCTGTATGTCGGTGGAGAACATCAATGCATCGGAAATCCATCACGATGAAGCTACCATCACATGGAGCCCGAGAGGAATGGAGGGTAATTGGAACTATGTATATGGGCCGAAGGATTCTGTGGATTTGAACAATGCGGTAGTCAATAGTACTACAACGAATACGGCGGTTTTGACCAATCTGACGAGTCAAACCGATTACGATGTCTTTATCCAGGCCGACTGCGGTTCCAATTCTCTCAGCGATTGGATGAAATACACGTTTTCCACGCCCTGTTCACCCATCGCCTCTTTGCCATATATTGAAAATTTTGATTCTTATACAGTTACAGGAACGGCGTATTTGACGGACTGCTGGACAAAATCAACCGACGACCCCAATCCATATCCGTATCGGACCAGTATGTATGCCGCTTCTGTTCCTAACGCCATTTATTTTGCCAATAGTACCGCAGCTTCGTACAGTATGGCTATTATGCAGGAGATGGACCCGTCCATAGCGATAAACACCTTGCAGGTTACCTTCAAGACGTATGCGCAATCGTCGTATTTGAGTACCACTATGACGGTAGGTGTGATAAGCAACCCGTCCGATATTAACACTTTTGTTCCTATTGCTACTTTCCATAATACTACGGGTAATGTGTGGGAATCCCATACAGCCTCGTTAACATCCTATACTGGCCTTGGACGGCATATTGCATTCAAAGCGCAGGGTACCCAAATCCTTTTGGATGATGTTTTCATTGATCTTGTTGCGGGCTGTGGCAATCCCAGCAACGTGTCGGTGAGCCAGGTGGATCGTCATTCGGCAACGGTTTCCTGGACACCGGTAAGCGGTGTTGCCGCCTACGAGTTGTATCCGGTGCCTTACGGTCATAACAGCTCCGTGTCCGATGTGACGCCGGTGGTGGTGACATCCTCGCCTTGCACGCTGGCAGGTCTTACCGCCGGAACAAATTACACGCTCTACATACGCAGTGTGTGTGCGAACAACGCGGGCTACTCGAACTTTGTGCAAGCGTTGTTTGAAACGGAATGCGAACCCATTAACCAGATGCCGTGGTTTGAGGATTTTGACGGGGAGGACGGCACGACTTCCACGTCGGCTGCCACCAACAACCTACCGTTGTGCTGGAACTACATCAACGAGGGTGGCGCGAACTACACATCCTATAATGGATACCCCATTGTGTTCAGGGGATCCACGCTGGCGCAATCCGCCCCCAACGCTATCCGTTTCGACCGCGGAACATCCACCAATTATTATGCTGACCAATATGCCATTTTGCCGGAAATCGACACGACACTCTTCCCGATTCAAACCCTGGAACTGTCATTTGATGCCCGAAAAGGAAATCAGACCTATCCTTCAATGACCTTGATTGTCGGCGTAATGACTGATACTTCGAACTTCCTCTCGTTCAGACCGGTAGATACCGTTTCTGTCACCAACACCACGTATGACCATTATACGGTGTTCATGAACAAATATCAGGAAACAGAAGGACGGTGGATTGCGATAGCCGCCAAGTTATTGCCCAACGGTACCAATAGCGGTTACGTGGACAATATAGGATTGGCTGTTTCTGCTGTTTGTATGCCGGTTGATCGCCCGGTGCTTACACAAGCATCGCCGCACACCCTTACCATACAATGGGGTGTGAATGGCAGCGAGACAGATTGGAAAGTGCAGTACAAACCGGTTGCGGATTCCGTTTGGGCGGAAGATGAAGTGTCCGTCAATCCGTACACCATCTCCAACCTGCTTGCTAATACGGAATATGAAATCCAGGTGCTGGCTGTTTGTGGACAGAATTTTTATTCCATCCCGTCTCAAATGCTTGTGGCTAGCACGGATTGCGAGCCTCTGGATTCGCTGCCGTATGCGGTGAACTTCGATAATTATTTGCATACCAATTACCCGATGACGGGAGCTTCGAATGTGCCGTCTTGTTGGCATGCGTTGAATAGCGGTACATCGTATTCGAATTATCCGTATGTATCCTATGGTAATGAATATGCCCAATCCGGAAACTACAGCCTGCAATTCTGGGTCGGAACATCCGGAACCTACAGTACCCAGTATGCTGTTTTGCCGGAAGTGTATCCCACACTGTTCCCGGTTAACGAACTTGAATTGTCGTTCGATGTGCGTGCATACTCGGTGTATGGTTCTGTACCTACTTTCACCTGCCTGATTGGTTTGATGTCAGACTATTTTGACGAAAATACGTTTGAAGTGGTTGATTCCTTGGTTATTAATACGGAGTCTTATCAGCATTATCGAATATTCTTCAATAATTATACGGGCAATGGGCGTTTCCTGACCATCAAGGTGCCGAAACTGACATATAACAACCAGGGCTGTTTCGACAACATCGTAATTTCGCACGCATCATCTTGTCTGCCAGTGGATAATGTTACCGTTTCCAACATTGATAACCAATCCGCTGTGCTGACCTGGCATCCCAACGGCACGGAGACGGCATGGAACATCCGTTATCGTTCGGTAGGAGATACAGCTTGGAGTATGTCTTCCGCTACAAACACAACTGCAACCCTCACAGGCTTGACGAGCAATACCATTTATGAGGTTCAGATTCAAGCCTCCTGTAATTCCGATTGGAGTGTCTCGGTTCTGTTTGAAACGGAATGTAACGACAGAACACAACTGCCCTATGTGGAGAATTTTGATAATGTGACAGGAACCACCGATCGGAATGTCAATGTGCTTCCTGACTGCTGGCGGTATATCAATACAGGCTTGTACTCTGCCAATACGGGTTGTCCTACTGTTTATGAAGGCCAAGGTAATGCGCTCAATGGATTGAACAGCTTGCATTTTTATACTTCTAAAAACGGTTCCAGTGGTGATCAATTTGCGGTGCTGCCGCCTATCGACATCACCCAGCATCCGATTAACACGTTGCAGCTCACCTTTATGGGTCGTAGCCAAAGTACTTCCAACACCAATCAGTTCTTCCTTTTGGTGGGTATGTTGGGGGCTGCGAACGATCCGTACACTATGATGGTGGTGGATACGTTCATTACGAATAGTTCCACTTACCAAACCAAGACTGTCCGTTTCGACAACTTTGTGGGTATCGGCAAGTATATTGTGCTGGTGGCTCCGAAGCCTTCCAGCGGAACGAATGCGGGCTATGTAGATAGCTTGGTGCTGAGCCTGTTGCCGTGTGCCGAGCCGACCGCCTTGACGGTGAGTGGTGTTTCGGCGGTTTCGGCTCAGGTGGGTTGGAGTGCCGGTGATGCCACCGCCTGGAATCTTCAGTACAAGAGCGGCTCCGGCGACTGGAGTGCTTCTGTCCCGTTGACAACACCCAACTATACGCTGACGGGCCTGCAGCCTGGTACTGCGTATCAGGTGCGAGTACAGACAAACTGTGGCAATGGCAGTGTCAGCGAGTGGGTCATGCAAAGCTTCACCACAGAGGCTTGTGCCGCTCCTTCCATCCCGGTGATTTCGGACATCACCGCGACCACCGCCACGGCGACGTGGACTGCCGGTAGCGGCGAGACCGACTGGACATTCGAGTACAAGGCCACATCTGCTTCGGAGTGGAATATCACCATCCCTGTACACAACACGCCCACATACAGCATGAGCAGCCTCACGGCCAGCACCTCATACGATGTGCGGGTGAAGGGGGTGTGCGGAACCGGCAGCAGCGACTGGTCACCGGTGCAGACCTTCACCACAGAGACCGCTCCCGTTTGTCCCGCTCCCACTAATCTTGGTGTTTCAGACATTACCAAGAACAGCGTTGTGCTGGATTGGACCCAAACAGGCAGTGTGACTAACTGGACAGTAAACTACAAAGAGGTCGCTGCGGCCAATTGGTCCACGGCCACGGCTACGACTCATCCTTATACGCTTACGGGTCTCGAGCCCGAAACTGCTTATTCTGTATATGTGGTGGCCAACTGCACGGATGATTCAAGCGAACCTTCCAACACCGTCAACTTCTCCACGCTGCCCGACGGCATCGCTGACTACGAGTTGGGCATTACGCTCTACCCGAATCCGAACAATGGACAGTTTACAGTGAACAGGGTTCAGGGGACAGTGGACAGGGTACAGGTTTATGATGTGTATGGCAAGTTGTTGAAGACGGTGGAGGTGAATGGCAATACCGTTGAGCTTGATGTGAGAGAACTTTCTGCTGGTATGTATTTCGTGCGCATCCATACCGAGAAGGGCGTGGTGACGAAGAATTTTGTGAAGAAGTGAAATCAGTATTTTTCAAAGAAAAACGGCACAAGAAAAAGTGCCGTTTTTTTTGTATTTTTGCTTTCTATTATTGTTGTAACAAATAGATAAAAACGGTAACAATTATATATAACAATAAAAAAAACCATTATGAAAAAATTACTAATCCTTGTTTTGACCGTATGTTTGGCGACCATTGGATTTGCACAGACAAATCCGCCTGAAAACGTTGTTGTTACGCCTCTCTCTCACTCCCAGATGAAGATCACATGGGATGTGCCTTATGGTACCACCCAGCCTTCTCGACTGAATCTTTTTGATCAGGCTGACCTGGTGACACGCCCGGGTGCGGGGCAGAACGGCGAGGATATCAGCGCCATGTATGGCGGTCAGGGTAACTACGGTTACAATGCCAATGCCAATCTGAGCAATTTGGACAAATCGTTTTGGATGGCCGATGAGTTTACCTTGAACGGTGCGGCTGTGGTGTCTAAAATCGACTTTTTCGCTTACGTGACGGGCAGCACGCCCACCTCCATGCCGTTCACCGGCTGCTATGTGCGCATCTACGACACCCAGCCGATAGACTCCACGGCAGTGCCGGTGTGGACCAGCGGTACGGTCAGCTGTATGGTAGCGCAGGAGTGGACCGGCATCTATCGTACCACGGCCACGGCCTTGACGAACACCGACCGTCCGATCATGCGGATCACGGCCAATATCAACACGCCGTTGCCTGCCGGCACGTATTGGGTGGCCGTCTGCTTCACGGCTTCCAACACGCCCTGGATTGCCCCTCGCTCTATCCTCACCGAGTTGAGCACGGGTAATGCCATTCAGTACAACACCAATACTGGAAACTGGACGGCTTTGACGGACGGCACCTCCCTGGAACAGATGGGTATTCCGTTTGTGGTGAAGGGCGAGTTCGTGTCCGACAACCTGTCGGGTTTCAAAGTCTATCGTGACTATCTTCTTGCAGATACCGCGCTTATTGAAGGCTTCTCTTTCATTGATACCGGATTGCAGGAAAACACCTCCTATTGCTATTCGGTGGAGGCCATCTACAGCACAGGGTCCCCGGCCATGTCGTCACCGGAATGTGAGAACACGCCTATTGCGCCCGTTGAGCCTTGTACCTTGGCCCAGCTTCCTTTCATTGAGCAATTTGATGGCTACACCACGGGCTCAGGTCATTTTGAGGTGCCCTGCTGGAACCGGAAATATACCACAACCGCCACATCTTATCCTTATCTGAACACTACCCATCTTTCCGGCAACGCAAGTGTGTATATGTATGCGTCAACAACGCTTAGCTCTTATATCATCGCGCCGCCATTGTTGTCAGATACGCTGGCACGAAATGTTACGGTTAAGTTTTGGATGAAAAAGTCGTCGGCCACCTCGTCGGCGGCCATCCAGGTGGGTGTGATGGGCAATCCCACGGATATTAACACATTCACCCCCATCCAAACCTTCACCCCGGCGGCAAACACCGACTGGCAGGAGGCCACGATTAATCTGGCGGGCAGCACGGCCACGGGTCGCTATGTCACGCTCAGATCCACAGGAGCTACCTCATACGTGGACGACTTCGGCATGTATTGGTCAGACTGCATGTATCCTTCCAAGATGGAAGTTTCAGGTATGACCACCAATTCGGTGCAGATCTCTTGGAGTTCCACGGGAGTGTCTTCCTATGATTTCAGCTACAAGTTGCCGGGTGATGCCTCCTGGACGGATATGTTCGGCCTTACGGACACCTCCTACACGATTACCGGATTGGACGATGCCACCTCCTACACCGTGGAGGTTAGGGTGCGTCCGAACTGTGGCAGCGATATTTACTACACCACGTCGCTCTCCTTTGTGACGGTCTGTCTGCCCAAGAACGCTCCGTATGTGGAGGACTTTGAGAGCTTTGCGGGCGGTTCTGCCGGCGGCTATCCGGTGCCGAACTGCTGGCGCAAGGACAATTCGTTGCCCAACCAGAATTTCCCGTATGTTAACAACTCCACGACAAATGCCTATTCCGGTAACAACTATTTGTATATGTATTCCTACACGGCAACAACCAGTGGTATAAACTATGTGGTGTTGCCCGCTTTTTCCAACCCGATGAATACGCTGGAACTCAACTTCATGGCGCGCAAGTCTTCTTCTACTTCAACGTATCAGGGCAGACTTTTTATCGGTATCGTGACCGATCCGGTGGATTTTGGTACATTCATACCCTTGGATACGCTTAGTCTTACGACCACAACCTACGAGCCGTATCTTTTGTCGTTTGCCAATTACAATGGCCCAAGTGGTTATATTGCCATGATAGCCCCCAAGCCGGATGGTTTCAACTATAATGGAATTTTTATCGACAACCTGTCGGTTACTGTGGCTGGATGTCCCATGCCGGAGAATCTGGTGCAGACACATGGTACCGACAACAGCATCTCCTGCTCCTGGAATGCGCCTGCGGGTACCACGCCTCTCTCCTATACGTTGGCATACATCGCTGCGGACGATCCGGATGCAGCCTGGACAGTAGTGCCTGGTCTCACCGATACCACGTACACGGCAACGGGTCTTGATGAAAATACCGCATACACATTCAAGGTGAAGATGACCTGTACCAACGGAGAGAGTGCATACTGCTTTGATGAGACGTTCATCACCGTTTGTACCGATGTGATGGATGTGCCGTATGTGCAGACATTCGAGGGCATGACCAACAACGCCTATATGGATTGCTGGACGCGTCCGATGGCGTATGCTTCTTCCTCCACGCTGACCTATCCGTCGGTTTATAGCTCCACTTCGTATGCGCACGATGGTGGTGTGGCCTTGCGTTTCAGCAGTAAAAACGCTTGGGCGGCCACTCCGCCGATCAACGCCAATATTGAGAGCCTGTCGCTTAATTTCTGGGCTTACCAGGTGGCCAACACCTCCGGCAACCTGGAGATTGGTGTCATGAGCAATCCGTTCGACACTTCCACCTTTGAGCTGGTCCACACAGTTCCCACATTGGCGGCTAGCCATCAGTTTGTGGAAGTCCGTTTCGACAGCGTGCAGACTACGGGCTACAACCGCCATATCGCCTTCCGATTGAACACGACGGGCACCGGCTTGTATTATATTGACGAATTGGATTTGAATTATGCGAACGATTGTCCTCGTCCGACGAATGTGACGTTCAACAATATCACGACCACAAGTGCAGTTGCCACATGGCCGTCGGATGCCAGTGTGAGCGCATGGAACCTGCGTATTAAGCCAGCTAACGAAGAGGTGGCATGGACGGAATATAACGGACTTTCCACGAACAGTTGTCCGATTACCAACCTGATACCCTCCACGAATTACATTGTCCAGGTGCAGGCCGACTGCGGCATGGGCAGCGAGAGCTTCTGGTCTTTGGAATACCCGTTTATGACGGAATGCGGTATCATCTCCACGCTGCCGTTCACCGATAATTTCGACACGTATGGCACGGGCTCCAATGTGCATCCCACCTGTTGGACGCATGGTTGTACCAACACAGGAAACTACAATTATTATCCGTATATAACCACCACGAACTTCTCTGCCCCTGCTTCTGTTTATTTCTGCAGTGGCGTACAGAGTGACCAATATAGTTACACCTATTTCTCGAATTTCCTTGCCACGCCCAGAATTGACGATGCCATCAATATTCAGGGGCTGGCCGCCACCTTCCGTGTGCGTAGCAGTTCCACATCTTCTTGGATTGTGATTGGCTTCATGACGGATTCCATGAACATCAACACTTTTGTGCCGTATGACACCATTAAAGTGAGCACTACAAACACATGGGAAGAACAAATCGTGGAATTTTCCAACTATACCGGTACAGGCCGATTCCTTGCCTTTAAGATGGGAGGTATGAATTCAGTAATGTATATGTATTTGGATAATTTTGTGCTGGATCAAATTCCTACCTGTTATAAGCCGGTTAACGTTACCGCAGAGGAGGCCACGCAAACCTCCATATTGGTTTCCTGGACACATGGCGACATGGAAACGGAATGGGAAATCGCATACAAGGAGGATACGGCTTCCGTCTGGATTCCTATCACGGGAATTACGGACACGTTCTATAACATAGACAACCTGTCTGTCGGTACTGTGTATAAGATCAAGGTGAAGTCCGTTTGCGGCTATGGTGATGAGAGTGACTATACGGATGTTATCACCGCAACCACATATTGCAATGCGGTGACCACATTGCCTTACGTGGAGAATTTCGACAATGGAGGTGTTGCTCTGACGAACCTTCCGGCTTGTTGGGGCAAGTACTACAGCGGTACGACAACGAATTACCCGTACATCAACACGGCAGCCGCCAACGTCTATTCCACACCGGGTGCCCTGTATCTCTACGCCACGTCCACCTACTTTGATATAGCCATTCTTCCCGAACTGGATGCCTCCATCAACCTCACGGATCTGAAGTTATCGTTCAAGGCGAAGATCACGACCGCGGATAATGGTGTGCAGATAGGTGTTATGGACAATCCTATGAATCCCAACAGCTTTGAGCTTATCCAAACCATCGTCCCCTCCACGTTGTCCGTTTGGGAGGATATGAGTGTCTATTTTGCCAATTATACGGGAAGCGGACGTTTCATCGCCATCAAATGCGGTGACGGTGTGAAGACCAACACGGTGCGCATCGACAATCTGGTTTTGGATGTGGCGGAGAGCTGTTTCATGCCGCTGAACGTCGTGGTTCGGAGCCTGTCGTCCGAGACTGTGGGTATCGACTGGTATTCCACCCCGAATATCAGCACTTGCGAGTATGTTTATGGCGAGCCGGGCTTCAATCCTGATACCGTCACGCCCGTTACGATTTCGGATTTGAGCGTTCCCTTCGAACTGAACAACCTGCAGCCCAACACCTCATACACGTTCTATGTGCGCAACATCTGCCCCGACGGCACGCCGTCGCCTTGGTCCTATGCTTGCCATTTCACGACCACGTGCGCGCCGTTCTCGGTGCCGTATTCCCATGATTTCGACAATATGTCCACCGGATCGGGCAATGTTCCGGAGTGTTGGACCAAGACCGGTAACGGAACATTATATACGAATAACAGCGCTTCGTATGTCTATGTTGGCAACTATCTCTATTTCTATACCACCTCTACAACGAGCAACTATGCGGTTCTGCCTGAAATAGATGCCAATATCAACGTATTGCAATTGAACTTCTTCGGAAAATTCTCTAATCTCAACTATTCCGTTGAGGTGGGTGTGATGAGCAATCCGAATGACATGAGTACGTTCGAGTTGGTGGAAACAGTCAATGCCCGCACCACGGTGTGGAATGAGTTCCACATCCCGTTTACCTCGTATCTCGGAACGGGCAAGTTTATCGCCCTCCGTTCCGTGCAGACAGCGACCACGCTGTATATCGACAACCTGTCAGTGACGTATGCTCCGGGTTGTGTGAAGCCGGCTAACCTTACGGCTACTGACATCACTATGACTTCTGCTTCCATGAAGTGGCGTAACGGCAGCGGTGAAACCGAATGGGAAGTGGCCTACGGTCCTGAAGGTTTCAGTCCCGACGTGCTGGTGGCGGGTGCCACCTCGGTGATTGCTTACGAGGACAGCCTCACCATCACTGGCCTTACCCCGGGTACCAACTATGACGTGTATGTCCGTTCCATCTGCAGTGCTACCGAAAACAGCGCTTGGAGCCAGGTGTACTCGTTCCGCACCGACTGCACACCTATTGACTCGCTGCCGTTTGCAGAGAATTTCGATACTTGGGGTACCGGCTCGTCCGCTTTCCCGCATTGTTGGGAAAGAATGACCACCTATTCCACTACCACCAATTACCCGTATGTTTCGTCGGGTACGTTGTATTTCTATTCCGGTACGGGCTCTGGCAGCTATACATTGGCTACAACGTCTCCGTTCAACCGGAATATCAACACGTTGCAAGTGCAATTCGACTATAAGGCCTCTACGGCCAGCTATTATTTGGTGGTAGGTGTGATGACCGATCCGTACGATTTGAGCACCTTTGTGCCTGTAGATACGGTGTCTTCTCCGCTGCCCAGCATCTTTGAACCCAAACGCGTGGTATTCAGCCAGTACAGCGGCAATGGAAACTTTATCGCCTTCCTTTCCCGTACTTCTGAATACAATACGGTATATATAGACAATGTTGTAGTGTCTGAGATTCCGTCCTGTTTCGATCCGGAGGGTTTGATGGTGAATCAAGTGACCGCCAACTCGGTGACGTTAGATTGGAACGATCCGTGGAATGACTCGCCGGCCAGCTACACCATCCGTTACGCCGAAGCGGGCATGAGCACGTACTCCTATGTGCAGAATGTGACGACGCATCCTTATGTTGTCACGGGTCTGCAGGCGGGCACGGCTTACGAGTTCGCCGTGATGGCGAATTGTTCGGCAACCAGTGGCAGCACCTACTCGGACGCCGTAACGGCTCATACTGTATGTGCACCGCAGACATTGCCGTATCTTGAGAATTTCGATGCTATCACGACCAATGCCACCTATCAGACCGAGGGTGTTCTGCCGGATTGCTGGCACGGATTCAGTACGTTTGGCTATGCGGCATGGCAGCCGCACGTGGTTTCCCGTCTGGCATCCACATCATACGCATTCGCTTCCAGCGAGCCCAACACGCTGTTGATGCAGGCTTATCCCACGGATTCCACCCTTGTGGCATTGCCGGAATTCAATGAGCCGATTGACAACATCAGCATTGCGTTTGCCAAACGTATGGGTACTGCCGATGCCACTTACGTGCGTTTGGAGGTGGGTTACACGACGGATGCCTACGATATGGCCAGCTTTGTTCCAGTGGCTAATATTGTGCCGGTCACCACGATAACCCGAGATTCCGTCTCCTTCCAGAATGTCACCAATGTGCCGGCAGGTGCTCGCATCGCCTTCAAGTGGGTGAACACCTATCCTACATCCACTACGCTGGCGTACCGCTGCTGCGTTGATGACATCGCCGTGCGCCCGATTGTGGTGTGCGACCAGCCCACCAACTTGGCATACTCCAATTTGACGGCCAACAGTGCTTCTATCAGCTGGAGTCCTAATGGAGCCAGCCAATGGGAGGTGAACTACAAGACGCAAGCGGCTGCCACATGGCAGACCATGACCGTCAGCGCACCGAACTGCGTATTACCCAACCTGACCCCGGAATCAAACTATGAGGTTCGTGTCCGTGCGCTTTGTGCTAACAACATGAACAGCCTGTGGAGCAACACGCTCACGTTCACCACGCCGCAAGCCGACGTGTGTCTGACTCCCACGGGTCTGACGGCTGGCACCATCACTACCTCTTCGGTGGACTTGTCTTGGGATGCCAACAATGCGGTTTCCTGGATTTTACAATACAGAAAAACCAGTGAAACGACTTGGGATCAGCAACCCGTAGCCACGAACCATTACACACTCAGCAACCTTGATCCGGAAACCGAATACAAGGTGGCTGTCAAGGCCGTGTGCGGTGACAATGCCAGCAGCGACTGGTCTGCCGAGTTGACGTTCACCACGGAGGCTTTGCCGGCCGGATGTCCGGAACCCTCCAACCTTGCCGCTACGAACATGACGAAGAACAGCGTGGTGCTCGAGTGGACGGAGAACGGCCATGCCACCTCCTGGACGGTGAACTACAAGGATGACAACGCCACCCAATGGTCCACGGTCACGGCCAATGCCCATCCATATACTCTTACGGGTCTGCAGCCGGAAACGGGTTATTCCGCATACGTGGTGGCCAACTGTGAGGATGGTCAGAGCGGACCTTCCAACATGGTTCAATTCACCACTTTGCCTGACGGCATCGCCGACTACGAGCAGACCATCAGCCTCTATCCCAACCCGAACAGTGGACAGTTTACAGTGAACAGGGTACAGGGTACAGTGGACAGGGTTCAGGTTTATGATGTGTATGGCAAGCTGTTGAAGACGGTTGAGGTGAATGGCAATACGGTAGAGCTGGATGTGAGAGAACTGTCTGCGGGCATGTATTTCGTGTGCATCAGCACCGAGAAGGGCGTGGTGACGAAGAGCTTCGTGAAGAAGTAAGCGCACACGCTTTATTCGGATATAAAATCAAAGGAGTCGATGCTGGAAGGTGTCGGCTCCTTTTTTTTAGGGGACAGCGATTAGTGAATAGTTAATAGTGAATAGTGAATAGGAGTTAGGGGATGGGGGGGCGAAAATGAAGGTATCTTCATTTTCTGGGGTGAAAATGCGATATACGGGGTGAAATTCCGAAAAATATGACGAATATTTGACGAAAATGAAGGTACCTTCATTTTTGGGAGGGATGTTTTTCTTATATTTGCCACGAAAAAAGTGTTGAATTGTTTATTTGTTGAATTGAGAAGTTAAGAAACGAAAAAAATTCAAAGTCAAAGTTCAAGGTTCAAAGTTCAAAGTCAAGGTTCATAGTCAAAGTTCTTATTCCAACAAATCAACAATTAAACACTTCAACAAATCAACAATAAAACCAAATCCTCATGAAAAAACAAGCCCTCACCCTCGCGTTGCTGATATGCTCATGGATGGCCATGGCCCAGACATCTTATCCGCCGTACGATTTCAAAGCCGCAAATGTGGATGGCGACACGCTTTACTATCGGGTCACATCCTCTTCCGCTCCCTACACGGTGGCGGTGACGCGGTGTATGGATTCGGTGTTTCACACGTTGCATGTGCCTCATACGGCCTTTGATGTGGGCCAGCCGGGTTATGCCTATCCGCTGTACAACTATGATTCTCTCATAACTATCCCCTCAGAGGTTTCCAACAATGGCATAACATATTCTGTTTCTGCTATTGACAATGAGGCTTTTTACTTTCAGTGGGGCATCAAGAAAGTGATTCTGCCCGCGACTGTCACCACGATTGACACGGCAGCTTTTTATCATTCAAGGGTGTCGGAGATTGTCATGCCCGGGGTGCAGCAAATATTATACGGGGCTTTTTGTGGTACACCATTGGAACAGGTGGAGTTGCCACCAACGCTTACATGGTTGGGTGAGGCGGCCTTTGCTTTTTGTTCCATTAGAATTGTTGATATCCCATGCGGTGTTTCTGTGCTTCAGCATTCCACATTCTTCAAATGCCCACTTGAAAAAATCATATTGCATGAAGGACTGGAGGAAATTGAGGAAGATGCCTTTGGGGCAGAAAAAATGGATAGTCTCATATTTCCTTCGACATTGAAGAAATTAGGAAGAATGCTTTCCGACACATATTTTCCGCAAATACCGGAAATTCAATGTCATTATGTTGGTTTTCAAGAAGGCAATTCCCCGTTGGAGTTAGGAGACTATTGCATGTATTGTTTTAAAAAACTTCGAACACTGCAACTTCCAAACAATTTGGTTTCATTGGGGACCTCTTGTTTTGAGATGTCTGGTTTAGACTCCTTGGTCATACCTGAAGGAGTGACCATTATCCCGAACAATTGTTTTGCATATTGTGATTCTCTTAAATCGGTCAAGTTACCTCAGTCCTTGGTAAATATTGATGATGGAGCTTTTCTGTCCACTTCACATTTACATGTCGTTACAATCCCCAACCAAGTTCTCCAAATTGGTTTAAACGTATTTGAATGTTATGAAAACAACACGGGTTTGGAACGGGTAAATATGGAATGTGTAATTCCGCCCGCCATAAACAACAACAGTTTCCCAACTCACCCCATACAATTCACAATTCCATGCCATACACTTGCATCTTATCAGGAAGCCCCAATATGGTCCACGCAAGAGAATTTCAGTTTTGTGGAGGATTGCACCTGGACGGAGGAATATGAGAAGAACCCTATTGAAGTTTACCCGAACCCGAACAATGGACGGTTTACAGTGAACAGGGTTCAGGGGACAGTGGACAGGGTTCAGGTTTATGATGTGTATGGTAAGTTGCTGAAGACGGTGGAGGTGAATGCCAATACCGTTGAGCTTGATGTGCGGGAGCTTGCTTCAGGCATGTACTTCGTGCGCATCAGCACCGAGAAGGGCGTGGTGACGAAGAGCTTTGTGAAGAAGTGAGCAGTAGTCAGTAATCAGTAATCAGTGATTAGTAGTCAGTGAATAGTTAATAGTGAATAGTGAAAACTATTAATTATTCACTATTAATTATTAATTGCTAATTGTTCATGGTTCCCCGTTCAATAGCCAACGGCTAAATTCATGCTCGGATCAGATGTTTAGAATTTTTTCCACGGCAATTTGCGCGTGGCGAAGTTCGGCCTCGGGGGTTTGTCCGCCCACGTGCGGGGTGAGGATTACATTGTCCATCGCGGCCAACTGCTCCATGGCCTCGGGCCATTCCTCTTTGGGAAGGTTTTTTAGCTTGGGGCTTTCGTATTCCAGCACGTCAAGGCCGGCGGCCAGGATTTTGCCGCTTTTCAGATGTTGCACCACGTCGGCGGTGTTGACCACCTGCCCGCGGGAAGTGTTGAGCAGGATGAAGGGGTTTCTCACGGCGAGAATCCACTCGTCATTGACAAGATGATGGTTCTCAGGACGATAGTTGACATGAAGGGAGATAACGTCGCACTGTTCGAAGATCTCCTCCATGGTCGTCATGCGGGCGTACGCGTCGCCGGCGGAGGCGTTGTAGCAGTCGTTGGCGAGCACGGTGCAGCCGAGGGTGGTCAGCAGGCGTGCGAAGGCGGGTCCCGTGTGCCCATAGCCGATGATGCCGTAGGTGTGGGCGTTCAGCTCCGTGCCTTTGTTCTTCTCGCGCAGCCACTGGCCGGCACGCACTTCCTGATTGGCGGTGGGTATATGCCGTAAGGTTGACAACAACAGGCCAAGGCAATGCTCGGCCACGGCGTGGGCATTGCCCTCGGGGGTGGATATTACCCGCACCCCCTTGCTCTCCGCATACGCCACATCGATATTCTCCACCCCGCTGCCGATGCGCACGATGAATTTCAACGAGGGCTTGGAGTCTATCACCGCCTTATCCACCACAAAACGGCTACGAATAATCAAGCCGGACCAGCAGTCTGGCCCGGCTATGAATGATTCTTGTGTAAATGTCATGTCCGTGTGGCAGGTGAACCCGCGAAGAGAAAGCCGCTCCGCCAGATAAGGGTGAACCCGGTCCACAATCAGAATATCTGCCATTACCGGTTACTCTTTTTAACGGCCTCTTCAGCCTTCTCGATTTCCTTTTGCAGACGGCAGGGGAGACCGTTCTTCTCCATGCATTGGTGACACTTCATATCCAGCGTGTACATACGTCCGATGCAGTAGTTGGAGTGTCCGCAACCGCTGGCCGTCACTTCGCCGGAGTGCAGCTTGTTGACGAAATCGGTGTCCTGGATCAGGGCGCGGCCCATCTGGAAGGCGGTGAAGCCGGCATCCAGCACCATCTCCATATCCTCTTTTTTCACCATACCACCCACATAGATCAGCGGCATGGTCAGGGCTTTGCGGAATTTCATGGCCGTCTCAAAGAAGTAGGCATCTTTGTAGGGCACGGTGGGGATGACGATGCGGCCGCCGAGGTGCAAGCCGAATTTCAACCACCAGAACTTCTTCATATCCATATAGTAAGCCATGGTCTTGATGGGCATGGCACCACGCATCACCTCCATGGGGGCTTTGCTCACGAAGCCGGCAGTGAGCACCAAAGCATGTACGCCGAGTTTTTCCAGCTCTTGCGCCACCTTGATGCACTCGTCCACGTGCATGCCGCTGCGGAAACCGTCGTACATGTTGGTTTTCACCACAACAGCCATGTCATCCTTGGCTTCTTCCATCACCTTGGAAACCACCAACTTCATGAAGCGCATACGGTTCTCCAGCGAGCCGCCGAACTCGTCTTTACGACGGTTGGTGTAGGGCGACAGGAACTGGCTGATGAAGTAACCATGACCGGCGTGCAGTTCGATGCAGTCGAAGCCGGCGCGACGACACAGATCGACGGCGCGTCCGAAGTCTTCCACCATCTCGTAGATTTCCGCCTTGGTGATCTGGCGCGTGAAAGTGGGTGAATAAAGGTTAAAACGTCCCGATGGGGAAAGCGGCTTGCATCCGCAGGTGCTGCGGTGCGTCATGTTGCCGCAGTGGCCGATCTGGATGGAAGCCTTGGCTCCTTCTGCATGGATGGCATCCGTAAGTTTTTTCAAATCCGGGATGATCTCTTCGCGAAGCCACAGTTGGCCGTCAAAAGAGAGACCGCTTTGGCAGACAGACGCATACGCTACCGTCGTCATGCCCACACCGCCTCTGGCTACGGCCGTGTGATAGTTGAACAATTCTTCCGTAGGTCTGTTCCCATGCGCCATGTTCTCAAACGCTGCCGAACGGATGGTACGGTTACGCAGCGTGATGGGGCCTATCTGACAAGGAGTGAAAATAGTAGATTCTATCATATTCTTGATTTTTATAAAACCTGATTGTTAACGTTTATTAACTGTGTTTATTTTACTATAATGGTAATTTATCGAAAATCCGATGGGCGTTTTCTGTGGTTTGATTTTCTACCGTAGCGACGGAAACTTGGAAAATATCCGCAATCTTCTGCGCCACAAGTGGGATGTAGGCGCTCTCGTTGCGCTTGCCCCGATGGGGTACGGGAGCCAGATAGGGCGCATCCGTTTCCAGCACGATATTTTCCAAGCCCACCTTGGGCAACAATTCCTGAAGTTTGCTGTTTTTGAAGGTGACGATGCCGCCCACGCCGATGGCGAATCCTCGTTTGACGGCCCATTCGGCCTCCTGAATGCCGCCGGAGAAGCAGTGCAGCACGGCTTTCAGCTCGCCGGGTTTGAAACGCTGGAGGATGCCGATGGCCTCCGAATAGGCACTGCGGATGTGCAGCGACAAAGGCAGTTGCAGATCCCGGGCCCAGCAAAGTTGCCGGTAAAAAACCTCTTCCTGCTCCTTCTCGAAGGTGCGGTCCCAGTAGTAGTCCAGCCCGATTTCCCCCACGCCGATGACATTGCGGTCGGAGAGCTGTGCCTGCACGCGCTCCAGCTCCGCCTCGTAGTCGGCCTTCACCTCCTCGGGATGCAAGCCCACCAGGGTGAACATGTTGTCGGGGAAGAGCTCCACAGCCTCCTGCATCTGCGCAGGAGTTTTACTATCCACACCGGCCAGAATCATGCGGGTGACACCGGCATTGATGGCGCGTTGCACAACGGCCTCGAAATCCTCCGGGTAGTATTCCCGATACAGATGGGTGTGGGTATCTACAAACGGCATAATGGGGCGATCTTATTCCTTCTTGTTGTACAATATTTTAGCAAACAATTTTTTACAAATGTTAATGTTGCAAAAATACATTTTTTTCATCATGTTTTAAACCTTGGTCCAAATATTTAATCCACTTTCTTTTTTTCAAAGATGAAGAATATATTTATACTAAACATTCTTTTACTGGGTTTAATACCGGTTTCCTTTTCCCAGATTAATTCTACAACAACTTCGAATCCGATGCGGCTTTCATTGGAAGACTGCATCCGTTATGCTGAAGAAAATAATTACACGCTGCAGACGTATAGTTTGAACATCCAATCTTCGGAAATCAACCTAAAACAAGCCAAAGAGAACATTGCTCCGTCGGTTTCTGCCTCCGCCTCTCAAGGATTGGGCACGAACCATTATCAGAAGTCTGTCTCCTGGAACGGTAACTACGGCATCAGCGCCGGAATGACGCTGTTTAATGGCCTCAGCAATTATAATTCCATAAAACAAAGCAAGTTGCAGGTGGAGCAATCGGAATTGGAACTGGAACAGAAGAAAAACAGCATCCGTGTTTCCATCATCCAGGCTTTTCTGAACATTATGATGAATGAGGATGTGCTTGAGTATCAGCAGAAAGTGGTGGAAAGCAGCAAGGAGCAGATGGAGCAGGGCGAACAGCAGTTCAAAGTGGGCAAGATTTTGGAGAGCGAGTACAAGATGCTGCAGGCCCAATACACCTCCGACCTCTACAATATTGAAAACACCAAAATCAACATCCAAAACAATTACCTCACACTTAAGAACTTATTGGCCATTGATCCCAATGCCGATATCCGCATCGTGCGTCCCGACAGCGCCACGCTCTTCAAAAGTCTGGAGGTTCCGCAGATGCAGGAGATGATGACCAAATCAAAGAATTACCTTCCGGAATTGAAACTGAAGGAAAACGACATCATCGATGCCCAGTACGATGTGAAGTTGAGAAAGGCCAACTATTATCCGACCCTGTCGCTCAACGCCGGCATCAGCACGGGTTATAACAGCAACAACCTGTCTGAAAACTTAGGCTGGGGCACGCAATTGTGGCACGGTCTGGGCGAGAACATCGGGCTCAACCTCAGCATTCCCATCTACCAGCGAAGCACGGTGCGCCATAATGTGCAGCTGGCCGAACTGCGTGTGCAGCAGGCTGAACTGAGCCAGAAGGAGACCGAATACCAGGTGGGCCGCGAACTGCAGCAGTATTACCTCGACGTGCTCTCGGCGCAGAACGACTACCTTGTGGCCGAGGCCCAGAAAGATGCGTACGAGGCCAACTACAATGCCTACAGTTACAAGTTCAAATACGGCTCCGTGACGGCGGTGGACCTCATCCAACAGCAGACCAACTACCTCAACCAACTCAACAGATATATGCAGGCCAAATACTCCTTTGTGCTGGAACGCAAGATTCTGGATGTGATGATGGGCGTGCCGGTGAAGTTGTAAGGGTGAAAACAGGAAAGTATAATCTTAACAAACTACAAATATGTCAGCAAAACTATCAAAAAAGGCAAAATGGATTATCATCATCGCAGCGGTTGTATTGATTGCGGTGATTCTGTTATTTGTGCTTAAGAAAGGCAAGCATACCGAGATGCAGATCAACACGCTGCGGAGCACCATCGACAGTATCGAGGTGACGGTGACGGCCACCGGCGAGCTGCAGCCCGTCTATAAGGTGGATGTGGGCACGCAGGTGTCGGGTATCGTGGAGCATATCTACGTGGATTTCAACACCAACGTGAAAAAAGGACAGAAACTGGCGGAACTTGACCGCTCCAACCTCAACGAGCAGCTCACGCAGGCGCAGACCAGCGTGTCGAACGCGAAGAGCAACCTCACGCTGGCGCAGCAGCAGTATGACCGTGTGAAAGCCCTCTACGACAACAAGGCGGCCACGCAGGAGTCGTACGAGTCGGCGGTCAACTCGCTGAACCTGGCCAAGAACCAGCTCAAGACGGCTCAGTCGGACCTGTCGCGCGCGCAGACTAACCTCTCCTATGCCACCATCTATTCGCCCATCGACGGTGTCATCATGGACAAGGCGGTGGAAGAGGGCCAGACCGTGGCCTCCTCGTTCAGCACGCCCACACTGTTCACCATTGCCAACGACTTGACGCAGATGCAGGTGGAGGCGAAGGTGGATGAGGCCGACATTGGCGAGGTGAAAGCCGGCCAGCCCGTGACGTTCACCGTGGATGCCTTCCCCGACGATGTTTTCACCGGCACCGTGAAAGAGGTTCGCATCAACCCGACGGTGACCTCCAACGTGGTGACCTACACGGTCATCATTAATGCGCCCAATCCGGAAACCAAGCTCTTCCCGGGCATGACGGCCAACGTGAGCATCACCACCAAGAAAGAGAGCGGCGTCAGCATCCCGATGACCGCCTTGTATGCCTCTCTGGATCAGGATTTGATGAAGCAGTTTGAGAAAAAAGGCTACACGTTCAAGACATTGTATAAAAATCATGATGAGGTTGCCCGTGGGTTGAGAGACGTTTCCAGAAAGACGATATGGGTGAAAAAAGGAGAAAATGTTTACGAGCAGGTGAGTGTTGCCATCGGTTTGAACAATGGGGTTAACACCTTGATAACGGAAGGGTTGCAGGCCGGAGAAGAGGTTGTCATCGGTGTTAGCGAGGCCATGCCTGGGATGCCGAAAGGAATGCCGGAAGGCGGAATGCCACAAGGTATGCCGCAGGGCAAATCCCAGAAAGAAGGCAGTTCCAATCCCTTTATGCCAGGTCCGCCACAAAAAAAGCAGAGATAGCCATGGGTGATATTTTGAGAGTAGAAAAACTGGAGCGCGTGTTTCGCGTGGGCAGCGAGGATGTGCATGCCTTGCGAGGCATCTCCTTCTCCATTACGGAAGGCGAGTTCGTAAGCATCATGGGTACCAGCGGCTCGGGAAAATCCACGCTGCTGAATATCCTTGGCTGTCTGGACACGCCCACCGCCGGCGATTACATCATTGACGGTGTTTCTATTAAAAGTTTGAGTAAAAACGAATTATCAACACTCCGCAACCGAAAGATCGGGTTTGTATTTCAAAATTACAACCTGTTGGCGCGCACCACGGCCCTTGAGAATGTGGAGTTGCCGCTCTTCTACAACAACTCGGTGCCGGCCAAGGAGCGGCGCGAGCGGGCGGAGGCGGCCCTCAAGCTGGTGGGGTTGGAAAACCGCATGGAGCACATGCCCAACCAGCTCTCCGGCGGTCAGCAGCAGCGTGTGGCCATCGCACGCGCGCTCGTGAACGACCCCGTCATCCTCTTGGCCGACGAGGCCACCGGTAACCTTGATACGCGTACCTCTTACGAGATCATGAGCCTGTTTCAGGACTTGCACGAGCAGGGCAAGACCATCGCTTTCGTGACGCACGAGCCCGACATTGCCACCTTCACCACCCGTAAAATCAAGCTCCGCGACGGGCAGATCATCGAGGATGCGCCCATTGATACACAGTCGGCGGCGGATGCGCTGGCCGCCCTCAACCTCCAAAAAGAAGACTAAGCTATGAACATCGGAAACCTTATCAAAATAGCCATCAGCTCGCTGTTCCGCAACAAGATGCGTACCGCCTTGACCATGTTGGGCATCGTCATCGGTATCGCCTCCGTCATCGCCATGGTCAGCATCGGGCAGGCCTCCACGCAAAGCGTCAAGTCGGAGCTCTCCTCCATGGGTTCCAATATGATCATGATCATGCCCGCGCGCCAGCGCAGAGGCGGTGTGGATATGGGTATGTCGTCATCCAAGACGTTGGACAACAAGGATTTGGAGTCGCTGTCCAAAAACACCCGCTACGTGGCCGCCGTGTCGCCGAACGTGACAACTAACAAGCAGCTGATTTATGGCAACAACAACCACAGCTGCTCCGTCAGCGGCGTGTCCGCCGCCTATCTGGACATCCGGAAATACGAACTGAAAGAGGGTGTGATGTTCACCGACGACGATGTGAAACGCTACAACAAGGTGTGCGTCATCGGGCAGACAGTAGTAAACGAATTGTTTACCAACGGGGAAAACCCAATAGGCAAATCCATCCGTTTTGGCTCCATCCCCATGACGGTGATCGGTGTTTTGAAATCGAAAGGGCAAAGCGGCATGGGCGACGACCAGGACGACATCGTGTTTGCGCCCTACACCACCATCCAGAAACGGTTTTTGGGCATCACCTATTTTAATATGATGTACGCTTCGGCCACCTCGGAAGAAGAGTCGGAATTGGCTGCCACGGAAATCACGTACATATTGCGCAGCAACCACGGCATCAAGAGCGGTGAAACCGACGATTTTGACATCCGCACGCAGGAGGAGTTGGTCTCCACCATCAGCTCCGTCACCAGCCTGATGACCACGCTGTTGGCCGCCATCGCCTCCATCTCGTTAGTGGTGGGCGGTATCGGCATCATGAACATCATGTACGTCACAGTGACTGAACGTACCAAGGAGATTGGTTTGCGTATGGCCATCGGGGCGCACAACCGCGACATCATGCTGCAGTTCCTGTGTGAAAGTGTGATTTTGAGTCTTATTGGAGGCATCATCGGCATCATTTTGGGGCTGATTATCGCGTATGTGGCCTCCAAGCTGATGCACATGCCATACGTGGTGAGCGAGATGGCCATTTTGGGGTCGTTCCTGGTCTGCGCCATAACCGGTATCTTCTTCGGCTGGTATCCGGCGAAGAAGGCTGCCAATTTGGACCCGATTACGGCGTTGCGCTACGAATAAATGTTTAAAATCTTGTTTTGTGGTAAAATTTGAGAAAATTCTGACCCTTTTCATCGGCATTGGCGCGGTGGGCGGTGCGGTGATGATGTGGATTGACCCTACGGGCGTAAAGTGGGGCGGCGAGCCACTGTTAGAGCTGCTGCGGGCGAAGATGCCCTGGCCAGATATCTTCTTCCGGAACTTCATCCCGTCGGGCTTCGTGCTGCTGTTCTTGAATGGCATCACCCAGTTGGTCGCGGCGTACCTGCTCTTCAAGAAGCACCCGCTCGCACAGTGGGCCGTCCTCGCCTGCGGCATCATCCTGATGCTCTGGATCGTCCTCGAATGGTGGGTCTGGGGCTTTAACGCCATCAGCAACCTCTATTTCGTGTTGGGACTGGTGGAAACCGTGGCGGCCGTGGTTTGTATGAGGCAACAGAATAGTTAATAGATAATAGTTGATGGGGCAGCCCAATAATCTAAAATCTAACCACTAATCACTAACTACTAGCCACTATGGCCAACCTTATCACCGCCATCCGCATCCTCTGCAGCATTGCCCTCTTGTTCTGCGCGGCGTTGTCCCCGTGGTTTTACGCACTCTACCTCACTGCGGGCGTTTCCGATATGGTTGACGGGTGGGTCGCGCGCAAGACGAACACAGTCAGTGATTTCGGTTCGAAATTAGACACCGTTGCGGACATCATCTTCGTTGTGATTTGTCTGGTCAAGCTGCTGCCGATTCTGCATCTCCCCGTTTGGATTTACGCCTGGGTCGGCATCATCGCCTGCATCAAGGTGTTCAATATCGTTTATAGCTACATCGTTCGGAAGCAGTTCTTAGCCGACCACAGCATTCTGAACAAGGTCACCGGTGCGTTGCTGTTTCTCCTTCCGTTGACGTTGTCTGTCATCGATGTGAAGTATAGTGCGGCGGTAGTCTGTGCAGTGGCGACGGCCGCGGCGGTAAAGGAAGGAGTTCGGGAAAAACATCGTATTTTTGCCGCTTCAAAATCCCGTATTAGAATAATGAATGACAAAGAACTGTATCGTGAGTTGGGTACGCTGACCAAAAAGAAGTGGGATTGGAAGGCGAACATTGCGTATGTCGGGGCGCTGTTGGAAAACCATTCGCCGAAAATCACCGCCAAGGTGTTGTGGTTGCTGGGCGAAATGGGACTGCTATATCCCGAAGAAACGGCACCTTTCGTTGAGAAGATAGCCTCATTTCTGGACTCGCAAGAGGTTTTATTGCGGGAACGGGCGTTGAATGCACTCGGCAGAATCGGGCGGGCTCGATTTGAAACCGTAAAGCCCTATTGGGAACGGATGTTTACGTTAGTCACGGACGACAATCCCCGTGTCAGACTGGCTTTCATTTGGGCTTCGGAGAACATCGCCACCAACACTCCCGATGCGTATGAGTCTCATTTGCCGCTGTTTACCGAGCTGCTCCACGACAAGGATGAAAAAGTTCGGATGGAGGCACCGGAGATGTTCCGCGTGATGGGGAAACGGCGTCCACAATGGATAAAACCTTATCTGGAAGAGTTGCAACGGTTAGCCGAAGCCGATGCGAACCCGGTGGTGCGGATACATTGCGCAGGGGCGATACGAATGATTTGAAATCTCCTCAAAACA
>JAFZKY010000024.1 GCA_017551725.1 Bacteroidales bacterium
CAGCTGCCCACAACCGTATTAACGGCATAGTCCGTCTCTTCGACGATTGGTATCGCCTCTTCGACGTCAAACCCACCGACGCGCTCTACCTCGCCCTCCGCGCACTGGAGCTCCAGCCCGGCGACGAGGTGGTCACCGTGCCCTTCACGTTTGTATCTACCATCGAGGTGATTGCCATGCTGGGCCTCAAACCCGTGCTGGTGGATGTTACCCCCGACACCTTCTGCATGGATGTTTCTAAGATTGAAAATGTTATCACCCCGCGCACCAAAGCCATCCTGCCCGTGCATCTGTTTGGCCAGTGTGCCGATATGGAGCACATCCTCACCATCGCCCGCCAACATAACCTCTACGTGGTGGAGGATGCCTGCCAGGCTCTTGGCGCGGAGGTGACCTTCTCCGACGGCTCTTTGCATCAGGCCGGCACGATGGGCGATGTGGGCTGCACGTCGTTTTTCCCTACAAAAAATCTGGGCTGTTTCGGCGACGGCGGCGCGGTGTTCACCAACTCGGAAAAGCTGGCCGCCACTATGCGCAGCATCGCCAACCACGGCATGTCGCGGAAATACTACTACGACCATGTCGGCCTCAACTCGCGCCTCGACACCTTGCAGGCTGCCGTGCTGAAGGTTAAACTGCCGCATCTTAACGACTATATCCAGGCACGGCAGCGCGCCGCCCGCCTCTATGAGGAAGCATTGGCCGACTGTTCCGGCATCATCACGCCGGCCAAGGCTCCATATTCTACGCACACGTACCACCAATACACCCTTCGCGTGGCGCCGGAGCATCGCGATACCCTGCGGCAGCATTTGGCCGACAACGGCGTCCCCACTATGATCTACTATCCCTGCCCACTGCATCTGCAGGCTGCCTACCGCCACCTCGGCTATCGGGAGGGCGACTTCCCCGTTTCGGAAATGCTCTCCCGCCAGGCTCTCTCCTTGCCCATGCACACCGAACTCACCGACGAACAAATACAATATATCACCAAACAATTGAAAATCAATTTTTAAACCACAACGATTATTCATCATCTACCAAACTCTTGCCCCCTAACAGGGCTGCTTAATGAAAACCAATAACTATAAACTATTAACTATTAACTGTCGCTCCATGTCCATCTACACTCATCCCACCGCTGTCATCGATCCCGATTGCCAGATTGGCGACGGCACCAAGATATGGCATTTCTGCCACCTGATGTCGCATTGCACCATTGGAAAGAACTGCAATATCGGTCAGAATGTGTTTGTGGCTTCCGATGTGGTGCTGGGTGACAATGTGAAAGTGCAGAACAATGTCTCTCTTTACACGGGTGTGGTGTGTGAGGACGATGTGTTTCTGGGTCCCTCGATGGTGTTTACCAACGTGTTGAATCCCAGAAGTTTTATAGAAAGAAAAACAGAGTTTAAAAAGACACTTGTGCGCAAGGGCGCGACCATCGGGGCCAACGCGACTGTTGTGTGCGGGTGCGAGATTGGGCGTTACGCGCTTGTGGGCGCGGGCGCTGTGGTTACCAAGTCTGTGCCTGACTATGCCCTCATGGTCGGCAACCCCGCCCGGCAGATAGTGTGGGTGAGTGCGTGCGGACATACGTTGGCCTTTGACGAAGAGGGCGTTGCCGTATGCCCCGAATGTGGCCATCGTTACAAACTAACCGACAACAGGATTGTGCCGCTTCAGGATGAGTAGGTCTTGCCAGTATCGGCTCCGGCTGTTCGGGGTGCTGCTCACGCTCCTGTGTTCGTTCAGCCTGTTCGCCACGCACCAGCGTGCCGGCGAGATCAGCTATGTCTATGTGTCGGGCCTGACCTATGAGTTTACCATCACCACCTATACCTACACGCCCAGCCTCGCCGACCGTCCCGAAATCGACATTACGTGGGGCGATGGCACCACCTCCACCGTGCCACGTTCGCAGAAAATCAATATGCCGAATAATATCAGCAAGAATGTATATGTCACCCAGCACACATTCTCGGCGGCGGGAACGTTTCACGTCTCCTTTGAGGATCCCAACAGAAATGCGGGCATCGTCAACATTCCCAATTCGGTGGAGATTCCGTTTTTTATTGAGACCATCATCGTCATCAATCCTTTCATTGGCGGTAATTCATCTCCACAATTGCTGAATCCTCCGATAGATAACGGTTGCACGAATGTTATTTACTACCATAATCCCGGGGCTTACGATCCCGATGGCGACAGCCTCTCCTATAGCCTGATAGATTGTCGCGGCACGGATGGGGAAGTGATTCCTGGCTATGCGCTGCCGTATGCTTCCAACAGTATTGCGATAGATCCGGTGACGGGTGATTTGGTCTGGGATTCGCCCACGGTAGCTGGCGAGTACAACATCGCCATCCTGATTCGGGAGTGGCGCAACGGCTTGATGATCAGCAGTATGGTGCGCGATATGCAGATTTCCATTGCGCCCTGCAACAACCAGCCGCCTATGGTTGAGGTACACGACACCTGTGTGGTGGCCGGCTCTCCGCTCAAAATGGATGTGTTCGTGCAGGATCAGACCTCCACGCGTGTCACGTTGGAGGCTTCGGGCGAGCCGTTGCTTGTGCCGGAATCGCCGGCTCAGTTTGGCACCATTACAGATTCAGTGCCGTATCATGTTAATTTTTCTTGGAATACGGCTTGCTCACATATAAAGAAAACACCCTATACGGTATTGTTCAAAGCAAGAGATAATGGACTTCAGGTGGAGTTGGTCTCTTTTAAAAGAATGAACATCAGGGTGATAGCTCCAAAACCGAAGATAATTGAGGCAGTGCCGTATGGCAATACCGTCACGCTCTACTGGCATCCTGACAGCTGTCCCAATGCGGTGGGCTACGACGTGTATCGGCGCAGTGGCAGCAATCCGTTTGATCCGGATTATTGTGAAACAGGTATGCCCGCCGATGCTGGTTACGAGTGGATCGGTTCCACGGCGGATTGGATGGATACCACTTGGCTTGATGATGGCTCGTATCGGCCTCTGTATCACGCTAATGAATACTGTTACAGGGTGGTGGCCCTATTCCCCGACGGTTCCGAAAGCATCGTATCGGATGAAGTCTGTGTCCATATCGCCAACGATGCCCCGCTGATTATCAATGCCGATGTGGTGACGACCGATACGGCTCACGGGACGCTGAAAGTGCGTTGGGTCGCCCCTCCGGAGGTGGACTCGACCGCTTTCCCGCCGCCATATTTTTACAATCTGTATAGAAAATCATCGACGGAAAGCTCTTTTACACAGCTTAATACAGTTCCTATCACGATGCCGCAAACCGACACGGCGGAATATATGGACCATGACTTGAATACGGAAAGGTTGGCCTATACGTATCAGGTTTCGTTCAACAATGCCGATACGGTGGTGGAATATTCCGATCCGGCCACCTCTATTTTCCTGTCCGCCTATCCCGGCGACCGGAAGGTGAATCTCTCATGGTCGGTGCAACAGCCTTGGAATAATGTGGATTATACAATCTACCGTTTTGATGGCCACCAGTGGGATTCTGTAGGCTGTACGTCAACAACTTCCTATACGGATAACGGTCTGGAGAACGGGCAGGTGTACCGCTACTATATCTGCGCCCGCGGATATTATTGGGTTCCCGACACGCTGGGGCCGCTCTTCAACCGCTCGCAGCAGGTGCGTGCGGTCCCCATCGATAATGAGCCGCCGCAAATGCCGGAGCTGGACATCTCAACGGATTGTCAGGAAGTGGTTTACTCCTGGCGGTTTGCATCGGATACGGCGGAGTCGGACGCCCGTTACTATTATTTCTATTACAAGCCTACGATGCAATCCCCGTTCGTGTGTGTGGACTCGATGGAGTCATCGCAAATCTGCTATCCCGTCCCATGCGAGTATCACCTGTCCAATGGCGATGCGGAAATTGTGGGCTGCTTTGCCATGACCGTCGCTGATTCCAACCGGAATATGACGGCGATGTCGGACACCACGTGCTTTGACATCTATGATTGCCTCGAATACCGCTTCCCGAATGTGTTCACGCCCAACGGCGACGGGGTGAACGACCTCTTCTCGCCGTTTATGCCCTATCATGGGGTGGTGAAGGTGGATATGCGGATTTACAATCGTTGGGGCAAACGGGTATTCTCTACGTCCGATCCGGATATCCTGTGGAACGGAACGGACACCGACACCTTCGGCACCTGCTCCGACGGCGTTTATTACTACAGTTGCGACGTTTTTGTGAACACATTGACGGGCCAGATGTCGTATTCGTTGCATGGATCTATTACATTGATAAGATAATCAATAAGTTATATTGTTGAATTTTTTTGATGGGGTTCGATAATTTTTTCAATCACATTGCGTTTTAAGGATGTATTTTTAAATATTAAATGCTATGAAAAATAATGGTCTTACAATCGCCTTGATTATTGGCGCGTTCTTCTTCCTGGCGGCTATCGCCATCGGTGTTGCTTTCTATAAGACGAAAAAACCTGTTAAAACGGTGTCTGTCACGGGATTGGCCGAAAAGGATTTCACATCCGACCTGATTGTCTGGCGCGTGCGGTACGATGCGCAGGACATGGATATGAAATCGGCTTACAACACGCTGAAAAACCAAGCGGCGGATGTGAAGGCCTTCCTGAAAGAAAAAGGCATCTCGGAGGATGAGATGGATTTCGGAAACATTTCCACGGAGGAACAGACCCAGTGGAGATGGGATGAAAGCCTGCGGAAGAGTGTCCAGATTTTCAGCGGCTACCAAGCCAGCCAGGTGGTGAAAATCCAGTCTAAGGATGTGGAGAAGGTGGAAAAGGTTATCCGCGAGATCTCCGAACTGTACGACAAGAACATCAAGATAGACAGCTACAGTCCGGAATATTATTACACAAAACTGGCGGATTTGAAGCTTGAAATGCTGGCGGAGGCTTCCAAGAATGCCCGCGATCGTGCTATGACCATCACCGAGAACGCCGGCGGCAAGTTGGGCGACCTGAAGACGGCCAACACCGGCGTCTTCCAGATTACGGCCCCCAACTCCGCAGACGAGGACTACACTTGGGGTGGTGCGTTCAACACGTCATCCAAACAGAAGAGAGTGAGCATCAACATGAAACTCACCTATTATGTGAAATAGTGACGTCAGGACATTAAAAAAAAGGCTCTTGAACCGTTCAAGAGCCTTTTTTTGTCTTATAGGACAGCGTTTTATCGTTTGGTCTGTTCTTTTTCTTTGATTTTCTGCAACTGTTTCTTCAGTGCGTCAACGGCGAGGTCGGTGGCCTCCTCGAAACTTTTGGCGGTCTTGCTGGCAATGGCGTCGTTGCCGCGGATTTTGATTCGGATGTCGGCGGTCTTGTTCTCAGGAGCTTCGGTGTTTTCGAGTTTCAAGGTGACTTCTGAGCCGATGATGCCGTCGTGAACCTTGTTGAGTTTCTCAACTTTTTCGTTGATGAAGTCTTCTAACTTTTGATCCGTTTTGAAATGGACGGAAGAAATGTTAATTGTCATAATAACCTCCTTTGTTTATGCCCGTGGATGGGCTTGTTTATAAATTGATTTGAGTTGTTCCATAGAGTTGTGCGTATATACCTGGGTGGCCGCCAGACTGCTGTGCCCTAAAATCTCCTTGATGGCATTCAGATCGGCACCATTGTTGAGCATGTGCGTGGCAAAGGTGTGTCGAATGACGTGCGGGCTCCGTTTGTCAATGGTCGTTACCATGTCCAGATATTTTCGAACAATTCTATAGATGGCTTTCGGATACAAGAGTTGTCCGTCAGCGGTTACAAAGATATAATAATTTTCTTTATCCTCGCATATATTTTTGGGATAATTCCCCATATATTTTGTTAATAAGTCGGTCAGCTTTTTACCGATGGGTATGATGCGCTCTTTGTTGCGCTTACCCAGCACTTTAACGGTTTGCTGGTTGAGGTCGATGTCGTTTTTGCGAAGATTTTGCAACTCGCTTAACCGGATGCCTGTGGCGTAGAACAGCTCCAGAATCAGCCGGTCGCGCATACCTTCGAAATCTTCCGGGAATGGAGCCAAGTCGAAAAGGCGTTCCATGTCGCGGGCTTCCACGTATTCCGGAAGCCTTTTGGAATATTTCGGGGCGTGGATCAGCGTCATGGGGTTCCGCTTGACTCGTCCGTTCCTCAGCTCGTGGCGGAAAAATGCGCGCAAGGTGCTGATCTTTCGGTTGACGGTCCGCGCACTGTGCTGGTCGTCCTCCAGCAAGGTGAGGATCCATGTCCGGATTTCATTGTTCCCGATCTCAGTCATATCGTGGATGTCCAAACAGTTTTCCATGTAGTCGGAAAACTGCTGGAGATCGCGCTCATATGCTTCCACCGTGTGCGGGGAAACACGCTTTTCGTACTGCAGATAGTGAATGAAATGGGAATAATCCATAATTATATTATTGTATATATTAATATACGGATTTGCCAGTTATAAAAAAAACAGGGAATTCCCTGTTTTAATGATAAGCCATCAGGACTATTCGTTTTCAGCTTCGCGAAGATGCTGCACGTAGATGGCTTTGCGCAGTTGTTCCCTACGGATAACGCTTTTCTTGGTGAACTCCTGTCTTTGACGGATTTCTTTCTTGATACCAATCTTGTCGAATTTCTTCTTCAGTCTTTTCAGCGCTTTGTCGATAGAATCGTTTTCTTTAATGGGAACAATGATCATAAAAAATACCTCTTTCTTTTTTTGTTAATACTGTTGTTAATTTTTGGGCTGCAAAAATACACTTTTTTTTAACATATGTAACAATGAATGTTTTTTATGATTATGAGATGTGGGAAGTGGATATAAAAAAGAAAGAGGGGAGAATGGACTGTGCCACTTCAAGGATGGAAAAAGTCGGGAAAATGGTTTTTGGAGGTCCCCGATCGGAGCTCATTTTGCTTTCAGTTTTTGACAACTTTCGGTTGAAAACTTCGAAACATGTCGTTCCGTAGATAGAAAAAAGGCATTGAAAACAAGGAAAAACTCCTGAGTTATCAAAAATATAATGTTGAAAACCGTAAAAAATAAAATTTTTTCTTATTGATTTTCAGATAGATAAATAAAAATGCAAAAAAAAGAAGGTGGCATAGTGCCGAGTGAATGAAAAAAGCACTATTTTTGCGGTCCCAAATGAGGGGGAAAGGACAGCGGTCCTGAGAGGTGAGGGGATTTGGGAAAAGTTCATTGAAAGAATGAAGAAAGATG
>JAFZKY010000025.1 GCA_017551725.1 Bacteroidales bacterium
ACAAAACCTTCCACCGGAATTACCTTTGACAACAAAAACAATTAACCTAAATATGAACCCGACTAAACACAATTTCAGCAACAGGTCCACCCTCGACGACCGTTTCACCTAAGCGACCGGCCAGGCCTTCGCAATGCCCACTAAAGAGTTGTCAGTTGTCAATTATCAGTTAGGAGTTGAAACCTGAAACCTTTAACTTTTTAACTTCTTCACTCCTTAATTTTTTAACTCCCCCACTACCCCGCCCTTCGGGCACCCCCTTCTCAAGAAAGGGAATGACGCTCCCCCTTAACTTCTTAACTCAATTCACTATGGAACACCTTGACCAAATCCAAAATCTCATCCACAACATCCGTGGACAACGCGTGATGCTCGACTATGACCTTGCTCGTATCTATCAAGTGGAAACAGGGCAACTGAAGCGTCAAGTTCGGCGCAATATTGAACGTTTTGAAGGTGATGATTTCATGTTTGAAATCACACACGAAGAACTCTTGAGATGCCAAATTGGCACCTCAAGCTGGGGAGGCAGTCGTTATGGAGCTTTCGCCTTTACAGAATTAGGCGTAGCAATGCTTAGCGGTGTCCTTAATTCAAAAGTAGCTGTTGATGCAAACCGAAAAATAATGCGTGCCTTTGTCTGCTATCGACATATGGCGGAGATGCCCCTCGCTGCCACCTATATCGAATTGCGAAAACAGATCGAGGATCTCAGAGCCGAGGTAAATGAAATCCTGGCGGACCAGAACGAGATCAACGAGCACACCCGTGCACAGCTGGATGCCATCAGCACGGTTTTGTCGGAATTACAGGCCTCAGAACCCACGTCCCGATGCCGGCCCATCGGCTATATTCGTCCTACAGAGGAGGAAGGTAATGAACCATGACAGCGTTCCCTCTTAGTTTCTTAACAGCATGAAAAAAAATATCGACACAACAAACGAAGGCGAAATCATCCTCTACCAACCCGACAGCAGTATTCGGTTAGAGGTACGGATGCAGGAAGAAACCGTGTGGCTTACACAAGCGCAGATGGCTGTGCTTTTCGGGTGTTCTTCGGATAACATAGGACTTCACCTCAAGAACATTTATGCAGAAAAAGAAGTGGATAAAAATGCAACTATCGAGGAAATCTCGGTAGTTCGCAAAGAAGGCATCCGAGTAGTAACTCGTAAAATCTTGCATTACAATTTAGATGCTATACTATCTGTTGGTTATCGTGTCAGTTCACACAATGCCACTCGTTTCCGACAGTGGGCCAATTCTATCCTCAAAGACTATCTCTTGCGCGGATATGCCATAAACCAGCGATTTGAACGGCTGGAGCAGCGGGTTGCCAAAACCGAAGAGCAAATAGGTTTCTTTGTGAGCACTGCATTGCCTCCCATTCAGGATGTGTTCTACGACAGACAGATATTCGATGCCTACACCTTCGTGGCGGACCTGGTTCGCTCGGCACGAGAGCGGATTATCCTCATCGACAACTACGTGGACGACTCCGTCTTGAAGATGCTCACCAAACGGAACGAGGACGTCAGCGCGACCATTATCACACGGAAGATTTCGGACGCGCTGGCCGTGGACGTAGAGCGCCACAACCAACAATATCCACCTGTGGACATCCAAACCTCCGACCGCTACCACGACCGCTTTATCATCATCGACGACACCGTCTATCACATCGGAGCTTCGCTGAAAGATTTGGGGAAGAGATTGTTCGCATTTTCGAAGTTGAATATACCGGCAGAAAAAATCCTTTGATTTTTTTCTCCTTAAAAAAGCAAAACGGCTGATTCATTCTTGAACCAGCCGTAAAGTCATTGTATTCCAAAAACAACATCCCTACCCCACCATCGGTATCGCGGGGGGAAGCATGGTCATCGTGTGCGCCATCCCGATACCCAGCGCCACATACAGCTTGTCCATCAGGATATATACGCCCGCGCCGGCCAGGTAGCCCAACAGCGCGTAGGGGGTGATGTGTTTCAGATACCACACGAAATCGATTTTCTCCATGCCCATCACGGCCACGCCGGCAGCGGAACCGATGATCAGCAGGCTGCCGCCCGTACCGGCACAGTAGGACAAATACACCCACAAAGCATGGTCGATGGGGAAGTCGTACATGCCCATCACACCGGCCACCAGCGGCACGTTGTCCACGATGGATGAGAGCACACCGATAATCGTATCGATAAGGTAGAAATTGCCGTTAAAGAGAGTGTCCATACCGGCAGCCAGCATGGAGAGATGGCCCGCGCTCTGCAGTCCGGCCACGGCCAACAGGATGCCGAGGAAGAACAGGATGGTGGGCAGGTCGATGCGGGTGAGCACCCCCGAAATGGTGAAATGCTGCATCTGCTTCTGGTTGGTCTTATGCAACACCTCCGTCACAATCCACAGGATGGAAAGACCGAGCATGATACCCATGTAAGGCTTCAGATGGGTGAGGATTTTGAATATGGGCACGAAAACCAAGGCCATGATGCCGAGGCAGAAGATAAGATTGCGCTGCCACGTGGGAATGCAGCTTTCCTCCGTTTCCACCTGACGCTGGGAGGCGTCAATCTCGCCCTTCTCGAAGAAGGAGATCACAATCAACGGGATAATCATAGAGATGAGGCTGGGGATGAAGGCGTGCAGCATGACCGCACCCGTGGAGACCTTGCCGGCCACCCACAGCATGATGGTCGTCACATCGCCGATGGGGCTCCACGCACCGCCCGCGTTGGCGGCCAGGATGACCACGCCGCCGAAGAACCAGCGGTCGTGCTTGTCGGGCAGCAGCTTCCGCAACAGGGCCACCATGACAATTGCCGTGGTCAGGTTGTCCAGAATGGCGGAGAAGAAGAAGGTGATGAAACCCAAAATCCACAACAGTTTCACCTTGTTGGTGGTCTTGATATGGTCGGTGATGATGCTGAAACCCTGATAAGTGTCAATCAGTTCCACCACCGTCATGGCACCCATCAGATAGAAAAGGATCTCGGCAATGTCGCCCAGATGCTCGATAAGCTCATGCGTCGTGATGAAGTCGATGAACGGATGCGCCGAGGCGGGATGCTCCGCCTTGAAAGCCTCAAAGCCGGCCCCGAAGTTCGTGACATCGAAGATGCCTTCCCCCGCAATGACGTAGAGCACCCACATGGAGACACCCAACAGGAGCGCAAACGCCGCCTTGTTGACCTTCAACGGATGTTCCAAGGCTATGCAGAGATACCCTAACACAAACAGGATAATCATGATGTAGAAAATCGCCATAGGAAACAGTATTTAATTAAACCACAATATTTTATTCAAACAAAAAAGCAACGGCTAAAAGAGACTCAACGAGATACCCACCGACATCGGACGGATCTTGGGTCCCTTGTTCTCGGTGAACAGCGGCGTGACCTGGAACGAGTAATAGACATCCACGAACTTCCATCCGATACGGGTGTAAACATCCACATTGTATTTGAATTTGTTCTGGACATTCAGATTCTTGTACATCAACGTGTCGCTTGGATTGGAAGGATCCTGACCTTTGTATTTCTGGGAAACCTCGCAAATGAGACCCGCGCGCGCACCGATGGAGAACTTGAAGCCGTTCTCATGACGGTAACGGAACTCCAACGGAATGTTCACATTCAGATAGTTCATCTTCAGGAGTTTGTATTCCACATTCTCTGGTATCAGATAGTAGCGCATGATGTCGTCCTGCTTGTCGTACCGCAGCAGCGCATTGCTGTACTGAGTGTAGTAGGAAATGCCGACACCCAATCCGAAAGCAACGGGCTTCTCCTTGATTTTGAAATCCCACATGGCGGAGAAATTGAAACCGGGATCAAACTTCAGATGCTTCACCTCCTTGGGCATACCCATCCAAAACGTATGGAAAACATCCATCACCAAGCGGTCGCGGAAAACGATAGGTTTGGTGTTTTTTTCCGATTCCTTACCGGTATATGGGGTTTGGGGAGTCTGCGCAAAAAGAGGTGTGAATCCAATCACGGCAACAAACAGGAGCAGCAGTGTGTTTCTCATCATGGGTGTTGTTTTTTAATTTGCAAAAATACAAAAAATTCAAGCGCGTCGGGCGGATTACATTTCACCTTCCGAATAATCATCGTCGGCGGAAATCTTCTGCGGACGGTTGCGGTAGTTGTTCAGCTTGTAGGTGACATTCAGCGACATATTGAAGCCGGAGTTCTCGCGCACGCTGTAGGAGTAGTATCCGTTGCCTCCATTCGGCTCGTAGTATTCATCATAAACAGCGCAGTTCTGCCACGAGGCAATCTGCATCTGGCGCACCGCCGGGATGAAGTAGAGCACATTGCGGATGTTGAAACTGACCACCAGCGAGTTCTTCAGGAATCCCTTCTTCAAACCGAAATTCAAACGGTAGTTAGCCGAACGCCGTCCCTGCCCCACTCCGTTCATGCCCCAGCCCATACTGCCGGAGGTGAGCGATGGCGAGCGGTATCGGAAGTCCAACTGCAGGTCGAAGTCTTTCATCAGGGTGAAGGTCTGGTTCACGCCCACATTCCACGACCAGTCGCGCGAGAGGTTCTCGTCCAGGAGATTGTCGCTATCGATGATGTTGCGGTAGAAGCTGCCGGTGACACTCACCTTCCAGAACTTCTTGACCCGCTGGCTGAAAAAGACCTCCAAACCGAAATTCTGGCTCTTGTTGTAGTTCATGTAGGTGGTCATGGTATAAGGCATCGAGATGCCGTCCACCAGCATGGTGTCCAGCTCGGTGTTGCGCGTGATCAGGTTGGTACGGCGGCGATAGAAGGCCGTCACGTTGAAGGCCGTCTGCTTCTTCGTGAACATATAGCCCAACTCGAAGGAATTGGCAAACTCGGGCTCCAACGCCGGATTACCACACGTAAGGTTCTCCTTGTCCGAATAATCGACAAAGGGATTCAGCTGGTGGAAACGCGGACGCTGCACGCGGCGCGAGAAGCTGAACTGCAAGGCATGTTCCGGGCTGATCTGGTATTTCAGATGGACGGTCGGGAAGAAGAAATTGCGGGCGAAATGGCCGTAGTTCAGATAACGGTAAACCGTGTCGATGGACTGGAGGTCGGACACCGTGTACGACATCTCCCCACGCAAGCCCACCTGCACCTGCAGTTTCTTCCAGAACGTATTGGAATAGATGAAATACAAGGCGTTGATGTATTCGGAAAAATCAAAGTCGTTGCGCTGCAACGGATCCTCCACCGTGTCGTTCGCCGTCACGCCGGAATAGAAGCGGTAGTCCTGACGGATATTCCGGTACGAGAACTTGTAGCCCGTCTCGATACGGCCGCCGTTGCCCACGGGAGTCACGAAATCCAGCTGCGCAGAGGCATCGCGATGACGGTTCCACGTGTGCGTAGTCTGGTAATAGTCGGGACGGCCCTCAAAATGATCCTGGTTCTGCCAGTCAATCGCCAGGCCGTTACGCTGCGTGAAGAACAAGTCCGAGGTGAGTTCCATCCCCTTGGTGACAAAGGTCTTCTTGTAGTTGATGGAGGCGTCCACGCTCTTGAAATTTCGGCTGTTCGAACCGGTCTGTTCATAGTCGTTCAGCACATCCACCACCTCCCCATTCCGGCTCACGGTGCGGGAGTCAAGCAGGCTTTCCCGGTTCATGCCGCCAAAATGACCACTCAGGTTGAACGTCAGGGTGTTGTATTTGTTGATGAAATAATCGAATGACAGCGACGCGTTGTGGAAGCCGTCCTTGTTGCGTCCCGAATTGGTCTGGCGGAGCGTGTCGAGCTCCTCGCCGAACCAGGACTCGCGCCACATGTTGCCCGCATTGCGACGCATAAAGCTGCGGTAGCCGTAACTGACAAAGAGGTTGATTTTGTCGTAGCGGTAGTTGAAACTGATGTTGCCGTTGTACCCGGAGAGGTACATCTGATGCCTGTCGTTCGGGTGTATCAGCGACGAGGAAACGCCCAGCGTGACCATGCCGTTGAATCCCGACTCCTTCTTCTTTTTCAGTACCACATTCAGGATGCCAGCCATGCCATCGGGCTCCAAACGAGCCGAAGGGTTGGTGATAACTTCAATGCTCTCAATAAGTTCAGCGGGAATCTGATCCAGCGTCAGGTTCGTGGCACGCCCGTCCACCAGGATGGTCACGTTCTCACTGCCCCGCAGGCTCACGTTGCCCTCCACATCCACCGACACCGATGGGATCTCCTCCAGCACCTCCACGGCGGTCTGCCCGGTGGCATTGATGCTCGACTCCACATTGAAGACCGTCTTGTCAAGATTGGTCTGCAGCATGTCGCGCTGCGCACGGATGACCACCTCGCCCAGTTCCGAATTCTTGTTCGACATCTTGTATTTGTGGATTTTATAAACCGAGTTGGCCTGGTTGATTTCAAAGGCCTGCGACACGGATTTCTGGTATCCTACATATTGTATTTCAACAAAATACTTCCCAAAAGGAATGTTCTCCAGCAGAAATCTGCCGTCCGCGTCGGTGATGCCGTATTGCACGGTGGTGGAGTCCTTCACCTTCTTCACATTCACGGAGGCGTATTGCAACGGGACGCCGCTAGCATCCACGATGCTTCCCATGACCACGCCGCTGTTGGTGGATTGTTGCGGCGGACGCTGCATCTCCGGCTGGGCGATCAACATGCCGCCGGCCAAACACAACAGGAGCACGACGGACAAAAGAGTCTGTATAAAGGATTTTTGCATGTTAAGATTCTGATTATTAGACAAATGTATTATTCCATTGAAAAAGCGCAAAGATACATCATTTTTTATATCTTTGTAGCCAAATTAACATTAAAAAAAATATTATGGAAGAAGAAGTATTAAATGTTTCGGAAGAAACACAAACTCAGCCCTACACAGAAGCAAAGGGCGGCAGATTCACCGAAGACGAACTCCAGCAGATGGACTACGCCAGAGCCTATCTGTACAGCATCGGCAAATGGATGAAATTCTTTTTTGTGCTGATGGTCATCTGCATTGCCATGATGGCAATCGGCGGCCTTACCTGTATGGCCACCTCACCCATGATAGGGGATATACCAGACCTCAACATGCCATTCTGGATTTTCGGCATCCTGTACCTCGTGTGTGCGGTGGTGTACATTTTCCCCACCCTGTACATGAAGCGGGCCGCCAATGCCGCCGATCTGGCCATTCACAGCAACAGTAACGAGGCCGTGCTTGATTTCCTGAAGAACAACAAGTCTTTCTGGAAATTCTGCGGCATTTTCACCATTGTGATGATAGGCCTTTGCATCCTGATGATTCCCATCATGATCATCATCATAGCAGCCGCCGCCTAAAGGTTTTTCTCAATTCTAAAAAAGAAGCACACACCTCTTTCGGGATGTGTGCTTGTTTTTTCTAAACACAAACAAAATCAGATTTCTCTCCTCAACCGGGCGACCGGAAGGTTGAGCTGCTCGCGGTACTTGGCCACGGTGCGGCGGGCGATGTTATAGCCCTTTTCTTTCAACAAGCCGCACAAAGCCTCGTCCGACAACGGATGTTTCTTGTCCTCCTCACGAATAATGTCACTGAGGATGCTTTTGATCTCCTTGGATGATATGTCATCATCGTTGACAGCCTCGGAGAAAAGATGTTTCAGGGAAATGATGCCGAAGTCCGTCTGTACATATTTGCTGTTGGACACGCGTGACACAGTAGATACGTCTATTCCAACCTCTTCCGCTATCGTCTTCAATATCATGGGCTTGAGCATCGTGTCATCGCCTGTCAGGAAATACTGTTTCTGATGCTGCATGATGGCGTACATGGTGTTGTACAGAATCATCTCGCGCGTGGTGAGCGTGGCGATGAACTGGTTGCCACGATCCACGTACTCGCGCATGAACTTCTCCGCCTCCTGACGACGTTTTTCACTCGCCTCTCTGGTCAAGAAGCGATATTCGTTGCTGAACTCCTTGTTTATGCGAACCTTAGGCACGTATTGATTGTTCAATGTCAGAGTCAATTGGCCGTCGTTGCTGGTGATGAGGAAATCCGGGGTGATCATGTCTGCGGATTTCTCCAACGGAGAGGATGCGTCCGCCGGACGGGGGTCTAAGCGCTGGATGAGCGTCACGGCCTTCTTCAACTGTTCATCCGTGAGATTGAGTGTCTGGGCTATTTTATCAAAATGTTTCTTGGAAAACTCATTAAAGCATTGCTCTAATATACGCTTTGCAATCAGCACAGTCTCAGTTTGTTCCGGTTTTCTTTTCAACTGAAGAAGAAGACACTCGCGCAGGTTGCGCGCGCCGGTGCCCGCAGGGTCCAACTCCTGCACCACCTCTGTCAACACCTGCTCCACCTCTTCCTTGGAGGTGTATAGATTGTAGTTGTAGAGCAGCTCGTCCGAAAGGCTCTTCAAGTCCGCCGTCAGATAGCCGTCACGGTCCAGGTTGCCCACAATATAGTAGGCAATCTGGCTTTGGCGCTCCGTCAGCACCATCTCGCCCAACTGATTCTGCCATTGCTCCTGCATCGACTGGTGGAACACACCCGGAGCCTCGCGCACCTTGTCCGGATCAGGCGCATTCATCCGCTGGATGCGGCCTTCAATCTCCCGTTCGGAGGGATAGTCGTCCAAGTCGTCGTCCCGATAATAGTCCTCCTTGAAGATTTCATCCTCGGAAAGCGGCTCGTTCGACAGTTCCAACGGATCGCCGTTTTCATCGTATTCGGGCGTTTCCGCCTCCATCGGTTCCACATTGGGATCCTCATCGTCGCGATAGGCCTCCAAGGCGGGATTCTCGTCCACCTCCTTGAGGATTTCCTGCTCCAACGAGTTGTACGGAAGCTCCACCAACTGCATCAGGCGTATCGTCTGCTGCGTGGCAATCTGCCGCTGAACGGTTTTCTGCTCTTGTGTAAGATTTGTCGGCATATTATATCAAATATAGGGGCGAATAATCATTCGCCCCTACAATATTCGGATTAGAATTCTGCGTTTTGCGGGGTTCTCGGGAATGGAATCACATCGCGGATGTTGGTCATGCCGGTGACGAACAGCAGCAGACGCTCGAAACCAAGGCCGAAGCCGGAGTGCGGAGCAGAGCCGAACTTGCGGGTTTCGAAATACCACCAGTATTGTTCCTCCGTCATGCCCAACTCGTGTACGCGATTGAGCAGCTTTTGATAGTCAGCCTCGCGCTCGGAACCGCCGATAATCTCCCCGATGGTCGGGAACAGGACGTCCATGGCGCGCACGGTCTTGCCATCATCATTCTGCTTCATGTAGAAGGCCTTGATTTCCTTCGGGTAATCGGTCAGGATAACCGGCTTCTTGAAGTGATTCTCCACGAGGTAACGCTCGTGCTCCGACTGGAGGTCAACACCCCACGACACCTTGTAGTCGAATTTCTTGTCGGCCTTGAGCAGGATGTCGATGGCGGAGGTGTAGTCCAAGCGCACGAAATCCTCCTTCAGCACCGACTCCAGACGCTCGATCAAACCCTTGTCGAACATGTCGTTCAGGAAACGGAGGTCGTCCATGTTGTTGTCGAGGGCATAGCGCACGAGGTATTTGATGAAATCCTCAGCGAGGTCCATGTTCTCCTTGATGTCGTAG
>JAFZKY010000026.1 GCA_017551725.1 Bacteroidales bacterium
ACAAAAAACGCTCATCTATCATTCACAATAATCTCATCGCAAAAAATATACGACGGCTGTCCTTTGGCCTGATGCCATTCGGGCAGGGGTCCCGCATTCCGCACCACCACGCGCAGATAGCGCGTTTTCAACGCCAGGTTGTCCGCCATCAGCGTGTAAATCCGATTCTCTCCTGTGCGGTAATCCACATCCGGCACTGTTAACGTGGTATAAGGCAAATAATTGTATCCATCCTTGGAAAAAAACAATTCCACGGTCTGCGGGGACTTGATCCAGTCATGCACATTCTGCAGAAAACGGGTTTTGAAGCTGCCGACCTTGATTTTGCGTCCAAAGTCGAACTCCACATCCACATTCTCGCCCCAGTATCCCTGCCAACGGCCGTCCATATAGGAGTCCCCGCCCACCTGGCCGTCGGCCAAGGCCATCGTGCCGGCGGCGGCATACTGCGGACGATAGGTGGAATATTTCGTGTTCAACTTCGATATTTTCCCCAAACCATCGTGCAGCAACACGTATTTCTCCGAAAGCACTGGGTCCGACATTGCATTGATGGTCATGGCTCGCACGGTGGCGGTCCTGTCCAGCACAAAGGGATTCTCATATAGCATCTCCCCTGCCTTCGGTTCTCGTCCATCCACCGTGTAGTAAATCTTACGGTCGCCGAACAACGTGCGCAGCGTAACTACCGCCCGCCCCTGATTGTCTGTTTCGGAGGTGATGAACACATGATTCTGTACGTCAAGCAGTTCCCGGGCCAGCGCATCATAGCGTTGTTCCACAATGTGACGGCTGTAGGGACGATTCTCCTCATCCCACAGCTGCATGTACATCCGCTTCACACGATGCAGCAAATTCAATTCTTCCTGTATGTTTTTTTCGATATCATGGCGGGAAAAACGATTATCGTTCAAACCATAATCATACAGCATACAACGTATCATATTCCGCTTTGCCACAGCCTGTTGATGCAACGCCACATAATAGGCGATGCGGAACGGCGCGCTATACGGCGACGGTTTCATCGTATCGGCAGTGCGATACAGCGGAAGGGCCGACTCTATTTTGTCAAACACCTCGCTATTTTTCCGGAAGGCCTCGTCCGTAACCTTGGAAGGATAGAAGTCCCATACGCTTTCATGCAATGCTCCGCTATTGAAGAAGTCCTGTATTTCCGTGTGTTCCAGGTCTCGCATCAATTGGAAATGATCGTGCGGGGCCGGGAAGCGTTTCTCAAAGAGAGGGTTGAAGGCGGCCAGCCGCTGTTCGCGCTCGCGGTCGGCGGCGCGGGGCTCGGTTTGCACAATCGGCTTCCACGCCATCTCGGCGGCCCAGCACATGCCGTGCCACGCGCTGTTGATGAGCGACTCGCCCGAGTCGTCCCAGGCGGTGTTCATCATGCCCAGGGCGCCGTCACGGTATCCGTCGCGTACAAGGTTGGCAATGTTCTTTGTATAAGTTTCATAGCTTGGGAAAACAGAGCCCCACATGCTCATGCCGGGTGCCACCATGAAGTCCAGGTTCCTGCGAACGAACGGTTTCATCATGTCGGCATAACTGTCGGAGGGGGCATAGCTCCACACCAGCATCAGCATGTCGTCGGGCAGTTGGGCGGTGATGGCGGAGTCCTTGGCTGCGATGTCGCCCCACATCATCACGCGCTTGCCGAGGGGTTTGAGGATGTTGTACACGCGGCGGATGTGGTCCGCATACACCTGCGCGGCGCCGCCCGCCGAGTCCACGTGTGTCGCCGCACGACCCGTACCCAAAGCTTCGGTTTCGTCACAATTGATATTGAAGAACGGCGACGAGTAGGCCTGCGCCACCGTTTCCAGTTGGTATTTCAAAAAATTATACGTCTCCCCTGCCCCGGGGTTCCAGTTCGTCTTCGTGTCGGCCATCGACTGGTAATAGGGAATCCGGATGGTCTTTTCCGCATGGGCCAGACACTGCTGATTGCCAAATATTTCGATATGATACTGTTTAGCGAACTCCTCCAACTCACGTACTTGTGCCGCCGTCAGGCCATCCGTGGGGGCGATATCGGGATATTGGGGCAGCTTGAACACATGCTCGGTGTAAAGATTGAAGAAGTTCATCTTGTATTCCGACATGATGACAATCATCCGTTTGAGGAAGTCCATATTCACGATCGGGCCGCGGCTGATGTCGTCCATCCAGCCCCTGTATTTTAGTTTGGGATAGTCCACGATGCGCATACAGGGGATGCGTACCGAACCCTGTTCGTCGCGATAATGCCGGAGCAATTGCTTGAGGCTCTGTTGCCCATAGAAGAGACCTGTCTCGGTAAGGGCTTGAATGACAACACCATCTGTTTTGATTTCAAGAACATAGCCTTGGTCGGCATTCGTGTCCACGGGAAAAGACGCGATGCGTTCGTGCGTTTCAGCGCAATGCTGGCCAGCGGGAATAGTATAATAGCCATCCAGTAACGCCACGTGCTGCGGTGTGGGGATGATGCCCACCTGCTGCGCACGAAGGTTCGTCGAAGCAATTGTCAGAAACAAAAAAAGCGAAAATATCAGGGCAAATGTCTGTTTCATAATACAAATTAAAGAAATGCAAAAATACGAAAGATTTCATTCTCATTTCAATTTAGACCATGAAAACACAGATTGTTGTCTGCCGGGCTCGGTAGCACGGACGGACACTCGGATGAAATTCGCACGCCGTTAGGTGTGCGGGCAAATCCTCACCGTTCAAACCATTTCAACAACTTCATCTTCCATTCCCCAGCCTTTCCCGAGTACGGGTGTTCGCGCAAGGGGAGGTTGAAGCGGGTGCTGCCCTTGAGGACGGTTTGCGGGTGCGTGAACTCGCGGAAGCCCCATTCGCCGTGGTAGGCGCCCATGCCGGAATGGCCCGTGCCGTTGAAGGGCACACCCTTGACCATCAGGTGGATGCACACCTCGTTGATACAGCCGCCGCCGTACTGCTGCGTCTGCATAGTGCGTCTCGCCCAGCGCATATCTTTGGTAAACAGATACATCGCCAACGGATGCTCGCGGTCGGCGATGGTTTCCATCAGCGCATCGACCTCCGCGTCTTCGAAGGGCACCACGGGCAGCAGAGGACAGAAAAGCTCGTGCTGCACGATGTGCTCGTCTTGATTCACGGGATAGATGATGGTAGGCGCATACTTGCAGCTCTCTCTGTCTCCCATGCCGCCATAGACGATACGGTCACGGTACTCGTCCGCCAACTTCGCGCACTTGTCGTAAGCGGCCTCTGTGATGAGTTTGGGGTATTCTTCGTTCGTAAGCGGATTCTCGCCGATCTGCTTCGTGAAGGCCTTTTTCAGTTCCTCCAAGAAGGGTTCCGCCACCTCCTTTGCCACTGCTATCTGGTTGATATTGATGCAGATCTGTCCGGCGTTGAGCAGCTTAAAAAAGGCGATCTTGCGGGCCGCGTCCTTGAGGTCGGCATCCTTGCGCACCACGCACCAGTTGCCGGTCTCGCCGCCCAGCTCCAACGCCACGGGCGTGAGGTTCTTGGCCGCCTCCGCCATCACATGCTTGCCCACAATGGGCGAACCGGTGTAGAAAATCTTGTCGAAACGCTGCGCAAGGCACATATCCGCCACGTCGTGACCGCCGTCGATGAGGGTAACGTACTCGGGCGGGAAAACCTCCGCGAAGAAGCGTTTCATCACAGCGGTGCAAGTCCCCGACTTGCTGCTGGTCTTGATGACCACCGTGTTGCCACCGCACATCGCCGCCGCCACCACGCCAATGGTGAGCAGAATCGGGAAGTTGAACGGGCTGATGACCAACGACACGCCGTAGGGCCTCTTATAAACTTTGGTGATGATGCTCGGGAAGCACATCAGGCCGCTGAAGTGGGTCTCAGGCCGCGCCCAGCGCCGCAATCCGCGAATCATCTCGTTGATTTCCACAATAATAGGTCCCACATCGCAGAGAAAAGCCTCGGCCCTACTCCGTCCAAGGTCTGCAACTAATGCATCCTCAAATTCGGTGGCGTGTTCAATGACCGCCGCTTTCAGCTTCTTGAGCTGCTCAATTCTCCATTTCACTGGCAGTGTCGCGCCCGTGCGGAAGAATTTGCGCTGGGTGGCGACGATTTGTTCTATTTCTTTTTCGGTATATGACATAACAAACTATAATCTTCTAATCTCAGCATCAATGATATAAATGTCACCTTCTGCGTCCTTCAATACATTTCTGGGCAACAGATCCCAAACCTCATATTCCGAATTCTTATAACGACCATTTGAATTCATATTACTGAACCCAAGAGCGACCATATTTGTATATTGTGTTGTTTAAAACGTAAAGATCGTTTTCATTACCACTCGGTCCAGGGACGCCCAACGACATTATATCACAAAAAGAAATCCACAGATTATTGCTTTTAGCATAAATCTCGGCCGAACGCTGTTCTAATTCAAAAAGGCTTACATTTTCTTGGCCAATTCCAAATTGCGCTTCATATAGTTGGCAGCATCTACGGAGTCCATCGGCAATTTCACGGATTCTAATATGTTCCGCAACTTCCTCTTCACTGCCTCCTTGTGAAATTGATTCAAATAGGTCATCTAACATTATATTTTCCAATGATTATTTCAATTGCAAAAATAACATTTTTTCTTCAAACCTCACAATTAAAACATATCATATGTTATTTTTCATAAATGTATTAACGAACAAAATATAATCTTGTTTTTTTCAAGACCTGATCCTAGGCGTGTCCACTTTTGAAAAAAATTAATCACCAATAAAATTTTTCGTGTCCACTTTTTAGAGCTGGCACACAACAGAAAATAAATTTCGGGGAATTATAATATTTTACAAAATTGAATTTCGGGGGATTTAAATAACTCGAGCAAATAAATTTCGGGGGATTTGGATTTTTTGTATCTTTGCAGCGTATTTTCAACTTATAGGTATGAAAACTATTTTCAAACGCAAACTATATGACAGGTTGCTGCAATGGAAAAACGAGCGACAAGGGAAAACTGCTATTTTAGTGGAAGGCGCACGGCGTGTGGGCAAGTCCACGTTGGTGGAACAATTTGCCAAAAATGAATACAAATCCTATATCCTCATTGATTTCAACAGAGCGTCAAAGGACACGATTTCGTTGTTTGACGACCTGACAAATCTGGATTTGATTTTCATAACCTTACAAAACACCTATAATATCCAGTTGTTTGATCGTAAGTCGTTGATCGTGTTTGATGAAGTCCAGCAATGCCCAAGAGCCCGCCAAGCCATCAAATACTTGGTTGCCGATGGCAGATATGATTATATAGAGACGGGCTCACTCATCAGCATTCGCAAGAACACACAAGACATTACAATCCCCAGTGAGGAAGAGCACGTTACTATGTTTCCGTTGGATTTTGAAGAGTTTCGTTGGACATTGGGCGATACGGCATCGATTCCATTGTTGAGGATGTCATACGACCAAAAGATACCTTTAAGTGTAGCTCACCGAAAGAAGATGTCTGATTTCAGACTGTACATGCTTGTCGGTGGTATGCCGCAAGCGGTAAGCACCTATTTGACAACAAACAACCTCAGAGAAGTGGATGCCACCAAGCGTGATATCATCCGTCTGTATGAAGAAGATTTCTTGAAAATAGACAAGTCTGGCAAACTTGGAAGACTATTCATGTCCATTCCCGCACAACTATATCGATCTGCTGGTAGATTTGTGGCATTTAATACATTGGGCGGGGTCGCAGAAGAGACATTGATTGATTTGATGCAGGCATTGTCGGAGAGCAAAACAACGCTTTTCTGCTACCATTGCACCGACCCTAATGTGGGTATGTCCTTACATAAGGATTTGTCTCGTTACAAAATATTTCTGGCAGACACAGGCTTGTTTGTCACATTATGTTTTTGGGACAAGGATTATACCGAAAATGTGTTGTACAATAAATTGTTGACCAATAAGTTGGAAGCGAATTTAGGATACATATACGAGAATGCCATTGCACAGATGTTGGCGGGTGCAGGTAATCAACTGTTTTATTATACATTCCCAAAAGACGAGAAACATAATTATGAAATAGACTTCCTGCTTTCAAGAGGCAACAAATTGGTGCCCATAGAAGTGAAATCTTCAGGTTATAAAACCCATAAATCGCTTGATGCCTTCTGTGAGAAATTTTCATCCCGGGTCGGCGAGCGCATATTGCTTTACACCAAAGATTATCAGAAAGACGGGGCGACCACCTGTTTACCTGTGTATATGACCCCGATGCTGTGATTTTTTCCCTGTCGCTGGCTTCTCCACCATCGCCTTCTTTGCCTACAGGCACGAAAGGTAGAGACGAAGAATCTTGCGTCTCTGCATTCCAGCGCGAAGTGCGGGAGATGAAGGAGCTGGTGGAGGGACGGTAAGAAGAAACTTTTCCGCTCCGCGAAATCAAACAACCGGCCACAATGCCATATTCGGATAATTCTGACTGGCCTTAAGTGTTTTGAGCCTCAAAAAAACTCGTCTCACAAAGAAACAGGAGCCAATCAAACCGTTAATCGTCTCCCATTGGAAGAATTCCGCCATGAATACAGGATGTGTCCATGGATTCCGTCATGCTCAATCGCGGAGACAGCGGACGGAAAGACCGTAATTCTTGAAGTATGTGGCATACGCGGCATTGGACACGTAGTTTCTTATCAACAAAGCGTATCTTGGGCCAGACATATCCGCACCAGGCGAAAGGGTCGTACTCCAAAACGCAGTTTGATTGCCCAAACCAGCCAGGGAACTCCAAAAATAGCCGGCTGGGATTGCAGAAAAGCCAGTGGCATTGTTCGCACTCAGGTTCTGGCCCGGCACACAATTATGAAGGGAGTCAATCGACCAGGCAATGGTGTCGCAAAGCGCCGGGGCTATGCACTCGACACATCCTCCGCAGTGATAGTCATCCATACTCCCCAAGTAAGTTCTCAAGGCATCCCACTCGTCCCAGCTTGGCACATGCCACCCCGTAGGACAAATCCCTTGGATCCCGCTGGGAACACTGCTGCTGGTATCCAAACCATGCATTGCCGCCGGCCAATTGTACAAATAGCCACGTTTTTCCAACGGAATGTCAGGATTATTATAATCGTAATAGTAAGGGTCAACATAACTTTCCGCCGCCACAGAGGCTGTGATAGAGTCTCCATTTGCATAACGTGTAACACGCATATTCTCCCTCATCCAGCACTGTGTGCCAATCATCACCGTATTATAGGTATTGCCGTCGATGTCGGTAACGGTAGGGGTCCCGGGACAAGGATGACCGTCGGGGTTACCCTGAGCCTCGGCAAATGCCAAAACAAACGTTTCCGTGGAATACTGCTCTTTGTCTATATGTGCGCTCGTCACCTCATGACCGTTGATGGTCGCATAACCGACATAATCCATATGGTCGCCCGTGTTGAACGGTTTATCGGTACTGCCCTTGGGTGTGTGTTTGAGGTTATGGGATACGGTTGTGATGCCTTGTGTCCCCATGTTTCCGGAAAATGATATGGCATTGCCACCACCGCTGCCGCGATTTACCATCTTCACCGAAACGGCATGTCCGTTCTGCCGCGCCGTGAGGAAATAGACCCCCGAATTGGAAAGTGAGATGCGCAATTGGTTGTTTCCCGCCTGCAGAGATGCAAAGCTTTGTGTCTCTACAATGCGACCGGAAATATCTGATATTTCCATCATCACCTCGCCCGGTTCTGCGATTGTCAGATTCACGAATGTTGTGCCGTCAAACGGGTTGGGGTTGTTTTGTGACAGCGCAATGCCTTCACCCTGCACATAATCCTGAATGCCCGTAGTCGTCATCATCAACACCGTGTCGGGCCAAGTCAGTGTTTCCTGCCACCCCTGGCTATAATTGGTGATCACCACACGATTCAAGGGGACATACTGGTTGTTGGCGTCACGTCCAGTGAACGTCAAAGTCACCGACACCACCTGCGCCGAGACAGCCGTAAACAGCAGCACAAAAGAAATTAAAGAGAACAGTTTTTTCATAGCATTTTAAATATATTATAATAAAGAAATTACAATTATTGAGATTATCATTCATCATACTTTCGTCACCCTCTCCAGCACCTTCACAATGTCTTCGTTGCTGAACGTCATCGGGGCGGAGTAGTTGATGGAGTCGGCGGCAACCATGCGTGTAAGTTCTTCATAATCAGCTGGTTGCACGGGTAATTCCAACTTATCCAAGCCGCAGGTGACGATCAGCTCCCGAACGGCTTGGAGGAAGCATTCCGCGGCCTCGTTGTCGGAGGCTGACTCCTCAACGAGATGGCAATAACGGGCCATAATCGCATATTTCTCCAGACAAACCTCTTTCTGGTATTCCATCACGGGCAGCATCATCAGCGTGATGGCCTGTCCGTGCGGAATGTGATATTTGGCTCCAATGCTGTGGGCAAAGGCGTGTATGTAGCCCGCCAGCTGCGTGTTGATGGCGTTGCCGCCGTACATGGCCGCACGGCACATCGCCAACCGCGACTCGATATTCTCCGGCTCACGCATCACCACAGGCAGATGCTGCAGAATCAGCCGCACACCCTCCAAGGAATGGTAGGCATCCTCCACATAGACCGCCACATCGCTCAGCGTCCCCTCCACCACGTGGCTGAGGGCGTCCATCCCGCAGGCGGCGGTCACCAGCTGCGGCGCGTGGATGGTGAGCTCGCTGTCGAGGATGACGTGCGTCACATCCAGTCCGACCAGCACGGTGGAGCCCTTCGTGCCGCGCGCGTTGGTCACGACAGCGCCCACGGTCACCTCCGCGCCTGTGCCGGCGGTAGAGGGCACGGTAATCATCGGCAGTGTTTTGCCCGGCACCACCAGAAACTTGCGCAACAGGGTCTTGGTTTTGAGATGGGGCATCTTCACGCCGGCGGCAATCATCTTGCAGGTATCCATCACCGAGCCGCCGCCAAGGGCGATCACACACTCGGCTTGGCACTCCATTGCCATCTTACGCCCCGTGTCTATGAGCGCGATGTTCGGCTCGGAGTCGATGTCAGCGAAGAGGGAGCACACTACCCCAGCCTCTTCCAGCGACTGCACAATCTTCTGCTCGTAGCCGAGTTTTTGCAGCGTTTGGTCCGTGACCAACAAAACGTGCTTATAACCACACGCCTTGCAAATTTCGCCTATGCGCACCCGCGCGCCGTGGCCTTCCACCACCTGCGGTTCCGGCAGCGGCACATGGTGTATCACCTTGCCGGGGAGCTTATGTATCTGTTTTCTGAATTTGTAGGTGTCCATGATGTGTTTAGAATTTTGAGTTACAACAACAGTCCCATCATCCGAGCCATTTTACCAAAAGGACGGTCACGAAGGCGGAGAGCACTATGAAAACCAAAATTGACAAAAGCATGAGCACCAATGCCACAACGGATTTCAGGACAGTGCGCCCCCAGCTGAAGCCACTCAACTGTTTGAGGGGAATAATCGCAAGGATAAAGGAGATGCTCGCCAGTTTTGTCAGGCAGAAGAAATTGAATACAATGGTGTAGATTGCAACCATATTGACAATATACACCTGTGAGACAAAGAATTCGGAATAACGCAAGTCGGGAATATTCGGAGAGTGCCGGAAGAACAGATATAGGAAAACGGACTCCACCATTAGCAGTAACAAATTGTAAATGTTAGGAAAACGTTTCTGGAAACGCTCGATGGAGTCAATAGCCTTATGATAAATCACTTTTGTGCGTTTCGCGATTTCATCCGTGGTATTCACAATATCCACCACATCCTCTACACCGGAGTCCTTTTCCGACGGGTCCTCAACAACAACTTCCTGTGCCATAGACTCCGATTCCGAATCGCCGGCGAGATTCTGCCCTTTTATGTTGAGGCCGTGGGTTACGAGGAGAGATAGTGCGGCAAGCAGGAAGAACATCTTGAAAGGCGGGAAATAGGCCATCTGCATACCCTTTAGGTAATCGCGGATCATATAGCCGGGGCGCAGGATAAGATCGCGCAAGGTGAGGAACATATTGCGATTACCCAATCCCCACACGTCAATAAAGTTCAGGACACCGGTCTTGAACGAGAAGCGCCCGATGCGCGACGCCTGTCCGCAGCGGGGACAGTAGTTGCCCGTGAAGTGCGTGCCACAGGTGGCACAGTCGTGTTCCGCCTCCGACATCGGAGCCACCTGATGCGGCTGCTCCCGCCAGGCCTTGAATTGACTATATCTTTCTTTGATATTCAAATACTTTTTCATACAACTGGAATACAGGTGCAAAAGTAGTAAAAAAATACGGCTTGACGATACCGTGATCCCCTTTATAACTCTTTACCCCGAACGGCGGCAGGTGTCCAGTTCCGGAAGAAGCGGAGCACCTTTTCCTGATTATATCCCTTCCCCTCTTCCAAGAAACTGGAGTCCTGAATGTGTACCACCCTGCCCTCTCCATCCAAAATCACAAACACAGGATATCCAAAACGGCCCGGATTGCCAAGACGTTTCATCATAGCAGCCTGCTGCGCCTTGATCTCATCACCCGTCTGACGAGGATTGTAGTTCACATGTATGTAGATGAAATTATCCTCTATCACCTTGCTGATGATGCTGTCATTGGTGATGAAATCGGCGAATCGCAGGCACCAAGGGCACCAGTTGCCGCCCACCTGGCAAACCACGAATTTATCCATTTGTTTTGCCTTATTTAAAGCAATGTCTATCTGTTCATTAGGATTAATTTCCTCATTATACACTTTAGATAATGTAGTTTGGGCTTGGATGGTCAATGTGGCCAGCAAAACGGTGGTAATCAGAATAATTTTTTTCATACTCCGAATTAAAAACAATTTCTGTCAAAAATCTCCAACATCATTTCTTTTCCAGCCGCAAAAATAGCATTTTTATCCCATTCCCGAACAGAATGAAGATCGTTTCAAAACAGTAAAAAAAATGCATTCTGGATATTCCTGTCTTGCAGGAGACATTCTTTTTTGTACCTTTGCATTCCATTCACACCATTAAACCTATTTTCATAATCCCTTGAAACAAAGATGGAAGAGCGGCAACGGACCTATATTGCCATCGATTTGAAGTCGTTTTACGCCTCGGTGGAGTGCGTGGAGCGCGGGCTGGACCCGCTGACCACCAACCTGGTGGTGGCCGACCGGAGCCGCACGGAAAAGACCATCTGCCTGGCCGTGTCGCCCTCGCTGAAGCAGTACGGCATCGGCGGGCGGGCGCGTCTTTTCGAGGTGGTGCAGCGACTGCGCCAGGTGAATGCCGAGCGCCGAGCGCAGGCCCCCGGGCGCCGGCTCACGGGCAAGTCCGTCTCCGACCTCGACCTGCGGGCACACCCCGACTGGGAGGTGGACTACATCGCCGCCCCGCCCCGCATGGCCCACTACATGCGCTTCAGCGCGAAAATCTACGAAACGTACCTCAAATACGTCGCCCCGGAAGACATCCACGTCTATTCCATCGACGAGGTCTTCATCGACGTGACCGAATACCTGAAGAGCTACCGCATGACAGCCCACCAACTGGCCATGACGATGATCCGCGACGTGCTGCGCCAAACCGGCATCACCGCCACGGCAGGCATCGGCACCAACCTCTACCTCAGCAAGGTGGCCATGGATATTATGGCCAAGAAGCAGCCCGCCGACCGCGACGGCGTGCGCATCGCCGAGCTGGACGAGATGAGTTACCGCCGCCAGCTGTGGGACCACCGCCCGCTGACGGACTTCTGGCGCGTGGGACGCGGCACCGTGAACCGGCTGGCCCAATACGGCATCGACACCATGGGCAAAATAGCCCGGTGTTCCGTGCGAGACGAGGAGTTGCTGTACCGGCTCTTCGGCGTGAACGCGGAACTGCTCATCGACCACGCTTGGGGTTGGGAGCCCTGCACCCTGGACAAGGTGAAAGCCTACCGCCCCGAGAGCAACTCATTCAGCAACGGACAGGTGCTGAGCACCCCCTACCCGACCAAGAAAGCCCGCGTGGTCATACTGGAGATGGCCGACGCCATGTCGCTGAAACTGGTGGACAAAAAGCTCGTCACCGACCAGCTGATGCTGAACATCGGCTACGATGCCGAAAACATGACCAACCCGGCCATCCGGGCCTTGTACGACGGGCCTGTCGGGGTGGACCACTATGGGCGACAGGTGCCCAAACCCGCCCACGGGACCATACGCCTGGACAAAGCCACCTCTTCTTCCAAGACCATCCTGAACGAGACTGCCAAACTTTTTGACCGCATCGTCAACCCCAACCTGCTGATCCGCTATCTGAACATCACCGTGAGCCATGTGGTGGACGAGCAACTGGCTGTCACCCAAGAGGAAGCGCAGCAACTGGACCTCTTCGCCGACTACAAAGCCATGGAACAAAAGCAACAGGAGGAAACGGCGGCACGACAAAAAGAACGCAAGATCCAAGAGGCGCAGCTGGCCATCAAACGGCGTTTCGGGAAGAACGCCATTCTGAAAGGACTGAACTTCGAAGAGGGAGCCACCGCCCGGGATCGTAACCAACAGATAGGAGGGCATAAAGCATGACCACAGACTACGACGACATCATCAATCTTCCGCATCACATCTCGAAAAAGCATCCGCAGATGTCGATGCTGGCCCGCGCCGCCCAGTTTGCACCGTTTTCCGCCCTCACCGGCTACGGGGAGGAAATACAGCAATCGGCCCAGCGTGTGGAAGAGAACTATCAGGATGATTATTACGCCGACTACGATGACTAAGGCAATTCCGGAAAGCTATCTTCTAAAAGCCGACACACGGACATCGAATGTATTGGATTCCGAATCATCAGAAGGTGCCTCATAATATATCTCCACCTTTTTCGGTACGCCCGGCAACAGATGGAAATAGTTGTCGGAGCAGGACATGTCCTTGCCGGAAATCTCCTCTACGAACACGCCGTACTGAAATACTGGAGACACAAGCGTGATCTCCGCAAACTCATCGTAATCGCCATAACGGCGCACCTTCCGGCTTATCTCCTGATTTTTCAATTCCAGCCGTGCGGGCGGCACGAGAAAGTCCACCTTCTCCGCCAACACGCGCCCGCCGGCCACAAACCGGATATGCAGCACTGCCTGTTCCGGCCGCAAGCCAGCCAAATCCTTCGCGCCAATGACGATTCCTTTGCTGACATCATCCGACAACACAGCGATTTTCCTGCCGGGCAGATCCACTTTCCGGCTTCCGTCGGTGGAATACAATGTGATTTTCAGCTCGCCCGTCACGGCACACAGGGAATCATTGATGACAAAGACCTCCAGCGCATCATCAAGCAGACGGGTGGCGACGGCCACATTGGCATACGCCTCGCGCAAACGATAATGCAACGCCTTCCAACGCCCCGTGTAGTCAATACTGCTCCAGGAGGCCACCGGCCAGCAGTCGTTGAGTTGCCAGTAGAGCGTGCCCCGGCAGCGGTCGCGGCGGATGCGGTGTGCCTCGATGGCCCGCGTGATGCCGTATGCCTGCACCAGCTGGCTCACATGCGCGAACTCGAACAAGTCGTTAGTCCGCGTGTAACCGAAATCTTCCTTCATAGCCTTGCGGATAATCTCCACACCACGGCCATGCTTCTGATGATTGTTGAGTGCCGGCGAGCCAAGCCTACGTTCATCAGGTTTTGTAAAAGTCTCTATAGTAGCCATTTCGGGATACGACTGAAAACCATATTCGGCCATAAAGCGGCCTGTTTTTTCCCACCACACGTCGAAAGGCAGCTCGCCCCACCACACGCCCCAATAATGGGAACATCCGTGCGTGCAACATTCAGGATGACCCCACCCATACGTAGGCGAGGTGGAAATATAGGGCGTGCCAGGCATATTTTTCCGGACAACTTCCGCCAACTGTTTCTCAAACAAGGTGTTAAAATCCTCCATGAGATGCTGGTATTGACTGTCGGTCCAGCCAAGGGCCGCAGGCCAACCCCAATCGGCCAATCCATTGTGAACCTCATTGTTGCCACACCAAAGAGCCAGGCAAGGATGATTGCGCAGGCGCGTCACCTGCTGCTCAGCCTCCGTACGCACATTAGCAAGAAACAGGCTATCCGCCGGATAGGGATTGCAGGCGAACATAAAATCCTGCCACACAAGCAACCCGAAGCGGTCACAGTAGTGATAGAATGATTCATTTTCGTAAAGACCTCCGCCCCAAACCCGTATCATGTTCATATTCACATCCTTCGCCGCTGTAAGAAGTCGGTAGTAATAATCGTCTCCCTCCGACGTGTTCAGGGTGCCGGGATAAGACGAGGCGGGGATCCAGTCGGCGCCGCGCATGAAGCAGGGTTTTCCATTTACGTAAAAAGCGAAGCTCTCCCCTATCGAATCTTTTTCCCGACGAAGTTCCACCGTGCGCAGTCCGTGCTCCACCGGACTGACGGTATGCGCTGTCGTATTGCCGTCCTCCACCGACACATGGTAATAATAGAGCGTCGCGTCGCCCATGCCGTTGGGCCACCACAGGCGGGGGTGTTCCAGCGTGACGGGCACGGTGATGGTGTTCAGGCCGGGCTCCAGCGTCACGCGGCGGGCAACCTGCGTCTTGTCGCTGTCGTATGCCTCCACGCGCACACGCACGCGCTTCCGCACATCCGACATCACCTTAAGCTCCACACACGTCTCCCACGATTGTGTCGTGTCGGTCGTGGGTCGCGTGTCATACACATAGACATCCTCCAGACGGAAACGATTCCAGCGGCGCAGGCATACATCCTTCCAGATGCCGCACGTGTTGAGCTTCGGGCCCCAGTCCCATCCCGACTGATATTGGGCTTTGCGGGTAAAAACCCGCGTGTCGGGCAGCGTATAAGGCAGACGGGCAGCCTGCACGCTGTCATTCGGAGGGCTGGGCAGGAAACGCACCAGCAACTCGTTGTTTTTCTTTTTCAAAACATCCTTCACGGGGAAAATCCAACGGCGGAACATGTTGTTTGGCATCTTGGAACCTTCAACACTCGTAAGCTTCCGACCATTAAGTATCACTTCAGTATAAGTATCTAATCCTTCAAATACCAACTCTTTATGTTCATATTGCTTTTCATCTAAACAATCCTCATCGAAGAGAAGACGGTAAGTCCATACACTATCAGCAACCCACTGCACGGAGTCCTCATTTGTACCGAAAAACGGATCAGGGATGAGGCCGTTTTTCAGCAGGTCGTCATGGATGTTGCCTGGCACGGTGGCGGGATACCATTTTCCCTTGTAGAGAAACTGCCACTCGTTTTGCACGCATCCGTAACGCGAGTTAAGGTACATGCAGTCCTCCGCGTCTTTATGCGCGCGTGTGCGGCAGCCCGCTCCCGCGAGAGCCGCGAACACCATTATCCACCATATAAGACGATGTTTTCCCATCCGCCACGCTTCAACTTTAGACTCAAAAAGCCGTTAAAAGCCCTGTTTTATGAGCACATCGCAAAGCACATCGGCGAAATGTTCGTTATCCAGTTTCGTATAACGCCGTTGGGTGAAAATCTGCGCCAGATTCGGCAACTGATTCTCCTCCAGCAATTTCAGAGTCTCTTCGGAAGATTCTTTTTCGGCATAGAGGCGGTCGATAGTCTCTTTGTCGTAATCGTGATAGGTCTCACGGTGTACCATTGCCTCCACCGGAAGTTTCTGCGTCAATGCCGGTTTCGCTTTCGGATAGCCCATCGTGATGCAGGCCACCGGAACCACATGGCGGGGCAGCTCCAGCACTTCGATAAACTTGTCCGCATTGTAGGTGATGGTGCCCAGCCAGCAGAAGCCCAAGCCAAGGGATTCGGCTGCTACACAGGCATTTTGGGCGGCAATGATGGCATCGGTGACGGCCCAGTGATAACTTTGCATATTGCTATACGCCTCCGTTTCCGCATCCCGGAACTCACAATAGCGATTGAAACGGCGGAAGTCGGCGCAGAACGTCAGGATGAGCGGGGCCTGCGTGGCCATCGGCTGGTTGAAATGGAACGGAGCCATCTTGCGCTTCATCTCGTCATCTTCCGTGACTATAATGCTGAACAACTGCATGTTGCCCATCGTGGAACCGCTGCATGCGGCTTTCAATATCTGATTCAGGGTGGCTTCATCCACCTTGCGGTCCGTATATTCGCGAACGCTGACGTGTTGGTAAAGGGTTTCGAGGGTGGGGTTCATTTTTTCAATTAATAGTTAACAATTAATAATTAACAGTTTGTGGTTTGGGGTGTTGAGGTGAAGTGGAATTTCCAGCGGCGATGGCTCCAGAGCCAGTACGGCGGGTCGCGGCGGATGGTATTTTCGAGAAGTTCCACATATTTCTGGGTGATGGCATACTCGTCCCATTCGGTGGGATTGTCCGCAATCACCTGCACATCCACACGATAGTGGCCCATACGCTCCTTGATCACCTCATAGTAGAGTACGGGGATATTGTACTTGCGGGCGAAATGCTCCGCCCCGAAGATCACGCCCGTGGTCTGGTTCAGGAACTGCGTTATATAACACCGTTTCTGGCTGTTGGGCGACTGGTCGCTGAGCATCATATAGGCGGCCGGAAGATGCTGGTTTTCATAATGTTCAAATGTCTCGCGCACCGTATCGGCGAAGACCACCTCCGTGCCATAGCGCGTGCGAGCGCGGTTCACGGTTTTCTCAAAGCCCTTATCCGAATTGGGCTTGCCCACCCCCACTCCATGATGTTCGAACATCTCATCCAACGCCAAAATCATCCATTCCCAATTGTTATAATGCGAGGACATCAGAATTACGCTCTTGCCCTGTTTGAAATATTGGTTTACAAGTTCGGGGTTGGAACAGTAGTAGCGACGTTTCAGGTTACGGCGGCTCATCACCAGCATCTTGATCATCTCCACGGCAATCTGGGAGAGATGCCAGTAGTAACGGTTGCGAAGATGACGGAGCTCCGACGCGGATTTCTCCGGGAACGAGTTCTTCAAATTTTCATCAACAACCTTTCGGCGATAGCGAATCACGTGATTAAGAACCAGATACAGCGGTCCGGCAAGCACGTAGAGCACGCACATCGGCAGCAAGGCCAGCGGATAGCAAAACAAATATATCAGCAAACGAGTGATCATAGTCCGGAAGTCTGTATTTGGTTGGCAAAATCAAGCAATGTATCGAAGTGGTATGGCGTAATCTCCTGAATCTCATCAAATTCCAACTCACGTTTAGCACCCACATGCACAGGAATCAAACCAGCATTTTGGGCGAACAACATATCCGAAAGGGTATCGCCGGCCATCACGGAGTGCGAGCGGTCGATGTCGGGAAAATCCAAGAAAGCCTGTTCTGCCATGCCGGGAAGGGGCTTGCGGCACGCGCACTGGTCGGATGCGAGGTGCGGGCAGCAGTATATTCGGTCGATGGCGCAATCCTGGCGGCGCAGTTCCTCCTGCATCTGCTCGTGTACACGGTCAATGTCGGCCATCGTACACAGTCCCTTGCCCACGCACTGTTGGTTGGTCACCAGCAAAATACGGCTAAAATGCCCTCGCAGCGTGCGCAAGGCCTCAAAGACGCCCTCTTTGAAACGGAAATCCTTGAAATCCATCACATAGCCACCCACAATCTGCTCGTTGATGACTCCGTCACGGTCCAAGAATAGTGTCGGATACTGTTCCAAAGGTATTGACATGTCCATAAAAAAAAGAATACGGCGGCAAAGATACACTTTTTGCAGGTCATATAAAGTATTTTTTATATCTTTGCAGCTGTTCTTAAAATAACAGATACAATCTAACAATCAATCAATTATAATATGAAAAGAGACGAACAGATTTTCAATCTCATCGAACAGGAGCGTCAACGCCAGACAAATGGCATCGAATTGATCGCCTCCGAGAATTTTGTGAGCCCGCAGGTCATGGAGGCCATGGGTTCCGTGATGACCAACAAATATGCGGAAGGTCTTCCGGGCAAGCGCTATTATGGCGGCTGCCAGGTGGTGGACCAGAGCGAGCAGATCGCCATCGACCGTGTGAAGGAGCTTTTCGGTTGCGAGTGGGCCAACGTGCAGCCGCACTCCGGCGCACAAGCCAACATGGCCGTGCTTCTCGCCTGCCTCCAGCCGGGCGACACCTTCATGGGCCTCGACCTGAACCACGGCGGACACCTCTCCCACGGTTCTCCCGTCAACTCCTCCGGCATCCTGTATCACCAGGTGGCCTACATGGTGGACGAGGATACGGGCTGCATCAACTATGACACAATGGAGGAAGTAGCTCTCCGCGAGCGTCCGAAGCTGATCATCGGTGGTGCCTCCGCCTATAGCCGCGACTGGGACTGGGCTCGTATGCGCAAGATTGCTGACGAGATCGGCGCCATCCTCATGGCCGACATCTCCCACCCTGCCGGCTTGATTGCCAAGGGCTTGTTGAACAATGCTGTGGAGCACTGCCACATCGTGACCACCACCACGCACAAGACCCTCCGTGGTCCGCGCGGCGGTCTCATCATGCTGGGCAAGGACTTCGAGAACCCGTGGGGCAAGACCACACCCAAGGGCGTGGTGAAAATGATGTCGCAGCTGCTTGACTCCGCCGTCTTCCCGGGCGTGCAGGGCGGTCCGCTGGAGCACGTCATCGCCGCCAAGGCCGTCGCTTTCGGCGAGGCCCTCACCGACGAGTACGCTCAATATGTGAAACAGGTGAAACTCAACGCCGCCACCATGGCCGAGTCTTTCGTCAAGAGAGGCTACAAGGTGATCTCCAACGGCACCGACAACCACCTGATGCTCATCGACCTCCGTCCGAAGTTCCCGGAACTCACCGGCAAGGTGGCCGAGAACACGCTCGTCAAGGCCGACATCACCATCAACAAGAACATGGTCCCGTTCGACACCCGTTCCGCCTTCCAGACCTCAGGTCTGCGCGTGGGTACGCCCGCCATCACCACCCGCGGTCTCAAAGAGGGTGACATGGACGGCATCGTCGAGATGATCGACAACATCCTCTGCGACGTGGAGAATGAGGAGCTCATCGCCAAGACCCGCAAGCAGGTCAACGACATGATGCACGACAGACCTCTGTTCGCTTGGTAATCCCAACGCACGACTCATTCGTGACTATCCATGTGGAGACGCGCCCGGCGCGTCTCCACATGTTTAAAAAGAAAACAAAAACATGGCAAAAAACATATTGTATATTCACGGCTTCAACTCCGCCGGCGGCGGGCACAAGGCGCAGCTCCTACAAGAGATGTTCCCCGAATGTAAGGTGCTCTCCCCCACTTTCGACTGCAAGAACCCGCAGGCCATCCGCTCTAAGCTGGACTCCCTGATGCGCACGCAGAACATCCGGATGGTCATCGGCACCTCGCTGGGCGGCTTCTTCGCCCTCTATTGCTCCATGAAACACCACAAACAGGCCGTCATCATCAACCCCACCACCAAGCCATCTCAGACATTGCGGAAATTCATCGGCAAACAGAAAAACTTCGTCACGGGCGAAGTCTATCAGGTGACGGAAGCCGACATTGCCAAATACGAAAAGTTCGAAGACGACATCATGGCCGGACTGGAACCCGACAACAATCTGGTCCACTTTGTGTTAGCTACCGACGACGAGCTGCTCGGCGACCACACCTACCTGGAACAGAAATTTTCCCAGTGCCATGATTTCAACTACTTCGACGGCCAAGGGCACCGTTTCACCAGCGTGAAAATCATCCGTCACATCCTGCAAGACGCCCTCAGCAAGGCATGACGCTTTCAATTTTATAACCATTTTTTATGAAATACATTTTATCCTTACTCTGCTGCTTCATCCTTCTTTCCGGAGGATGGCGACTTGAAGCCCAAACGGACATCAAGACCTTTTCAAAATTGGAATCACAAGGGAAAATCCCCGCCGATTTCCAAAAAATCCTGTCTTCGAACAAAGATTTATCTGACTACAACGTCTATTTGAAGAAACAGGTTATGGACGGGAACATTCTTTTCGGGACTCCATTGAACGACTATCTGGATGCCATTGCAGACCATTTGTTGAAGGACAACCCTGTATTGCGTGCCAAAGTCCACATTTACATTTTGAAATCGACCGTCGTAAACGCATACTCCACCACCAACGGTCTCATCTTCGTGAACATGGGTCTGATAGCGCAAGTCTCCAACGAGAGCGAGCTGGCGTTCATCCTCGCCCACGAGATCGCGCATGTGGCTGAGAACCACGTTACCACGTTTAACGAATACAAGGACAAGCTCAAGGAGCGCAACCCGATCAGCTACTACGTCAAATTCCAGAACCGTTCCCGCGAGCAGGAGCTGGCCGCCGACCGGATTGCGCTGGAACGCTATTTCCGAGCATCTTCTTATAGTTATGACGTCATCGATGGAGTTTTCGATGTGCTGCAATACGCGGACCTGCCCTTCGACGAGATTCCCTTCACCAAGAAATACACAGAAACAGATTTTTACCATTTTCCTGAGAACTATTATCTTACAAACATCGCACCTATCCAGAGCCGAGCCGACATGATTGACACGCTGTTCACCCATCCTAACATAGAGAAACGCCGGGCAGCCGCACGAAGCATCATCGCCGAACTACCCAAAGGAGGACGTTCCGTGTATTTGCAGTCGGAGGAGAAGTTCCAGATGATGCGCAACCTCGCCCGTATGGAGTGCATCAACATCCTGCTCATCGGCCACAAATACGATCAAGCCATATACAACATCCACGTGCTGCAGCAAAGTCTTCCCGACAACGCCTTCCTGCAAAAAGCCATGGCAGAAGCCTGGTACGGTTTTTCCAAGCACCGCAACAACGGACAAGGTTCCGATGTCATCCTTCCATATAAGAAAGTGGAGGGTGAAATGCAGCAGGTGAGTTTCATACTGTCGAAAATGAACCGTACGGAGGCCACATTATTGGCATTGCGGTACGCGTGGGCCGCCCGGAAACGCTTCCCTGAGAACACGCAGATCACGGAAATAACCAACGATCTTCTTCGGGATGTTTTTGTCAAAAACAAAATGAAATACAGTGATTTCTCCGACTATCCTATGGGGACGAATCCGGATTCCATCGTGGTGGAAGAGGTGGCAGCACCCGACACCGCTATGGGCAAATACGCCCGCATCCGCCGCCAAAGCCAGGCCAACAAGGTGATACCTACCAACAAGTTCAAGACTTACAACTACATGCTGGTGGACATCCACCAGGATTCCGACTTTGTAAGCGCCATGAACAACGTCATCCGCATGGCAGAAGACGAACAGATCCTGAATTTCGTTTCCCAGCAGAAACCCTCCGATGTCAAGACTGTGTTGCTTGCCAATCCGGAATGCTCGTATTACAACCACAGCTCCACATCCAAAAAAGTGGAACGGTGCAAGAAGCAGTTGCTTCGCGCCACCGCTTCCAGTGCAAGAAAACTAAAACTCAACACATTACATTACAAGCCCAAACAGGTGTGTGCCTTTTCAACCCCGGAATACAACGGCTACGTGCAATTGCAACAATGGCTCCGCGACTTCACGAACGGCAGCGGCATCGAGATGGTACACCATGCCAATCAAGACATGGCCGCCGCCTACGAGCTGACCGGCACCAGCAAGATATGTTTCGTGGGCAGCCACACTACCCCAGGCCATTTCTTTGGACTTGAGAAAAGCAAAAGCCTTTTCCTAACACTACTCTGTCCCTACGTCTTGCCCGTCACCCTGACCACCTTTGCCTTACCACGCAACACCACCGAAATGTACTTTGTCATCACGGATTTCGGAACTGGAAAGAACGATGTGGCCACCCGCGACACCCATACCAGCAGCATCAACAAAGCATACACCAATGCGTTTATTTACGACCAAATGTATCATTTTGTTAAAGGAAAATAGTTATGAAAAAGATATATACATTCATCATCGTAATCCTACTGTCAGGGTATTGTATGAGCCAGAACACCGGCTATATGGGCATGCATGTCATCTTCAATGCAGAAGGCAGACTCTCCCCTTCCTGGAAAAATCCGAACCCTTTGACACGCACCTTGAACGAGCACATCACCAGTGAGCACTTCCGCCGCTATCTCGGCCTGAACTACATACTATCCCCAAACGTGGAATGTATTGTGTGGGAAAAAGGCAGCGTGGGTGCCGGATACAACTACTACAACTCGCCATACAAAGGATCTTTGTTCCAAGAATACGAAAACTCGTACTATTATACTTATGAAGACTACTCTTTCACAGGCCAGGTGGTAGCCCACGGCTTCAACGTGTTCTACAAACAGTATTTAGGCAACACCAAGGCTCCTCTGGGCTTTTATACCAAATTCACCTTCGACGGATTCTTTTACCATTATCTGTGCAACGAGGAACCGCCGCAATGGATGAGTTACTACCATCCCGACTTCAAGGAAGGCAACAGTATGCTATTCGGAGCCAGAGCGGAACTCGGGTACGACTATCTCTTTTTCAATCGTTTGCGCCTTTCCTTTGGATTCTCCTTCGGCAGCACTTTTGGTGGATACAAGACAATCAAAAGATTTCTTGACGACTATAATAGCCACGAGGCGAGCACCACATCCGTCAACAGTTTTGTGCGCAACCGGATATTGAACGCCTACTGGTTCGGCCTCAAGGTCGGGGTCGGATTCCTGGCATTTTAGGCCATTCGCACCAAACGGAAGAACACTCTTTTGTAGGGGTTGCGTCTCTATTCGCCATACGCCAGGCTCCAGCAATACTGTTTTTCCTCATTAAAGCCCGTTTCCAACCGATAGGTGGACTTGGTATTCTTTTCCGACAGCACCTGGTCCAGATGATCCACCAAACCAGAGCCTTCCATTTTCAAGACGGCCTCCTTCTGTGTCCACAGCCTTGTGAACATGCGGTCGGGATTATTGGCGTGAAGAATCAGCTCGCGTTCGGCCTCATTCATCGTGCGTTGCACCAAGGATTCCTTTGCAGTCCGAAACGACTCCACATCCAATCCCACAGGCTTGTCATGGAGGGCCACCCCCACAGCCCTTTTGCAGTGACTGATGCTGAAGTCCACCCCTTCAATCACCCCTTCCCCATTCGATGAGCGCAAGAAGGGTTTCCCGTGTTCCGCATAGACAAAGCCGCCATCCCACTGGGCCAGGCGCTCACGCATTTGTCCATAGGCGGCATCAGTTCCCGACAACACCTCATCCACGCACTGCCGCAGAAGCTCGTACGCCTTCAGGCACGCGAAACGTCCAAAGGTATGCTGAAACGCCAAGGCCTGCTCCCTCCGTTGGTTGCTGACCAAAGCCAACAATCGCTTCACCTCGGCATCCGAGCAACACGACATATCGTCAAACAACTTCCATATCACAGGAGGATCCGTCATTTTCATCTGTTATTTCGGGTGCAAAAATACACAAAAAAGGGCATCCGAAGACGGGATGCCAATCGTTCCGCCACGCTTGGTGAGTAGAGCTATTTTGATAGTACCATTTTTCTTCCAGCAACACTTAGTTGAGTCTCTAATATAAAAGCTGCGGGCGGCACCACGCATGGATGGATTCAGGAGTCAGGAAGCAGACGAGATCGTCCGACAAGCCATACAGATATTGACAGGAGATGCCGCAAAGGAACGTAATAGCATAGCGGTTCTCACGGTAATGTTGGATAATGTCGCCAAAAGCAGTTGATGACTCCCCCAAAAAAAGATGGGGCACTGGGCCCTAAATAGTCCTAAAAACCCTGTCTTTTTGATTCTATGGTCGTATTATCACCATATCTTTGCATCCTGAAAAAACAAGTTTGGTGAAAGCATTTTTTTCAAAGTTGATGCATCTTGTTTCAGAACTAATTCATACGCCTACTTTCACCAGATACTTTTGTCTATTATATCTGTCTGTTTAATCGCAAAGGCAGCGTACAGAAAAGCCGGAGTATTCGTCGCTACCAATGCCCAAGTTGGCTCCGTCATATGCTATGCGGCGGCAGAAGCCTGCATTGCCACTGCCCCCTGCTGAAGTTGTACTCCAAAATCGAGTGTATTTGCCAACATGTGTGAACGATGAACCGATCCAATAGCCTGCTGGAACGGCGGAAAAGCCAGAAGCATTGTTCGCGCTTGGGTTGTTGCCAACAGCACAAGTGTTATTGCTGTTGTTCCATCCCGTGACGGAGGCCAGAGCCTTGGCAATGTAGGTGCTATCTCCTCCGCATACATACTGGCTTTGGCTGCCCATATAGTTGATTAGTTGTGTCCATTCAGCATCACTTGGAACGTGCCAGCCAGTAGGGCAGATGCCTTGAACGCCGCTGGGATTTGCATTGGAAGAATTTGCTCCGTTCATCACTGCAACCCGATTGTACAGATAACCACGCAATGGCAGTATCATATCTGACGAGTTGTAATCAAAGTAGTAAGGAATAGTTAAGCTGCTAGTATTGCCATTAAGAATGCTGTTGCCATTGGCATAGTGTGTGGTTCGCAAGTTCTCTTTCATCCAGCATTGAGTGCCAATCACCACCGTGTTGTATAAGTTGCCGTCATAGTCGCTTACGGTGGATACACCGCAGGTAAAAGAAGGGGTGCTTGGAGTAGTAAAACTCTGTTGCTCCCCATATGCTATACCAACACTATTCGTGGCGTATGCTCGCACATAATAGGTGGTGCTTTCTGACAGATTTGTAAGCTGGCAAGTATACGCTCCCAAACCATCCCCATTGGAAATGTGGTTGTCGTTAAACACAGGGTTAGGTGTAGTGCTCCAACAAATGCCGCGTTCTATCACACCATAGCCTCCATCATTCACTACATTACCACCACAAGTAGCCGTGGTACTATGAATGTCAGTAATTGTATCGGTGGTTACTGTAGCCAAGCCTGCTGGGGTTGTTGTGTTGAAGTTCAGTAAAAAAACCTCCGACACAATCTGATTTTTGCGAATCGTTTGGCTGGCGTATTCCGTACCGTTTATATAGGCATAACCGCTATATACCATCTCATCCCCAGGACTGAAGGGATTGGTAATTATTCCTTTGAAACTGTTTTTCCATTGTGCCATCTTAGCTTTTGCCTCAAAATGTCCAACATATTCAACCCTGTTAATAATCCCTTTCCCCTTGTTCATCATCTTGATTGAAGAAATATTATTATTCTGGCGGGCAGTCAAAATATATGAGCCTGGGGTGGCGACTGTCAGAATGAACCGGTGAACACCCATCTGGATGGCACCAAATTTCCACGATGCCACAATACGGCCGTTTATGTCTAACATCTCCATTGTAACCTCGCCTGCCTCCGATGTCGCCAACGTGACGTTCGTGTTGGTTTCAAATGGATTCGGATTGTTTTGGACAAGAGCAAAACCTTTCGTGAACGCGTTCTCTTCAATGCCTGTTTCGCCCATCACTAAAATTGTGTCTGGATAAAAAATGGTCTCCAACCAGTTCTGTGTCACATTGCTTATCTCCACCCGGTCAAATGGAATGAAGAGGTTGTGGGCATCGCGACCGGTAAAGGTAAGCATCACCGTCTGGGAGAGCCCCACAATGTAGAACAGCACTACTGTGGTAAAGATAATAAATTTCTTCATACTTGAGTAAACACTATTATTAATTGCGCCGCATCTCCAGGCCTTACAAGGTCTGTTGAACAGAACCTGAAAATATGACGTTGCAAATATATAAAATTTTCTATTGAAACGCCTGCTCTACTACGTATTGGCTAAAAGCCAATCACTCTTTCTGTAAAGTGTATCCATAAGACTCCTTTTAATAAAAATTCACGGTGCAAAGATAAAAATGGGGAGTTATATACTTGATGGCACAAGCCTAATGAACTAATAACGCAGTCAAAAACAACTGCGTTTTTTATTTATTTTAATTGTCTTATGTGTGTTCCTGAAACAGATATATGTGCTTCAATAATCGTTATCAATTGACATTTTAACAGGAGAAATTAATTATAATATATGAAGAAGATTATGAAGTGACGGACGACTAGGCCATCTTTGCCACACTTTTCAACTAATCATTCTACCTGCTTGAATATTTTTGTTCGTCACATTCAACTTCGCTTTCCTTCAACATCTGTTTGTATTCGTCCACCATGTCTTGCTGTTTGTGGTGTTCCGCCTGGTTTTCGATATATCGGACAATGGTGGGTATTTCATCTTTTGAATATGAAAAAGCCCCATATCCCTCCTGCCAGGAGAACCAGCCGTTGGCGAGCCTGTTCTCGTTTATCCATTTCGATGAACACCCTTTGACATTCTGCATCAATTCGGACAATGATTGCGACGGGCGCATTCCTATCAGAATGTGGACATGGTCCGCCGTTCCGCCTATGGCCAGAACTTTATGACGGTTGTTTTGGATTATGGCAATCATGTATTTATACAGACGTTCTCGCCATATGTCGAGAATGAGGGAGCCTCTGTTTTGAACGGCAAAAACCATTTGGATATGGATTTGTGTATAGGTGCTGTTTCTCATTGATTTCATAATGGTTTGATGTGCTTGGTAATTGTTTTTTTTCGTCATTTGTTTCATCCCTGAGGGACGTTTACGGGAATCGTGATGTTCCTCGTTCTACCGAGCTTTCGTCCCTGCGGGACGTTGGGATATCCGCAGCAGCACCCGTTCTACCAAGCTTCAGCCCCTGTCGGGGCTATTCGTGACCGTCGCTGTTCCCCGTATCCGACACAGCCCGGAAAATGCCCCATAAGGACGACGGCCCCGTAGAAAGGACGCTCTCTGTCGGTTCCAAAAGCCCCGCCAGGGGCGATATATGTCCCGCTAGGGACTCAAGCTCGGTAAAGACGGCATTCTCGGACGATCCCCAAACGCCCCTTCAGGGGCGGAACATGTCCCGACAGGGACAACAGCTCGGTAGAGACGGCATTTCCGGACGATCCCCAAATGCCCCTTCAGGGGCGGAACCTCATCGTTTTCCCCAATTGTCCCGGTCCAGGCTGCGGAAATTGATGGCCTCGCTGAGGTGTCCCGTCTCAATATTCTCGCTGCCGTCAAGGTCGGCGATGGTGCGGGCCACCTTGAGGATGCGGTCGTAGGCGCGGGCCGACAAGCCCAACCTGTCCATCGCCTGCTTCAAGATGGCCTGCCCCGTCTCGTCTATCTGGCAGTATTGCCGCACCATCCGGCTGGTCATCTGCGCATTGCAGAAGATGTTGAACTGGTTGGCAAAACGCTGCTTCTGTATTTCACGAGCCATCACCACCCGCTTCCGGATGCTGGCGCTCTTCTCCGTGGGTTTGTTGGAAGCCAACTCCTCGTGACTCACCGGCACCACCTCCACGTGCAGGTCGATCCGGTCCATCAGCGGGCCGGACACCTTGCCCAAATAGTTCTGAACCTCACCAGGCTTGCACGTACACGCGATGGTCGGATGGTTGTAATTGCCGCAGGGACAAGGATTCATAGCGGCCACGAACATGAAGGAGGCCGGAAACTCCACCGAATATTGCGACCGCGAGATGGTCACAAAGCGGTCCTCCAACGGCTGCCGCATCACTTCCAGCACCTGTCGCTTGAACTCGGGAAGCTCATCCAGAAACGATAAATAATGATAGTTATTCAAAAATATATGTTGTATATTGCTGTTATATAATGTGTTAAGTTGAAATTTTACAATAGATACTCTTACTATCTGATATAAAACGCATGGTATAGATGTTGACAAACGAAGCCAGATTCCAACTTTGGTTCAAGTGGAAAAAAACAAGTTTCTTTCATGGAATATATTTACACATAATGTAGTAATCTTCCAACTCCGCCGCCCTGGCAATCTGTTCCGAAGCAGCAAGAATGCCGATGGCGAGGGTTAAGTCGTACGCCGCCCCCTCCTTCCGTATGTCGGTCGGGAGAGATATTTTGATAGTACCATTTATCTTCCAGTAATATCAGTTTATTTCCTGATAGTATTGTCCAAACTGTCCATATTGTCCGTGGACAGGACACAAAATTTTGCAAGCAGATTTGAATGACACGAAGGAAGAAAATTCCGCAACTCGGGCAAAGGCTTGGGTTGCGGAGTTTATTATCTATTCCTATACTCCGTCGGTGTCATTCCAGTTTCGCGTTTGAAAAATCGGGCAAAAGAGCCTTGCTCGTCGAAGCCAAGGGCAAAGGCGATGTCGCCGATGGGGTCGGTGCCGCCA
>JAFZKY010000027.1 GCA_017551725.1 Bacteroidales bacterium
ACAAAACCTTCCACCGGAATTACCTTTGACAACAAAAACAATTAACCTAAATATGAACCCGACTAAACACAATTTCAGCAACAGGTCCACCCTCGACGACCGTTTCACCTAAGCGACCGGCCAGGCCTTCGCAATGCCCACCTAAGCCCACACATCAACAGGGTTCTAAACAAACTCGCTTATATACATTTCAACAATTCAACGATTCAACATTTCAGCAACCCCATCTATGCAGCAGTTTTCAAGGAGAACGTATGGGAACCACAAGCGACATTAAGAACAACAGTGAAATCATCCTCTACCAACCCGACAACAATGTACGGTTGGAGGTGCGGATGCATGAGGAAACAGTATGGTTAAACAGACAGCAAATGGCAATTCTTTTTACTAGAGATATAAAGACTATCGGCAAACATATCAATAATGCTCTACAAGAAGAATTGTCCGATTTTTCCAGTTGTCGCAAAATTTGCGACAACTGCCAGAGATGGCAAAACGTATCAAGTAGATCACTATAACCTTGATATGATACTCTCTATCGGATATCGTGTAAAATCCAAACGTGGTGTCGAATTTCGAAAATGGGCAAACTCTATCCTCAAAGACTATCTCTTGCGCGGATATGCCATAAACCAGCGATTTGAACGGCTGGAGCAGCGGGTTGCCAAAACCGAAGAGCAAATAGGTTTCTTTGTGAGCACTGCATTGCCTCCCGTTCAGGGTGTGTTCTACTACGGACAGATATTCGATGCCTACACCTTCGTGGCGGACCTGGTTCGCTCGGCACGGGAGCGGATTATCCTCATCGACAACTACGTGGACGACTCCGTCTTGAAGATGCTCACCAAACGGAACGAAGACGTCAGCGCGACCATTATCACACGGAAGATTTCGGACGCGCTGGCCGTGGACCACGAACGCCACAACCAACAATATCCGCCCGTAAATATCCAGACCTCCGACCGCTACCACGACCGCTACCACGACCGCTTCCTAATTTTAGACGACACCGTTTATCACCTCGGTGCCTCAATGAAAGATTTGGGGAAGAGATTGTTTGCATTTTCAAAATTGAATATACCGGCAGATAACCTGTGATCAGTGATCAGTGACCAGTGAACAGTGATCAGTGATCAGTAACTAGTTACCAGTAATCTGGTTAAACAACGCAAACACTCACAGCACCACCTCGCCGGTCTCGGCATCCAGCAGCAAGGTCTGGAAGGAGTTCAGGAACAGGGTGACTACTTTGCCGTTGCGCAGGCGGATGGTGCGCTTGCCGCCATCTTTCGTGTGAATCATCACCAACCCCGAGCCCGCCACCACGGCATCCGAGTCCTCATCATAAATATGGCATCCGGCATCCCGGAACAGATGCTGCCACAAGCGGCAGTCCACCATCGGGAGGCCTACAAAACAGTCCGTGAAGCCATCGTGCCTCTTGCGGGCCGCAGCCATCGAGCCGTCCGCATAATAGGCCAACGGCACCGCCACTTCATCCTTGACACGGAAGAAAACCTGCCGCCAAGACATCCCGCCCCTCTTCTCACTCATGAAAATCGTCTTGCCCACTTCGGCAATCCGTTCTCCCGGCTGGAAAAGGGTGTCCCAAGCAGCCACAAACCGCATATCGGGAATCGAATCTGCATAGAACGCATCCACCTCCATGCCCGCGCACTCCCGCACGTGCCGCACATCCAAGGTGCGCCCGTCGTTGAAGCCCGGGGCCGTCAGCCACACCAGCGTGCGACCGTCACGGGCCACCTCGCGACGAATCCACTGCCGAAGATCAGGCTCTATATGGAAACAATTCACGAAGACCACGACCTTGAATGTTGCCAACGGCATCTGTTTCAAATCCGACAAATAACAGGTGGCCACAGAGGCCCCGGACTTGAACGCCTCAATCGTCACCACGTCCACCGAGGTCTGGTCGGTGATCGGGTCATCCGTATCGCGGCTGGCGGTATTGTAAAACACTTTCGTGTCATACACCATCAGCACATCCGCCGGATTATCCTGATTATGATGAAAATAACGTTCCTCCACCTGCTTCATGCGGGCAATTTCCGTCATATAGTCGGGATCATCCCACCAGCCCGTCGTCATGATGGGCCCGAAATCATAATACCACATCCCGCCGCCTCGCAGGAAAGGATGGAGCACGAACTTGCGCAAAATCTGGATGCTTTCGGCCTTGGGATAACGCTGCAGGCCGCCCAGCATGATGAAACCGTAATGGCTGGGCTGGTCCATCTCGTCGAGCCAGAGCTTCCCGTGCAGGTTCACCGACTCGACCAGCCCGCGCGACACTCCGGGCCCGCCGGGCAAACGGCTGTTCTTGTTGTACGCCTGCGGGGCGGAGAGGAAATCCACATACGGAGAGTTGAGCACATCCTCCTCGCGCAAATGACCACCCGCCGCCTGCCGACCGAACATCGAGAGATAATAGCCATAGAAACAACCCACCACCACCGGACGCGGCCACGACTCCTTCACAATCTTGGCGAAATAGTTGATGCTATTGGTAACAGCTTGATGCTGACAATCATAATAATCGATAATAGCCTGCTCGCGTTGCGGGTCGCGGAAGATGCCCGCAGAGGTCTGATGCCGCTCCATGCCCGGCACCGAAGCGGTGGCCAGCGTGACCTCCGAATTGTTCCAGGCCTTCCGAAGAGCCTTGTCGTTATGATACTTCTCCGTCAGATATGCCCGGAAATAGCGCTGCATCGGCTCCGACACGTCGGGGTCGTGCCTCACAAAAGCCCAATAATGGTTTTCCCCGTTCACGCCCATCGTCAGCTGAAGACCCATCACATGCCTTCCTTCCGGCGTGTCGGCAAAGTCACGGCAGAACTGCCGCACCATCGCCCCCATCTCCGTCAACCAGCGCTGGGAAGCATAGCTACATCGCGCAACGGTGTCCAAATCTTTCCACAAGTAGTTCTGATAGGCCGGACGGTAAGGTTCCTCCGCCAGGCCGGCATCGGCAAAGCGGGTACACTCTTCCGAATGCTGGCGAAGCCATCGGAAGGTGGGGTTGCAGTGCAAACGGAACATCACCGACGCCTTCGGACAATGGGCCAACACCCCGCGCACCTGCCGCACCGCCTCCCCAATGTCCAACGAGCCATCTTCCGTTATCATCTCTTCAAACCATAAATCCAGCTGGTACAACGTAAAGCCTGCATCGGCGAACAAGGCGATATTATGCGATGGCCCCGCCTCGTACGAACGGTTGCCCGTCGGACGGTCGGTGAGCGCGTAAAACTGGGGTACCACGGGCACATCATTGATATAGAGCGCCGGACGACCCTTGTAAGGCTTCACCTCCGCCCGCTCCACGCGATAGTCGGCATCCGTCTGCGCCAACAACGGACATGTCCACCCGAACATTCCTATGCTCAGGCAAATCCACAACATTCGAATCTGTTTCATACGAAGCGTCTTGGAAATTTATTTTTTCACCACCTTACCTGTATGCAATGTGGTTCCGGCACTCATTATTTTCACCATGTAAATGCCGGCAGGTATATCAGAGATGTCCAGACGGAACGATGATTCGCCCATCGGCACCGATTTCATCATACGTCCAGTGAGGTCCCACAACTCTACATTCAACTTCTTTACAATGCCATCCGAGGCGGTCAGGAGCACATAATCAGAGGCTGGATTTGGAGAAATCGTGAACAAAGACTCATCATAATCCTCCACACCGTATGTCTCCGGCACCAAGGCCACATCCTGCCATAGGGTGGCGTGCGTACCCACCGTAAGCTGCAACGTTTTGGAACGATACCCGGGAGCCGAATAGGTTACCGTATAGGTACCTGCCTTGATGGGACGATGGTAGTCACCCGCCGGCAGATGCGACGAAACCTGGGAGTTATCCTTGTCGTGGTTGGATATTATAACCTGTGCCTCAATGGGAAGACCCGTCACCGAGTCGGTCACAATGCCCCGGATGCCGTAAAGGCTCTCTTCGATGTAATTGAGCAGGGAGGATTTTATCCAATTCCAATAGTTTGGCAACAGGTTGGAAGACAAAACCTTATCTTCACTCACCTCGATGGTCATCTCGCGGCACGACTGGAAATAGTTGAAATAATCCTGTCGCGAACCGGTGATCACATACCAGTCACCGCCCTCGGTTACGCCGTTGGACTCTTCCGTCATATAGGAACTGTGATAGCTGTGGCAGGTGTCGGCGAACCGGCGGGAGACCTCAAGCCACCAGGATGCATCGGCATGGGAGCGCTGATTGGTCGTCCAGGTGTCCCACGGGTAGTTGCACAATTCAGCCCCACCATGGAAGTTGGCCGACATGGTAAAATGGTGCTGTCTGCCGAACTCCATCATCGCCTGGATTTCCGGCTCGTAACTGCCCGATTCGGAATGTCCGAATTGCGGGTAGGAGCGGTTCATGTCCACATCATTGTAATTGTACCGTGTGGAATAGCGTGAACCCAACTGATTGTTCGAATAATAATACGTTCCGTCGGGATTCTCTATCGGGCAAATCCAGATATCCACACTATCCACCAACCGGCGAACGCGGGCATCCGTTTCATAGTTATTCAACATATAATGAATAAGATGCAGCATATAATAATAGCCTACCGGTTCATCGCCATGGATGGTGGACGAATAGAAAAACGAAGGCTTGTCGCCCTTGTCCTGAAGGTTGTTGCTGATATGCACGGCAAACAGCGAGTGGCCGCCGGGCGTGGCCGCCAACATCGTGTCTATTTCACAAAGATTCGGGAATTGATGCCGGAACGTATCCAGCATGGCCATGTATGTCGAGTAGGTAGGATAACGGTTCCACGAGGATACCATCTGGTTGTAGCTGCTGGCCATATTGACCACGGCGGGTGTCGGTGCCAAGGTCTTAAACGGAATGCCGAGGGCGGCGAAACGATTGTACTCTTTCTTTCCCAGACACACCCGGACGAGAAGATTACCTGCCTCCGTGCGGCGAACCTTGTCCACCGAATAATCGCGGGCAAACGAGTACAACTGCGCCGGGGTCATCTGCAATTCCACATACTGCTGCACCAAACTCGTGTCCAGAACGGAAGTCTGGGCGTGTGCCGAAAAAGCGAAAACAAACGCCACAGCTATTATGAGAAAACTTTTCATAAAAACTACAGATTAAGAAGACCGTGGATTTTTTCCTGCAATTCCTCCGACACGCTGACCAGCGGCAGGCGCAGCACATTGTTAATCCTGCCCTGCTCGAACAATATGGCTTTTATGCCGGAAGGACTCCCCTCCTTGAAACAGGCCTGCACAAGGTCAAACAGCTTGTCGTGGTAAAGGCGTGCCTTGATGAACTGGTCGGCGGCGGCCAGGTGGACCATGTTGGACACCTCCGCGGGGAAGGCGTTGGCCATCACGGAAATCAGTCCGTCGCCGCCGGAGGCCATCAGCGGCAAGGTGAGCATGTCATCGCCGGAGATCACCAGGAAGTTGGCGGGTTTATGGTTCAGCAGGTACAGGATCTGCTTCATGTTGCCGGAGGCCTCCTTGATACCCACCACGTTGGGGCAGGCTTCCACCACCCGCAACACCGTCTCCGCCTGTATGTTGGTGGCCGTGCGCCCGGGCACGTTGTAGAGGAACATGGGCAGCGGACAATGCTCCGCCAGGGCTTTGTAATGGGCCAGCAGGCCCGCCTGGCTGGGCTTGTTGTAGTAAGGTGTCACCGACAGCACCGCATCCACCGAAAGACGTTCCACCCTGTCAAGTTGATGGATCATCATCTGGGTGTTCGGGCCGCCAAGGCCGTACATCACCGGCAGCCGTCCGCCGTTGGTCTCCGTGATGCAGCGCAGCACATCGTCGCGCTCCGGCGGAGTAAGGGTCGGATACTCGCTGGTGGTGCCCAAGGCGAGCAGATAGTCCACGCGGTTGCAGACCATGCGGTCCACCAATGCCTCCAGACGGGGATAATCCACCTCGCCCGAGGGGAGAAACGGAGTGATGAGCGCCACCCCAAGACCTTTGAAACGGGATATGCTATCTGTCATTGCCACTGAGTTTTTGCGTGTATTTGTGAACGGCCTCCAGATATTTCAGATTGTCACAATCCAAACAGTCGAGATAGAGGTCGTAAAGATTGCCGCAATCCGGCATCCGGCCTACAATGAACTGCGCGTGCGTCAGCGACAGGATGGCCTTAACCGGCGCATTATAGCGATAGTTGAAATCAATCACCATGTCATAGTCCACCTTCAGAAAATCCTGAATCTGCACCATGTTGGGCAGACCGTACCAGTTGAGATGCTTGTTGCAGAAATAGTCGGCGGTCAGCTGGGGAAGGCAGTAGAACGGCACTTCCGTGTCGTTCACATAGCCGATAAGTTTCACGTTCCGGCCCGACTCCTGGAGCCGCGTGAAGATGTGGAAGATGCTCTTATAGGAGTCCTCGTTGGTGATTTCGCACAAGATTCCAATCGAACGAGCCTGCGCTAGAGACACCAGTTTTGGTTTTCTATCTGGTTTATTATCAGTAAGATATTTATTTAGGAAATAATCCTTGATTTTCTGAAACATAAAAAACGCTTTACAATAACGGCGGCAAAGATACAAAAAAACAGCGGAAGCAACCACGCCTCCGCTGCATCAAACCATTAACCTATGTAAGATAATTGAACACTAATATTTTCCAATAATAATGTCAATAATCAACACGCTCCCTATACGTTGGCTTTAAAGATTTGTTACACAAAAATCGGTATTTTCTAAAATTTTTTTCGCAAAGGATGTATTGGCCAGATGTCCCGGGCGCTCGGCGATGATTTCAGCCTTGAGCGGAATCCCCAGCAAATAGAGGTCGCCCATGAGGTCGAGCAGTTTGTGACGGGCCGGCTCGTTCTCATGCCGCAAGGTCACATTGTTGAGCACATGGTTGGGCATCACCGTGATGTCTTCCTTGTGGAAAAACTGACCCAACTGCTTGAGCACCTGCGGCTCGGGCACCTGGTCCACGAAAACGATGGCGTTGTCGAGGTCGCCGCCACGCACCAGATTGTTCTGAATCAAAAACTGCAACTCATTCAGGAAGACGAATGTGCGGCAGTTATAGACCTCAGGGTAGAAATCCTCAACGTTGTCCAACACAGCCTCCTGCTCGGCCAGCACCTTGGTGCCATAGTCCACCTTCACCGTCATCTTGAAATGGTCGGCGGGGCGGATGGTCAGTTTCACCTGCTGCTCGGGGAGGGAGAACGTGATTTCCTTCTTGACAGTTCCCACGCGGCGGGGGGCGTCCAGCTCGCGGAGGCCCGTCTCCTTCAGCATCTCCACGTACACGCGCGAGCTGCCGTCGAGGATGGGCGTTTCAGGCCCATGCGTGCGCACGCACACGTTGTCGATGCCGAGGCCAGCGAGCGCGGCCATCAGATGTTCAATCGTATGTACTTGAGCGTCACCCTCCTTGATGGAGGTGCCTCGGGAGGTGTCGAAAACATTCTGCGGGATGGCACGCACTATCGGTTCACCTGGCAAATCGGCCCGCACAAAGCGGATACCAAAATCAGCGGGGGCAGGCTCGAAGGTAACCGTCACCTGCTGACCCGTGTGCAATCCCCTGCCCGATACGGAAATCGGGGCGTTCACTGTTGTCTGTCTGTTCATCAATACTTCTTTTTTGGAAAAATTCTACAAGACCTACCGGCCTTTTTCCGTTGTTTTCAAATTCTGTACTTCCTTAAAAAGCTCCGGCAACTTGCGACGATACACGATCAAGCGACGCTCCTCGCCAAGCGGGATGGCCGGATTGCCCAGATACATGCCCTTCTTCAGCGAGTGCGACACGCCCGCCTGCGCGCCCACAACAACACCGTCATCGACGGTGATGTGGCCTGCCACGCCAGCCTGCCCTGCCAAAATGCAGTGCTTGCCGATCTTGGCCGAGCCGGCGATGCCCACTTGGGCCGCCATGCCCGTGCCCTCGCCTACCGTGACGTTGTGCGCGATCTGCACCAGATTGTCAATCTTGACGTTGTCCTCAATCTTGGTGGAGCCCATCGTCGCCCGGTCGATGCAGGTGTTGGCCCCGATCTCCACATTGTTGCCAATCACCACATTGCCGATCTGCGGGATCTTGAGGTACTGACCGTCCTGGGCCGCGAAGCCGAACCCGTCAGCCCCGATCACCGCACCGGCATGAAGGATGCAGTCGTTGCCAATCACACAGTCGGCATACACTTTCACCCCGGAGTTGAGGGTCGTTCTGTCCCCCACTCTGACGTTATCGCCCAGGCACACGTGCGGATAGAGGCGCACGCCGTTGCCGATGACCACGTTCTCGCCCACACTCACGAACTCGCCGATATAGACATTCTCGCCGATCTTCGCCGACGGAGCCACGCACGCCTTGTCGGAAATGCCGACCTTGGCGTTCTGCATCATCATCTCCTGATAGAAATTCAGCAGCTTGGCAAAGGCCAGGTAGGAGTTCTCCACGCGGATGAGTGTGCAGGACACCTCATGCTCAGGCACGAAGTCGCGGTTGACGATGGCCGCCGTGGCCTTGGTATCATAGATGTAATGGGTGTATTTCGGATTGGAAAGAAATGTCAATCCACCCTGCATTCCCTCTTCTATTTTGCAGATAGTTGTAATCACCCCGTTAGGGTCTCCAACCACCTCAGCAGAAAGCAGTTCGGCTATCTGGGAAACGGTAAATTTCATGTGCTTCAAATTTGGCGGCAAAGATAATAAAATCAAACTAAAAAGTCCAACAACAGAACGTTCTGCCATTGGACTTTTTTCCGATTGGTTTTTTATAATGAAAAACCTTTATTTGGTTGCGTCGATAGCCTGTTTGATCAACTGGAAGGTTCTTTCCGGGTCGTTGTCCAAGCCCATGGAGAAGCGGATGAGGCCTTCGCTCATACCCATCTCCTTCTGGATGTCTTCGGGAACCTCGGAAGAGGTGGACTTGCCGGAGTTGCTGAACAGCGTCTTGAAGTAGCCAAGGCTGACGGCGAGGTAACCCACGCCCAGCTCCTGCATCTTCTCCATAATGGCGCTGGCTCTCTCGGCTGTACCCATGTCGATGGAAATCATGCCACCGAAGCCGTAGCCGTCGTTCATCATCGATTTGAACAGCTCATGATCGGGATGCTCAGGAAGGCCGGGGTAGTTGTACTTGATGCCCGTCTCTTTGAAACGCTTGGCCAGATACATAGCGTTCTCGCTGTGCTTCTTCATACGGATGTGCAGCGTGTGGAGGTTCTTCTGGATGCTGGTGGAACGGAACGTGTCCAATACGGGACCGAGCAACATGGCCGTACCGTCGTTCACATCGATCAAAGAGTTGATATATGCAGCAGAACCGCAGATGGCGCCGGCCACGCAGTCGTTCATGCCGTTCACATACTTGGTCATACTGTAGATCACCACGTCGGCACCCAAGCGGTAGGGCGAGAAAATCATCGGGGTAAAGGTATTGTCAACCAGCAATTTTGCGCCAGCGGCGTGGGCAATCTTGGAAAGCTCGGGCAAGTTGGCAATGCGGAGCAGCGGGTTGTTCATCGTCTCTGTGTAAAGGACTTTGGTGTTGGGGCGAATGGCCTTCTTCACAGCGTCAAGGTCCTGCATGTTCACGAAGGTGACCTCCACGTTGAATTTCTTGAGGTAGTTGTTCAGGAAGGCGAACGTGCCGCCGTAGGTCGTCATGCTGGAGACGATATGATCGCCGGATTTCACCTCGTGCAGCAAAGCCACAGTGATGGCGGCCATACCGGAACCGGTGGTCCAAGCCAGCTCGGTACCCTCGATGGCGGCCAATGACTGCGCCAGAGAGAGCGTGCTAGGATTCCAGTGACGGGAATAAAGGAAATAGCCTTCCGTTTCGCCGTGGAAGGTGTCGGTCATCGTCTTGGCCTGTTCAAACATAAAGGTGGCACTGTCACAAATGGCCGGATTGACACCACGGTAGGCATCTTTTTTGTCCAATTTTTCAAGGTTGGTTGCGGGATCGAATTTTTCCATAGGATGATTATTTGTGTTATTAATGTGATAATAAATTTCAATCGTGCAAAAGTACAAAAATTGTGGGATTCTGCATCACACACAAGATAACGGTCAGTGTACTTTTTCCATTTTGAGGGGTTTTGATTCCTGTTCCAGTCTGTGTTTCGACAGTTTGGAAGGTTTTACTTTTTCAGATTTTATGATAATGGGATACCCTTTCACCGTCACATGAAAAAACCCTTTCTTGGCCTTGACCTTGACGTAGGGATCCACCAAACCGACGGTTTTAAATTGATGACAAGCATCGGTCAACGCCCGCTCTTTGGCCTGGCTTTTGTAGGCCATGTTCGTCTCATTTTGTTGGTATTTGGTTTCAAAGACCTTTTCATCGGCGGAAACTGACACTGTGTTGGATTCTACAATCACAGCCTCGCGTATTTTGTTGACAGGCTTAACAGTCTTTTCGGCCACCCGTTCCTGTGCAGCGCCTAACAGCCACGAAAAAGCAAATAATAAAAGTACGAAACTTTTGATTTTCATAATGATACGAATTTAAAAATTAAACATTACTCCAATTTTGGACAATTTTCAGGTCTTCTGCATACGTCACCTTGAAATTGCGAGCCTCGCCATTGACAATTTTAATCGGCACTTCGGGATGGAAGCGTGCCACAAGGCCGCTCTCGTCAGTAGGCATCGCCCCACCCTGCTGGATCAGCTGCAGGAAGCAGTCGTAGAGCAGTCCCGCGCGGAAAGCCTGTGGTGTCTGGGCATAATAGAGGCCCTCGCGCACGAGCGTCTCCTGAAGATGCTGTTCTCCATCCACGCGGATGACCGTGTCGGTGGCCGGGATGGCCGTCACCGCTGCCTCGCCATGCTGCAAAGCGTCGAGCAGGTCATCCACAATGCGGGCCGACATGCCCGGGCGGGCGGCATCGTGCAACAGCAGATGGTCGTCCGGGCGGTCCACGAACCACTGCACCGCACTCCACGACGACTGGAAACGCTCGTCGCCGCCGGCCAGCACCTGGTTCAGCTTCTCATACCGATCGAACAGATATTCAAGCAGTTCCTGCATCTTCAGATACTCCTCCGGCAGCACAATCACCATCTCATCGATGCGCGGATGGTTCTGGAACGTCGCCAGGGCATACTCCATCAGCATCTTGTCGTTGACACGGCAAAACTGCTTCGGGACATCCCCGCCCAGACGCTTGCCCCGTCCGGCAGCCATCAGGATTACAACATTTTTTGACTCTTCCATATTCCAGACTTCCTATTGAGGGTGCAAAAATACAATTTATTGTACAATCCGCTCGCCATTATTTTCTATTTTTGCCGCCCGAAAAAAATGACAATGAAACGTTGCGTGATGCGATATCGGATATGGATTCTCCTGTTCGGCATGATGGCCGTGGTCTCCTGCCGGCAGCAAGCGCCATCCCCCTTGGAAGTAGAGGTTGCCGCAATGCCGATGGTGGCCGACACCGCCGTGGAGGCCGCCATTGAGCCCATTGAAGGTTTCTGTCTCCTCACCGACTCCATCCCGGACATCCTGCTGGACATGCGCTATTGCAGCGACTATAACTTCGTGGGCACCCGCATCGACGGCTACGAGGAGCCGGTGGCCATCCTGACGACGCAGGCCGCCTCAGCCTTGCGGAAAGTCAGCGACGACCTCCGCACCCAGGGCTTCCGGCTGAAGATCTACGACGCCTACCGGCCGCAACGCGCCGTGGCGCACTTCCGCCGTTGGGGACAGGATCTGGGCGACACGCTCATGCGCGCCGACTTCTACCCCGGCCTGAGCAAGCAGCAGATATTCTCCCGCGGGTTTGTGGCCCGCAAATCCGGGCACTCGCGCGGCTCCACCGTGGACCTGACCCTCGTACACGCCGCCACGGGCGAGGAGGTGGACATGGGCAGCAGCTTCGACTTCTTCGGCGAGCGGTCGCACACCTTCTCCGAACAGATCACCGACCAGCAGCGGCAGAACCGCCTGATCCTGCGCAACGCCATGCTCCGCCGCGGCTTCAGGCCCGTGCAAGGCGAATGGTGGCATTTCACCCTCCGCAACGAGCCCTTCCCGGACACCTATTTCGACTTCACCGTTTCCAAACGGCATTTCCGAGGTCAGGGGACAGGGGTCAGTGACAGTGATTAGTGATCAGTGATTAGTAGTCAGTAATTAGAAAAGGGGATATAGGAAACAAGAACCTTGTTCTCCTAAATCCCAATCAAGTAACTTGACCAAAACAAAAAATGTATTTTTGCAAAAAAATATAGAAATGGAAATCAATGCGCAATTCAAGCCCCATCTCGCCAATGTGGTGAATATTCTTGCCTTGCATAAGGTGAAGAATGCCTACCTGTTTGGCTCTGTTCTTACAGACAGGTTTAATTCTGCCAGCGATGTGGATTTTTTGGTGAACTATGACCCGTCAATGGATCCGTTGGAAAGAGGCGAACTTTTGTTGGACTTGCAAATTGCGTTAGAGGACGAAATCCATCGGGATGTTGACCTTTTAACCGAATATTCCCTTAAGAATCCCTATTTCATTAACGAACTGAACGAAACAAAGTATTTAATCTATGGAGAAGCAAATTAACAAGTTACTTTCCGACATCCTTGGCTGCATCACTCGAATTGAGGTGTTCACAGTTAACATACACTCCTTTGACGAGTATTAGTCCAACGCATTGGTCCAAAATGCGGTAGAAAGAAATGTGGAAATCACAGGGGAAGCTGTGAATTCCCTGTTGAAGATTTCACCCGACATTGCAATTACTTCTGCACGAAAAATTGTAAACACTCACAATTTGCTGATTCACGGTTACGACTCGGTGGATTCGGCCACTGTATGGGTAATATTACGAAAACATCTTCCTGTTCTCAAAGAGGAAGTGTCGCAACTGCTGCCTTTGGAATAAAATACCCAAACCGGTTGCTGTTCATTAGTCGGCAAGTATAGTGATCAGTAGTCAGTGATTAGTAGTCAGTAATTAGAAAAGGGGATATAGGAAACAAGAAACTTGTTCTCTTAACTTCTTAACTTCTTAGTTTCTTAACTCAAACCAGCAGCCCGAGGAGTGTGGGGCTTGGGGGTACATGGTGAATTGCATTGCAACACAGAATCCCGTCAGGGGTTCCAGCTCGGTAGCACATTGCGTCCCGACGATTTCAACAGAATCCCGTCAGGGGTTCCAGAGCTGTAGCCGGGGATGACAATCCCTGGGAAAGACGGTGCATACGCACACCCCGCGCGGCGCGGCAGGCGCGTGCCACGAAGCAATGGATTTACCGCCGCGCAACGATGGCGCGAAATAATGTTAATCCACTAACAAAAAACAGGGCGCAGCCCCCACAGCCACGCCACATACTAATCACTGATTACTGACTACTAATTACTGATCACTGATCACTGACTTCTGTCCAGCTAATCGCGAAGGCAACGGACGGAAAAACCGAAGCCAAATCCAATATCATAAGGCGATGGCCTTCCATCTGAGTTTGATATACTTAACCTGCACGCACGATCATAATAGTGTTGACTCGTAGAGGACCAAAAATTAGCAGACCAACCGAATTGGTCGTAGCCGACATCGTCGTAGATGCTGTAGAAGCCAGCAGGAAAGGCCGAAAAACCCGTGGCATTGTTAGAACTTTGATCATAGCCAGGCGCACAAGTATTTAATTCCGTTGTTAACCAGCCCTTGGTGGAAGCCAAAGCCTTGGCGGGCCCCCCTTCTTCGTGGAACTCTCCATTGTGGTATATGCGGCATGAACAGTCATATTCATCCTGATGGTAAAGATAATATCTCAGTTGGCCCCACTCTTCTTCACTAGGCACGTGCCAACCGTTGGGGCAGATGCCTTGCACTCCGCTGGGGTTTGTCTGGGAAGAGGAATCGTTATGCATCACAGCACTCCAATTATACAGATAGCCGTAAGTGGGAACATTGGCCATGTTCGCCTCATTTGTATGCGCTTTTCCTGGTGCATAACGATAGGGAACAGTGGAACTGCTTGTATCGCCTAACGGTATAATAGTCCCATCAGCATAGCGTGTGGTGCGGAGGTTGGATGCCATCCATACTTGGTCGCCGATTCTCACAGCATCGTACTTGTTGCCGTCAATGTCAGTCACCGCATCTCTAATCACATCTGCGGTAGGCGGATATTCTTGTTGGTGATTCTCCTGGTTGCCAGAACCACCGCCAACCTCTTCTTCTCCGCCATTACGGTCGCAGGAGGTAAAACATAGTGCTGCAATTGTAACTGCAAAAATCAACCATAGATTTGTTTTTTGTATTTTCATCTTGAAAAAATTAATTGTTTAAGCGGACCTTAAATCATCAATTTTACGCCATCACATCTTGAAAAGTCCGTTGAGCAAGACATGACAATGGCAGAATAATATTATCTGAACTTATATCCGAATGTGATTCCTAATGAGTGTGCTTTGAAATTTGAAATGGGAATATATTCCAAATTCAAAAAAAGTTTATGTTGATCTGAACATTTAAATATCACACCAACAGAAGGCCGGAAAACGGCATGAATTGTTGTGAATCCAAACAATCCACCAAACCCGAAACCTGCTTTTAAGCCAACTGTAGGAATAATGGAAGAAGACAAATTAGGTTCCCATCTGAAATCAGCAAACACATCCAAAATCGTCCGCAATTTTTTATGCCTTATACCAAAATTAAAAACATAATCGGCGATATTGTGTGCATTGACTCCATATTCGAATACCCCACTTGAATATAATTCATTTAAAACGTCGTCAGAATAATGTATATACCAATCCTCCCAATCATATCCATGATCAACCATATATTGAACATAATTTAGCTTCATTCTGTGCCAACCGAATCCAAATCCTGCTCCTATAAAAAATTGATTGTCGATTTGAGCCCCCCAACTGAAGTTCAATCCGAAATCGAATGCAGAAGGACTCACGATTGCTTTTTCACGAGGCACACCAACATCATAAGGCATATTGTAAATCAATCTGGTTTCGATGATAAAACTGAAGGATTTACTGATCTTGTTATACATTGAAGGCATTTGTAGATGAAATGCCGAACTTGGATTGTAACAGACGGTGCTGTCACCTAATGCATTTGCAAATAGAACCTGTGGTTGCTCTTTTGTGTAAGAATCTTGAGCTTTCACATAACCATTACATGTCATCACTAAAATGACAATCACTAATAATAAATGTCTTTTCATAATCACACACCTGTTATTAACCATCGGCACTTCGGTTTTTCTGTTTAAAAATATTATTGTTCTGTTTACTCTATTACTTGTTATTGTTTTCTTTTATCAAATTGCCGAAAAAACTTGCAAAATCATCGTTGTAGTATTGGCTATACATTTTCCACTTAACCTGTAGTAATTCTTTTTTCGTCATCATTTTCATTCCATCCAGCCACATCTGCCACACATCTGTAGGCAGACAGTCTTTAGATTTCAGATAAAATTCCTCACTACACAAATCGAAGTACAGACGACAATATAGATCGTTCTTCTGAGAGTCGTCGCTCATCAAACCCATCTCAATTTCCTGATAACGTCTGGTATATTCAGAAAAAAAGGACATTTGCAGGTTCCGTTTGCGCGTTTTGTCCGACAAAACAAGGCTGTAAATTGAAACCAGGATGGCTAAACCTGCGACTACAACACTTAATAATTCAAAATTCGACATGATTTTAGTTGTTTTAACATTTCTCCGCCGATTCCCAATTGCGGACAAAACATTATATAAACCAAAGACCATATAAAAAAAGCGCGGGAATCTGAACTCATCGCTCATCCCGCGTATCAGGCCTTCGCAATGCCTTCCATCCGAGGATAAGCAATGCCGAAGCCCACGCTGTATGCATATAAATGGATATACACAAACCATGGAGATTGAACATTGCCTTATCATGCGGATGGATATTGAATTTGCGAAGTTCGATACGCCGCAGATAAGACGTTGACTCAACGCCTTTTATATATGTCTGTCGCCCGCCTTCCGCCCGTCCGGGCCACGGAGCGAACAACGGGGCAAAGATAGGAAAAAGTTTTCATTGGCTGCGAATCTTTTTTCGATTTTGTCAATCGGCATTTTCAGCATAATAAATCCGATTTCTTTCAAAATTAAATCCAATAATTTAACAATATAAAAATAAATTACAACATCGAATCACATACAACTTTGGAAACCAGAACAATACAAAATACCCCATACACTTGACAAAAGATGATTTGCATTATATATTTGCAGACGGGAATTCATCAACTACTAAACGAAAATTCTAACAACAATGAAACAGAATGACTCACTTGCACAAAACAAGCAAATCACCACAAACACTGGCGAGATCATTCTCTACCAACCAGACAACAATGTACGGTTGGAGGTGCTGATTCAAAAAGAAACGGTATGGCTGACGCAACAACAGATGGCTTTTCTATATGGTGTGGATAGATCCGTAATTGTAAAGCATATTGGCAATATATACAAATCTGACGAATTACAGGAATCTGCAACCTGTGCAAAAATTGCACAAGTTCAACAAGAAGGTGGGCGGAATGTTTTGCGTAAAGTGAATTTCTATAGTCTGGACATGATCATTTCCGTTGGATATCGGGTAAACTCCATAAATGCAACGCGATTCCGGCAATGGGCAAACTCCGTTCTCAAGAACTATTTATTACATGGATATGCCATCAACCAACGGTTTGAGCGTTTGGAACAGCGCGTCTGCAAAACTGAGGAAAAGATCGACTTTTTTGTACACATTGCACTCCCTCCCATTGAAGGCATCTTTTTCGACGGACAGATTTTCGACGCCTACACCTTCGCTTCGGACCTGATCCGCTCGGCACGGGAGCGGATTATCCTCATCGACAACTACGTGGACGACTCCGTCTTGAAGATGCTCACCAAACGGAACGATGGCGTCAGCGCGACCATCATCACACGGAAGATTTCGGACGCGCTGGCCGTGGACCACGAACGCCACAACCAACAATATCCGCCCGTAAATATCCAGACCTCCGACCGCTACCACGACCGCTTCCTAATTTTAGACGACACCGTTTATCACCTCGGAGCTTCGCTGAAAGACCTTGGCAAGAAATTGTTCGCATTTTCGAAGTTGAATATACCGGCAGATATAATCCTTTAATCGTAGTGCCCACGCCATCCGCCGCGCAACGATGGCCTGAGATCAGAGGGAAAATCACGCAGATGGCAAACAACAAAAGGGCGCAGCCCCACGGCCACACCCTATACTGATTACTGATTACTGATTACTGACTACTAATCACTGACTACTGATTACTGATCACTGTACCCTAATTACACCATTTGCTTGGCGTAATGCTGGTAGAATTGGATGATGGTTTCGATACCCTTGTAGAAATGATCCAGCCGGTAGTTCTCGTTGGGCGAGTGGATGGCATCCTCGCCAAGGCCGAAGCCCATCAGGATGGACTTGATGCCCAGCACCTTCTCGAAGGTGGAGATGATGGGAATACTGCCACCGCTGCGCATCGGGATGGGCAGCTTGCCATAGGTGTCCATGTAGGCGGCCTCCGCAGCCTTGTAGGCCGGATGGTCGGTGGGACAGCCGTACGCCTGGCCGCCATGCAACGGCGTAACCTTCACCTGCACGTATTCGGGAGCATTCTCCTCAAAATAGTTCTTCACCAATTCGGCAATCTTCTCGTGATCCTGGTCGGGAACGAGACGGCAGGAGAGCTTGGCATACGCCTTCGATGGCAGCACAGTCTTGGAGCCTTCGGCGGTATAGCCACCCCACATTCCGCACAGGTCGAACGTGGGACGGATGCCCACATGCTCGATTTTTGTATAGCCTTTCTCGCCACGCAACGCCTTCACACCCAGCGATTTCTTGTATTCCTCCTCATCGTAGGGAGCCATATTGAGCAGCTCGCGCTCGCGGGCGGAGCACTCCACCACGTCATCGTAGAAATGCGGGATGGTAATATGGTTGTTCTCGTCCATACATTCTGCAATCATCTCACAAAGGGTGTTCAGCGGGTTGGCCACGGAACCACCGAAGATGCCGGAATGTAAGTCAGCATTCGGGCCGGTGACCTCGATCTCCCAATAAGCCAAGCCACGGAGGCCCGTTGTGATGGAGGGCACATCGGAGGCAATCATGCTAGTGTCGGACACGAGGATGATGTCGGCCTTCACCAGGTCCTTGTATTCCACAATCCATTTGGCCAGACTGGGTGAGCCGATCTCCTCCTCGCCCTCCAGCATGAACTTCACGTTGCAGGGCAGCGTGTTGGTCTTCATCATGGTCTCGAAAGCCTTGGCATGCATAAACGACTGGCCTTTATCGTCGTCGGCGCCACGGCCCCAGATTTTCCCGTCTTTGATAACGGGTTCAAAAGGCTCGGTGTTCCAGAGCTCCACGGGGTCCACGGGCATCACGTCGTAATGGCCATACACGAGGACGGTTTTGGCGTTGGGGTCGATGATTTTCTCGCCATAGACGATGGGGTTGCCCTCGGCGGGCATCACCTCGCACTTGTCGGCACCGGCGGCCAGGATGAGCTCGCGCCAGCGTTCGGCGCAGCGGATCATATCTTCTTTATGTTCACTCTGCGAGCTGATGGAGGGGATGCGCAGCAGGGTGAACAGTTCGTCTAAAAAGCGTTTCTGATTTTCTTCGATGTAATTTTTCGGTTCCATAAGGATAGATTTATTATTATTTAATTGGGTGGCAAAGGTACAAAAATCATTGGTAGAATTTATGTTTCTCACATTTTTCAGCATTCTTTTGCGAAAAATGACTACTTTTGCAAGTTGCGAATATTTATCAGAAAAATGCTGCTTTTCTGCCATTTATTGCCAAAAACCGAATAGATAATGCCGAAAAAAACAAAGATTTCCCTCTCCCGCCTTGAGTCGTTCCTCAAGGCTCAGTGCGACCGCCTGCGTACCAGCATGGATGCAGCGGAATACAAGAACTATATCATCGCTTTGCTGCTTCTCAAACGCATCAACGACCAGTTTGAGATTGACCGATTGGCATTGAAGGAGGATTTGAGAAAGCAATATCCTGATGCAGATGAGGCAACCATTGATGAAGAATTGGACATTCCGGAAAAGTACAACTGCTTTGTGCCGGAATTAGCCCGTTGGAAATACTTGCTTCATCCGTTGAACGAGGAGGGAGAAGAACTCAGCTATGGCGATGACATCACCACGGCATTGGCTGAGGTGGAGAAAAACAATTCGGCGTTGCTGTCGGGTGTGCTGAGCAAGACCAAATTCAACGAGTTGAATACCAAAGGTGAACGTGTGCTGGATGACGAAACACTGAGCGCTATCTTGAAGGACTTCAACGATTTTCCGAAGTTACAGGACGAGAATTTCGAATTTCCGGATCTTTTGGGTGCTGCCTACGAATACCTGATCAAGTTTTTTGCCGAAAGTGCTGGCAAGAAGGCGGGCGAATTCTATACGCCTTCGGAAGTGGTGTATCTGATGGGGCAGATATTGCAACCCAAGGAAACCGACGAGATTTGCGACCCAACCGTCGGGTCTGGTGGCTTGCTGATTACCATGTATAACTATGTGGAAAACCGCTACGGGAGTGCTGAAAAGCTGACTTTGCACGGACAGGAGAAATTCGATAGTCCTTACCAAATGTGCAAGATGAACATGATTTTCCACAACATCCGCAACGCGCGCATCGAGCAGGGCGACACGCTTCTCGACCCCAAATTGGTGACGGGTGGCTCGCTCAACCAATACGACATTGTGGTGGCCAATCCGCCGTTTTCGCAGAACTATACCACCGCCAACATGAAGTTCAAGGAGCGTTTTCAGAACTGGATGAGCAAGAAGAAACAGGCTGACTTCATGTTTGTGCAACACATGATTTCGGTGCTGAAAAACAATGGTCGAATGGCCGTGGTGATGCCGCACGGTGTGCTTTTCCGTGGCGGCGAGGAGCAGAAAATGCGCCAACGCCTCATTATGGGTAGCGAAACCAATCCGACATGCATTTTGGAGTGCGTCATCGGACTGCCGCAGGGACTATTTTACGGTACGGGCATCCCTGCTTCGTTGTTGATTATCAACAAAGCTGGTGCCGCCAAGCGCAAAGGCGTGTTCTTCATCAACGCAGACCGAGAATACAAAGAAGGTAAGAACCAGAACTCGTTGCGGCCCGAGGATATCGAGAAGATCAGCTTTGTCTATCACAACAAAAAAGAGATTCCGGGCTACAGCCGTTTGGTGAGCAAGGAAACATTAGCTGCAGAGGACTATAACTGCAACATCCGCCGATATGTGGACAATTCCGAAGCACCTACACCGCAGGATGTGAAGGCGCATGTCAACGGCGGCATTCCCGCCAAGGAAATAGACGAGTTGAAGCCCGTCTTTGATTGCTATAAAGGTCTGCAGGACAAGCTGTTTACAATAGCTACTGACGGTTACGCTAACTTCACGGATGCTGTTACCGAAAAAACTGATATCAAGAATATTATTGCTGAAAGCGAAGGTAAAAAGCAGGTTGCAATGGCTTATAGCAAGGCGATTGATAACTTCTGGAAAGCCTCGGATACAGACTTGAATGCCTTGCATAGCGGCAGTTTGTATGATTTCAACCATAACCTTACTGACCGTTATGTGCGTGAACTCGCCAAACTTTCGGTGCTTGACGAATATCAGATTCGCGGATCGTTTGCCCATTTCTCCGACTCGCTCAAAAGCGACTTCCGCAGTGTGCAGTCGAGTGGCTGGACGGCGGAGCTCATTCCCGACGACGAACTGATTGCCAACGAGTTCCCAGATGTGCTGGCCGACCTCAAACGGTTGGAAAGCCGTCGTGACGAGTTGGATGCCAAGTTTGCCGAAATTGCCGAGATGGATCCCGAAGAATGGGATGCCGAGCAATACGAGGTGATGCCGAAGGCCATCATCAGCGAGATCAAAGGCGAAATCAAAGAGTTGAAGGCACAGAAACGGGAGTTGTCCAAGCAGCAGAAAGCCTTGGAGAAACGCCGCAAATCAGGTGCGGATGTGGAGAACGAAATTCGAAAATGTGTGGCAAGCATCGTTGTTTTGAATTGGCAAATAGAAGAGAAAGAAGGTGGTATTGCCAAGCATATAGCGCTGGAAAACGAGCTGAAGGACTGCCGCAAGAAGATCCGCGAGATTGAAATCAGCAAAGAGGCATTGGCCGACAAGGCCCGAGAGCAGATTTCCAACAACGATGCTCGCCGGCTGATTACCGCCCGCTGGCTCCAGAGTCTGCACGACAATATCAATGTCTATCTTGAAGCCCACGCCCGCCGTCTGCAGCAGCGTGTCGAGCTCATCCACGACAAGTATTCCGTCACGCTCAGCACCCTGATTGCCGACCGCGACCAAGCCACGGAGGAGTTGAATGGGTATTTGAAAGAGCTGGGGTATTTATTATGAAAAATGTACAATGCACAATGTACAATGAATAATAAATTGTATCTTTGCTTTTTGATCTGAAGAAGGCAAAATAGAAAATAATGACAGAGACAAATCGCATAGAATTCAAGAGAGAACTGACGCGCGAGCTTGATTTGGAGCGCGAGGTGGTAGCATTTCTCAACTACCGGGAAGGCGGAATCATCTACATTGGGGTGGATGATGACGGGAAAGCGGTCGGAGTGAAGGATATTGACGGGGATATGCTGAAAATCAAAGACCGCATCCGCACGGGGATTTCACCATCGCCGATGGGATTGTTTGATGTC
>JAFZKY010000028.1 GCA_017551725.1 Bacteroidales bacterium
CGTTCTCGAAGACGTGCGTGTAGTTGCCGGAGGCCGAGAGGTTCGTATGCTCGTACCAGTCGAAGCTGCCGCAAGCCGTGGCGGAGGTGTCGCCGAAGGAGGGCTGGTACACCGTCAGATGTAGGGTTACGGTGCTGTCGCAGCTGTGCGTGTTGCCGTTCTCGAAGACGTGCGTGTAGTTGCCGGAGGCCGAGAGGTTCGTATGCTCGTACCAGTCGAAGCTGCCGCAAGCCGTGGCGGAGGTGTCGCCGAAGGAGGGCTGGTACACCGTCAGGTGTAGGGTTACGGTGCTGTCGCAGCCGTTTATGGTGGATAAGTTGAAGATATGTGTTGATACGGTTGGTGTTCCAACATCGAAAACAGTCTCAATAGCACCATTATTATAGTGATATGGCAATTGGCTTTCGCAAATGCCGATTTCGATTTGTTTGGATGCCATTGGATATACTGTGAGATAGTGCGTGACAACACTGTCGCAACCGGTTCGAGTTATTGACGAATCAACCAGCAGTGTTGAAGTCGTATAAACCGAATCATGCCAAGTATAGCTGCCACAAGCTACAATACTATCACTGATGTTATAAGGTACACACTCGAATGTTGCAAAATAGACTTGATTTTTAGTGGCCACCGCTGTGCGAGGATTATCGGTGTTGCCGTCGGTCCATCGGGCAAACTGATACCCCTCGTAGGGAACAGCCGTGAGAACAACAGTGTCAAGATAGGGTACTGTATTGCTGCCGAGCACATAACCATAGTGATTATCTTCCTCTGGAATATTGTTATAAAAATGAATGTTGTCAACAGAAGCAGACTTGCTGCCAGTATAGGACAACTGATGATTATGCCATTGGAATAGCAATTTGTAGTCACCTCCTTCGTTTAGCGATAACGTGCCACTACCGTTTTTCCATACGAAATTACTGTTAAGATAGTATCCAATTGACATTTCAACAGCATTGTTTGGCAAAGAATTGACATCCGACCATTCGCTGTCAACAAATTCGATTGAATCCGGCACTAATGCCGCTCGCATAAAATAATATCCCATGTAGCAGTTGGAGCGCCAATCAAAATTGAAGTTGTACTGTCCGGGAACAAGGTGTAACGTGGTGTAAGCATATACACAGGATGTTGCGTAAGGGTTGAATGTGTTGCTTTGTCCATAATTGTTGCTGATGTATAGAACTCGGTTAGTGTCGTCAACTGTGGCAATATACCAACGGTTCCCGTAACTTTTGTTCAATAGCGTCCATTGTTCGTCCAATGTCCTGTCTTCAAAATCAAAGGTGTAGTTTATATTCATCTTCGAAGTACCCACGATGCTAAATGATTTTTTTCTGAAAATCGCCGTAAAGGCGGTGTCCTGTGTCAATAATATTGTACGTGGATTTTCGGTATTACCATCGTTCCATGAGACAAATTCATAGCCATAGTCTGGTGTGGCGGAAATCGTGGCCATAATGTCGAAGTAGTCACTGTATAATCCAGCACCACTAACCGTACCATGTGGAGTACTGTCAGCAACATCAAGTGTCACATGTCTCGAGGTCCAGACATAAAGGGTTAGATGTAGTGTGACGGTGCTGTCGCAACCTTGGGCGTTGCCGCCAGGAAAAACGTGGGTATAGTCGCCGGAGGTCGTTAGGCCCGTGTGTTCGTACCAATCGAAACTGTCGAATGCCATTTCGGAGGTTTCCCCATAAGTTGGTTGGTTCACTGTCAGATGTAAAGTCACTATGCTGTCACAGCCATGTGCGTTACCTTCCTTGAAGACATGAGTGTAATCTCCAGAGGCTGTTATGCCCGTATGCTCGTACCAGTCGAAGCTGCCGCAAGCCGAGACGGTGGTGTCACTGAAAGTGGGCTGATTCACAGTGAGATGCAGGGTTACAGTGCTATCACACCCATTTATGGTGGTAAAGATGAATGTATATGTTGAGACGGCTGGCGTACCAACATAGAAAATAGTGTCAATAGCACCGTTCGTATAGTGATATGGCAAATCCGTTTCGCAAATAGTAACTTCGTCATGTAACGATGCCACCGGATATATTGTGAGATGGTGCGCAATAACACTATCGCAACCGGTTTTGTTTGTCAATGAATCAACCAGCAGTGTTGAAGCCGTATAAACAGAATCATGCCATGTATAACTGCCACATACTACAATACTGTCGCAGCTATAATAAGGTACACATTCAAACATGGCTATATAGTTTTGATCGGATGTGGCCCTCACTATACGTGGGTTATCGGTGTTGCCATCGTGCCACCCGATAAATCGATATCCTTCATTTGGGAATGCAGTAAGGATTACGGTGTCAAGATAAGGAACTGTGTCACTGCCGAGCACATAGCCGTGATCGTTTTCTCCTTGGGTGTTGTTGAAGAATTGAATGTTGTCAATAGCAGCAGCTGTAGGGCTACCCGCACTTATGGATCCGTCATTATACCATTGTACAATCAACTTATAATTACCCTCTTTGTTGATTTGAAGCACATTGCTGTTATTAGTCCAAAGATCACTTGATGCGGAAAGAAAACTGCTTTGATGGAGTGCGATACCACTACTTGGAAAAGTATTGGGATTAGACCACTCACTGTCATATAGTTCGATTGAATCAGGTAGAATAACCACTCTCATGAAATTCCAATAATGAAATGGGCCATGCCACGTGTAACTGTAGTTGTATTTTCCAGGAAGAAGACACATTGTGGTATAAGCAAATACGCAAGAAGTATTTCCCCATGTACTATATGTGTTGCTTTGGCCATTGTCTTTGCTTATGTAAAGTATACGATTGGTATCACTGGGTGTAGAAATATACCAGCGGTTTGTATAGTAACTGTTCTGCAACGTCCAGTGTTTATCTAAAGAGATATCTTCGAAATCAAAGGAGTAATTTATCTGTGTGCTACCAGTTCCTACAATTCTAAATAGGTCTTTTTCAAAAAAGGCGGTAAAAACAGTGTCTTGGGTCAAATTTATGATACGAGGATTGTCAGTGTTACCGTCATTCCATTTCATAAAATGAAAACCATAGTCTGCCGAGGCTGAAATAATTACCGAATCTATATGCATATAGGTACCTGCACCGCTAACCGTGCCGTTAGGAGTACTGTCGGCTACAGAAAGGGTCACAGCATAGCATCGTATGTCTTCAAACATTGGAAACCCACCATTCTCCCCCATAGTATCTGCAACCCAATGCAGAAAGACTCCCGAAGTGTCATAAGTATCCACCCAGGCGTTGAGGGCATCAAGAAGGTCTGTGTAATGATTGTCGCCTACAGCAACGCTGTTTGACAATGTTATTGTGTTATCGTTTTTCGTGAAAGAAACCGTGTTTGAAACGATGGGAATAGTGCCTGCTTCATCGATTCCATAGAGGGGATGATAATTGTCAGCAAGACCATAGCAGTTGGAAATCAAAAGATTATTACTGGTCGTTCCAGTGATTACGGCTGCACGAAAGCCACAACCGCCATACGACATGCACGCATATCCTCCATTAGAGACATGCCCTGCAGTATAACAGTTTTTCAGAGAACCTCCAGCACCTCCGGTTAATCCTCCTTTATATAATAAACCAGTAACATCACCTATAGCATAACAATTTTCAAGATAGCTACAGTTGCCGGTTAATCCTCCAGAACTATATCTGTTGCCGGTTACATTACATCGGGAAAAACAGTTGCGGAGTTTGTAGCACTTTCCAAATAATCCTCCTGCAAGATCGTATTCTGCTGTTACTTCTCCAGATGAACTACATGCATTTACCCAGCCACAGTTATTGCATACGCCAGCCAAACCTCCAATTTCAGAGTCTCCATATACCGTACCAGATGTATGGCAATTGGAAATGGTGACGTTTGTGGCATAACCAGCCAAAACACCAACATTAGATTCCCCTTTTACATTTGCATTGCTAATATGGACATTTAAATAACTGCCTCCTACAATTGTTCCAAATAATCCTTGATTGTTTGACAACTCGCTTATATACAGTCTGTTTATAATGTGCCCTCCACCGTCAAAAAGACCGGTAAATCCATTAATCGCTTTCCATTTGTATTGTCCTATGTCAATGTCTTGAGTTAGTAAGACTCTTTTGTCTTGAAGTGTGTTTTCTGTTTGGCCGTTTAATCCATTAACCACGCTAATAAGCCATGCAAGACCCTCGGCAGAGGAAATGGAAATATTCCCTTCGCTGTCTTCACTGTAGCCGTCGGGTCTGGAAGTGACAATATCCGTCCAATAGGGACGGTCGAAAACATGAGCGATTTCGTCACACCATCCTCCATAATTAGATGTGTCGCATATTGGGCGAACTCGAAAAACGTATGTGGTATGTTCGGTGAGATTCCAAATGGTGTCGGGACTATTGGTGGTTATTGTTCTCACCACATTGGACGAATCTTTTGCATGATATTCTATCTCCCATGTGGTGGCATCATCCATTTCTGTCCACGAAAGTTCTAAACCGTACTCGCCATTGCTCCTGACAATATTCTTGGCAGACAGTTCTCGTATGTTTGGGCAGGTGATTACATATTCTGGCCCTAAAATTGGCATCCTATCGTTGATTCCAGATGTGTCGTCCATCCACAACCGTAATCCTTCCAAGTTAAGTTTCCTGACACCAGCGTTGAGAACTTCCGTCAAATTGCTGTAATATTGATTGTCAAGCTCAAAATAAACAGGCTGTATGAGATGAAAACCACTGTCAGTTTCATCGAACCATGTGTTGTCTTTAAATATTGATCTTGGGCCCTTCGCAATCTCAATATCCCTATTGCGAGCAAGGTATCCATAACAATTTTCCACTGTCGCATATTCTGCGTAACCAAGAATACAACCTTTCCAATAAGAATTGGAGTTGAGTGAACTTGCAGAATAGCAGTTTTTTATAAAAAGCAATTCATTATTATTCCCCGTACTGCCTTTCCCTACTATACCACCAGTCTCATCTGTTGCTGAAATCTCACAATTGGATGCGCAGTTGAAAATGTAAGTGCAACCAAAAGAGTGAGAGACAATTGCGCCAGATATATCATCTCTATTGATGATTCCAGATATAAAGCAATTCATTATGGTGTCAATTCCAGAAGCTCTAGCGACTATGCCGTTTTTTAAGTAGCAATTAGTCAAAATCACATTCTTTATCATTGCATTTGTTAAATAAAAGAACATCCCACCCCAGGAATCTACATAATACATGTTGTCTATTTTATGCCCTTGTCCATCAAATACCCCGCGGAATGAAAATATCGGAGTCCACTTATATCCGGCAAGGTCAATGTCAGCAGTTAATACTGCTTTTCGGCCAAGAAAAAAGTAATTATTTGCCTGTGAAAGCCTGGAAAACCATGCCAGTCCTTCTGCTGAAGAAATATAGGCATTTCCTAATGAATCCTCAATATAACCTTCTGGTTGGTTTAAGACCACATTCAACCAATACAATCCGTCTGTCCTTATTGTGACGACATTGCTCCAAATACCAAATTGAGTTGTGTCGCATGCCGAACGGATATAAATATCGTATTCTTTTAAAGACAGTAGTCCTCTGATGTTTATAAATGTGTCGAGTGTGGTCACCACGGTCCCATCTCCATGGCTGAATCCCTTCAATCCATACTCCACCTGCCATTGGGTCGCGCTGCCGTTTTCATGCCAGGCGAGATGGATAGTGGTGGTGTCAACAGTCCAAGACAAATCGGAGACCATACGACAACCGTTATCTTGGCTGATGACCAAATGAAACCCCAAATAATTCATGCTGCCTTGATAGTCTAACGTCAATGCATGGGCTGAGGATGTGATGGTGTTGTTGCTGGCATTTGCCGAAAGGGTGGCAAGCTGGGTTCCACCAAGGCTGTCATATACCGATACAGTTTGATATTCAAAAGATAGGATATCCAAAATTAACTGTTTTGAGCTGTCAGCAGCAGTGAAAAATACGGTGTTGTTGCAGCTGTTGTTGTAGTTGGTGCTTGTGTAGGCATTATGTCCCAACAGATGATAGAATTCCAACGGTTCGTCCACCGTAAATGTGCTGGTGCCACTCATCTGACCCAAAATAACATTGCCGGTGCTGTCAGGTGCAATACCAACCAGGGCAGTCTGGGAGCTGTTGAAATCATAACTTCCAGGATTAAGAGCCGTGGTCAGATACCAACCATCAGCAGAGCCACTCCATCCGAAGTTGAAATGGAAGTAGTTGTCGTTGTATCCGTCGCACACGAAACTGTGGCCGCCACTTCCCGTACCACTGTACAAGACCGGGACATTTGCGTCAAGATTCTCGCGAAGCAAGGCGTGCCATGCATGGTTGGTGAAGTTGCTCTTTGTCGCATAACTAAGATTTGGGTTGAAACGGAAGAAGTTGATCAGAGCGGCACGAGCGTCCATGTCGTAAGAACCGCTTTCTGTGGGGCTATACATCATGTTCACCGCCACCCCGCAGTCGCGCATCAGTGTGGCAACCGCATTCACCTCGGCAGGAGTGCTGGAAGCAGAAAGGGAAGCAGGCATGTTGGTATAATCATAATTCACACTATCGTAGTTTGCCGTCAATATACCATAGCTGCTGGCATAGCTGTGGATACCGCGGCCATGTACCGGAAAGCCCCAATAATTGATGATTTGCGCCATGGCGGTGGCCACACAGCCCGTGAGGACGTGCCCGTCAGGACCGTTGGCGTCAGCCGGACACAGACTGTTGTAGTAATATGCCTGATCCCAGGCTGTCGTCAACAGTGGTCCCACTGTGTTGCCGTTTCGGGTGTTGGAAATCGGCTGTCCGGATCTCAGTCGCGACCATTTGCTGTCGGTTTCCGATGAGGGTTCAATGTCCTGATTTATCGCAGATTTGATTTGCTGCACGTAGCTGTCCAACCAGCCTTGTACATGATCAGGAATGTTCTCCACCACAAAGTTGTTGTCGTACGAGTATCCTAAGATCGGCTCTACGCGGTTGTCTGCAGCTACAATCACAAAGCCTTTGGGCTGCAAGGAAAACACGTAGTAACAGTCGGTCATTGTACGGGTGAGCGTGTCGGTGGCTCGGCCTGTATAAACCAGTTGCATGGCTTGCTTACGGATTTCGCTGCTACGAGTGCCGTCGCCACGCATGCCGTTGCCTGTACGCATGAACGCGTAGCCCACATTCATAGCTTCCTCTGCCGACACATGTTTTTCGCGCTCGTATTGAGATAGGCCGTGCCCGTTATTGCTGTTGGTGGTGCGTTCCTGAGCGAATAGGCATGTTGTCGGAAACGCAATAAGTATGATGATTAGAATACTAAAAAAGGAAATTTTTTTCATTGTTTGTTGTTTTTGTTCTTAACCTACTGGTTAACTCATCTCCAGCATCCGCTGAATCGGCACCAATGCTTGCTGGCGCAGTTTTTCGTCCATCAGCAGCTCGGGCTGTTCGGTGAGCAGGGCGTTATAGATGTTCTCCAAGTTGTTCTTCTTCATGTTCACGCAGTCGTGTTCCGGCTGGCTGGGATAAAGCGTGTACAACACTTTATCAGGATTGCGCTTCTGCATTTCGTATAAGATGCCGCTTTCCGTCACCACGATGAACTCTTTCACATCGCTCTCGCTGATGAAGTTGAGCATGGCGGTGTGGAGCCGATGAAATCGACCTTTTCCAACATCTCGCGACGGCACTCGGGATGCGCCACTACGATAGCGTCCGGGTGCTCGGCCTTCATCTTCTCCAATTGTTCTACCTCGTAATGGTCGTGTACGCAGCATGCGCCGTCCCATAACAGCATCTCGCGACCTGTCATCCGGTTGATGTAGTCGCCCAAGTTGCCGTCGGGTACGAATATAATCTTTTCATCCTCGGGCAGCTGGTTGACCAGTTTCAGCGCGTTGCCGGAGGTGACGATGAGGTCGGAGAGGGCCTTCACCGCTGCACTGCAGTTAACGTATGACAGCACCTTGTAGCCCGGGTGTTTGGCCTTGTATTCCGCTAATTTCTCCGCCTTGCAGCTGTCTGCTAATGAGCAGCCCGCGCTCATGTCGGGCACCAGCACCTTCTTGGTGGGGTTGAGGATTTTGGCGGTCTCGGCCATGAAGTGCACACCGGCGAAGAGGATGATGTCGGCATCTGTCTCGGCGGCCTTGCGTGCTAATCCTAAGCTGTCGCCCACGAAGTCGGCTACCTCCTGCACCTCCGGCAGGGTGTAATAATGCGCCAGGATAATGGCGTTCTTTTCTTGTTTTAAGGTGTTGATTTTCTGCGTTAAAATATTCATATCTAAAGTGTTTGTTGAGGATGAAAGGCGGGCTTTACATGTTGTAAATGTCGCCGTTTTTGCAGCCGCAAAGATACATAAATTCATTGTTGAATGAGAAATATTATTACTTTTGCAAGCCTGATTTTGAATGATTTTTCAAGTAATAATAACATACTGATTATGAATAAGATTGTTTTGATAACGGGTGCCACAAGCGGTATTGGGCTTGGCTGTGCACGGAAATTTGCCGCCAATGGCGACCGGCTGATTCTGACGGGCCGCAATGAGCAGCGTCTTGAGGAAATCCGCAAGGAGTTGACGGACAAGGGAACGCAAGTGTTGACTTTGGTGTTCGATGTACGTGACCGCGAGAAGGCCACGCAGTGCTTCAACGGGCTGCCCGATGAATGGAAGGCGATCGACGTGCTGGTGAACAATGCCGGCCTGGCTCTTGGTCTGGAGCCGGAATATGAGGGCCTTTATGATGACTGGGAGACGATGATCGACACCAACATCAAGGGTCTGTTGACGATGACGCGTCTCGTCGTGCCTGGGATGGTGGAGCGCGATCGCGGGCACATCATCAATGTCGGCTCCGTGGCCGGCGATGCCGCTTACGCTAACGGGAATGTGTATTGCGCCACCAAGTCGGCAGTGAAGACCCTGACGGACGGCCTGCGTATTGATGTGGCAAATACGGCTGTCCGCGTGACGAACCTCAAGCCCGGGTTGGTGGAAACGAACTTCAGCAACACGCGCTTCCACGGTGACACGGAACGTGCGGCCAACGTTTATAAAGGCATCAAGCCCCTGACTGGTGATGACATTGCCGATGTGGCTGTGTATGCAGCCAACGCCCCCGCCCATGTGCAGATAGCCGAGGTGCTCATCCTGGCTACCCATCAGGGCAGCGGCAGCGTCATAGTGCGAAAGTGACGGACGTTCTAGCCGGTTTCATTTTGATCGTAGGACGTGGCCTTCATCGCATGAAGGCCACGTGTGAGAAGGGCGGTGTATGCTTTAACTTGCGACACTTGGCTCTGCAGGGTAGAGTTTTGCGCAGTGTTTGATGATGTCGTGGGCATACTCGAACCCCGAATCGCATGTCTTCTTGTTTTTCGTCCCGTCGTAACCCATATATAAGTGCATGGTGTCGTAGCCTGCCACGATGGCGGCGAGCAGTTTCTTGTCGCGTTGGCCGGCGGCCTCCTTGTACTTCTCAATGGACGGGCGCCCTTTGCCTTTGCGTATGCCCAGCACGGCGTCGAGGGCGATCAGGCATCCTTTCCACAGCGTGTCGCCGGCAATCTTGATGTATTTGCTGTCGGTGTAAATCTTCAGCTCTGGATCGTAGTTCGCCTTCTGTATGATCTCCTTCGCGTTGGCCGCATATCTCAGGGCCTCCTCAATCTTGTTCTTTTTCTCCATAATTGTTTCTTTTTTGTTAATGTTTGTGATGGCAAAAATACAACGAGAACTGGCGTTTGTCAAGTGTTTTGTGAATTTTTTTTATTGTTGAAAATCAAATAATTGAAATTTTAATATTTTGTTTTTGATAATAAATGATTAATTTTCTTTCTTTATTTCGGAGAAAAAGAGGTGTCGAATGGAAGTGTTCTGTTGCATTATATGACTACCTTGGTTTGCAAACACCCCTTTTACAATAGCAGGAGAATAGCCCCTTGCGGCACGGAAGAGCTACGAAAATAATAAACGATGTTGTCTGATCAGGTCAACACCTATATCATTGCCCCAAACAGTGTATGTCCTATACCGACTCGAGACCGCCGATAGGTCATGATTACCTTTTAGTGCTGCTCGGACACACTATTTTCAAGCTCGCCGGCACCATCCGTATGTCGAGGGTGGCGGGCATGACGACAGGTTCGCCGTCGATGTTGACCACGCCCTCGCCGGCGCGTTCCACGAGGATGTGTTGGGCTTTGATTTCCGTGAAATGGCGGTCGCGGTTCAGATGTCCTGTCATCATCTTCATGGCGGTGGTGGGCGCCTGCAGGAGGGTGGGGCGGTTGAGGATGCAAGTGTCGATAAGGCCGTCCTGCAGGGAGGCGTGCGGGGCGATGACGGCGTTGTACCCGAATTGGTTGGCGTTGGCGAAGGTGATAAGCAGCGGGCTGCATTCCAGCGTGGACTGCCCGTCAAAGGTTAGCCTGTAGCGTTCCTCTTTGAAATGGAGGTAGTTGGCCAGCGCGTACTGGGAGTAAGGGAGAAATCCCCGGCGCGGGTCGCGGGAGAAGTCGTAGGCAGTCTGCGCGTCGAGGCCGATGCCGGCCACGCTGACAAAGGGTGTCCCGTTGAGAGTGGCGGTGTCAATGGTCTGGATTGTGCTTTGGGGCAGAATCGAAAGGGCTTTGTCCGTCCGCAACGGAAGGTGCAGGCTGCGGGCGAGGCCGTTGCCGGACCCGTAGGGGATGACGGCCAGCGCAGTTTCCGTGCCGATGAGGCTGCGCGCCACCTCGTTGATGGTGCCGTCGCCGCCCACCGCTGCCACGATGTCGTAGCGTCCGACGGCCTCCGCCGCCAACGCCGTGGCATGGCCCGCGTGCGCGGTGAATACGATTTCGTAAGCCATGTTGGCGGAATCCAGACAACGGGCCACCCTGGTCGGGAAGCTCTGCTTGGCCTTGTGCCCTGAAATGGGGTTGACAATGAATAAAATGCGCTTTTTCGGCATGAGTACAATGATTGAGAACGCAAAAATACAAAAAAAGATTACTTTTGCATCCTCAATACGCATTTATGAAAAAACTCTGGAAGAATGATTTTACAGTCTTGGTAATGAGGATTTTACCATTATATGCATGTATTCTCATCACCCAGATTCTCTTCTACTTCTATAACCGTCCGGTGATTGGAGACCTGTCTGCCGCCGAACTGCCTATGCTCTTATGGGGTTCCTTGAAGTTCTCCACGATTTCAATCCTCTACCTGAACGCCCCTTTCATTCTTCTCTCCCTGCTGCCGTTGCGTGTTCGTGAAACCAAAGGCTATCAGCGAATGCTTTTCTGGCTTTATACGATTACAAATTCTATCGGCATTGTCATCCTGAATCTGGCTGATGTGATTTACTATCGTTATGCCTTTAAGCGGATTACGCTGGAGGAGATGCATTTTTTTGAGGAGAACGACAACACATTCGGCATCCTGTTCAAGTCGATGGGGGAGAACTGGTATGTGGTGTTGCTGGCTGTGTTGTTGGTGTTTTTTCTGTTTTTTGTGTATAAAAAAATCAAATACCATCCCACGGATATTGCCAAGCCAGTGGCCTATTATGTGACTAACACGTTGGTTCTGGCGGTTGCGTTTCTGCTGTGGGTAGCGGGTGTGCGCGGTTCAACGGAATGGAAGGCCCGTCCGGTGACCATCAGCAATGTGGCCTACTACACACAGTCGCCGCAAAAGGGCTCCGTGGCGCTCAGCAATCCGTTCTGCCTGTTGCGCATGATCGGCATCCGGCAGCTGGAGGTCCCGGCGTATTTTACCGATGAGGAGACGGCGGCTCTCTACACTCCGTATCATTATCCCGCTCTCGCACATGCGCCCGTGGCCGCGGGCAAGAATGTCGTCATCTTTGTGTTGGAGAGTTTCAGCCGTGAGCACTCGCAGTACCTGTCGCCGCATCTGAACCCGGACGGCGGCTACACGCCCTTCCTGGATTCGCTGATGCGGGAAGGGTTAGTGTTTCCCCACGCTTTTGCCAACGGCATGAAGTCGATAGAGGCGTTGCCGTCGGTGTTGGCTTCCATCCCGTCTTATCGCACGCCGTTTGCCCTGTTGCCGCAGGCTCTGGCGCCCATCGACGGACTCCCGAGGCTGTTGGCGGAGGAGGGCTATGGCACGCATTTCTTCTGCGGGGCCCGTGCCAACCAGATGGGCTTTGAGGCCTTCGGAAACCTATGCGGCATCCAAAATTTCCACAACAGGGAGGACTTCGAGAAGCAGCATCCTGGCAAGGGACAGGCCAACATCTGGGGCGTGTGGGACATGCCGTTCCTGCAATTTGTGGCCGAAGAACTTGACAAGGTGGACACTCCGTTCTTTACGGCCGTGTTCACGTTGAGCTCGCATCATCCGTACGACCTGCCTGAGCCGTACGCTTCCAAGATGCCGGTGGGCAACACGCCGGTGCAGCCCTGTGTGGCTTACACCGATCTCTCATTGCGGAATTTTTTTGAAAAGGCCTCCAAGATGCCGTGGTTCCAGAACACGCTGTTCGTCTTCGTCGCCGACCATGTGTCGCCGCAGATGGCTCACCCCGAGACGCGTACGGCCAAGGGCAACACGGCCATTCTCTATTTTATGTACACCCCCGATCATTCGGTTCAGGGCCGCTATGAGCCGGTGACCCAGCAACTGGACATCATGCCCACAGTTTTGGGGCTGATGGGCTTCGAGAAGCCCTATTTCGCCTTCGGTCGCGATATCTTCAACGAGCCGGATCGCGCCCCGATGGTGGTGAACTGCGTAAACCAGACCTATCAATGCCTGACGGATTCCATTAGCCTCTATTTTGACGGCAGTCGGCGGCTTTACGTGTATAATGCGAACGACACGCTCCAGCAACGTGATGTGTTGGATGCGGGAAGCCATTTGCAACGGGATCTAGAAACAGACATGAAGGCCCTTCTGCAATCCTATTATCGGCATGTGGCGGAAGGGAGGTTTCGCGTTCCGTAATTTTTTTGTATTTTCGCCGCCTTTTATATACTTAATGTAAGAAGTTAATTTAAAAACACAAATGATATGAAACGTCTCTTACTTGTTATTCTGGCCATTGCCTCTTTGGGGTTGGTTTCAGCACAGGAAAATCCCCAATCTGTTCTCATCAACAAGTCTTTTACGGATGACCCCTTCTACCAGGGCTTGCTTAGGGAGTATCAGGAATACTCCGTCATCCCCATGCCGGAAGTCCAAACGCCCTATCAGTCTGTAATACAGACAGGTAATCCGTATCGGCCGGTATCCGGATCTAAACGTATCTTGGCACCGGGCGAGGCATTGATCTTCGCTGTGGACGGCAACACGGTGACGGAGGAGACCAACCATCTCGGCAACACCTTCTCTTCGGATATTGAAAATGCCATCAGCCGTGTGCCCGAGTGGCTTCAATACGACCTTCGTTTCAAGTTCAAGGTGGTGACGAGCGCCTCTGTGCGCAACAAGATGGTAACCGTCATCAACAATGCCCCGAAGAAATATTTGGACGAGGTGGCATATGTGGTCACGTATCTCCCGGTGGAGGTGTTGAGTGGCTCTCGCTTGCCGAGCGACTGGAGCTATCTGATTGACAACGCCCGCTGGATATATACCCATGCCGACTCGCTGCAATATGTGGAGATTGTGGAATACGGCGACACGACAACGCAGGACTGGTACACAACGACGCAATACCGTATCAAACAAGGTTCCAACTATATATGGCGTGAGGTGGACCGCTATTACTATTACCAATTTCTCGTGATGCCCAAGTTGGAACAGGAGGTGCTGGCCATCACTGACAACCTGACTTCCATCAGCAGTTCCCGCACGTGGGGCTATTTCTGGCGCGATTATCTGTGGAATGATTATTCTCATGCCGTCAATACGGCGGACACGGCCTACCGTGGCTATAAGAGAGTGAATACGTGGGGCTATGTGGCCATTAATTCGTCAGGCGCCCGCGACACGGTCCGCATTGATACTATTCCCCGTTTGGGCGAGATTATGCAGATGCCGACCTATCTTTGGGATGAAACCCCGACAATCTATTTCTTCAACAGACCCTTCTCCGCCACGCAGAGCGCATTGAATGTGCTGGGCAACTGGGCTTCCCGTTGTGTGCCGCAGGATGTGACCAGCAGCAGCGACTACCGTCCTTCCGAACCGAACCACATTGCCTGGAAGCATGTGGGCAACTGTCATGAGGATGCCTTGCTGGTGGTGGCCGCCGCCCGTACCGCGCTGATTCCCTGCATCCATGTGGCCGACTTGTGTGATGACCACGTGTGGGCTGCCATTCATGACGGCGGTGACTCGATATGGCATCATTTCGAGTTCTTCCGTGGCGGATGCTCAGCTGGCAGACCTTACTATTGGGGCATGACGAACATGCAGGCCAACGGTAACTATGGTTGGAACAGCTCTCTGGTACAGGGCTATGTGCCGGACGGACATCTCCTTAACATGTCGGAAACATATTCGGAAAATACTCCGTGTACACTCAATCTGACGGTCACGGACCAGGATGGATACCCTGTGGACGGGGCGCGGGTGAATCTCTATTCCACTAACACGCAATATGGTACGGAATACAAGCTGTCGGCAGGCAATCTTTGGACGGACGCACAGGGTAAAATCTCCGTCAAGTTGGGTACGGGCAAAAAGTATTATTTCAAGATCAGCCATTCCAAATATGGCAGTTTTCCCGAGACATCTGGCCAGATTTATGTCTTGATTAGCTCGAACACCACGGCCGGACAGGTCTATAACAAGACGTTTACGATTCCAGCTTCCGCACAGTCGGCTCGTTATCAGATAACCTCCACGCAGGAAACGTACGAGGCCCAGAACAGCCTTCAGGTCACCTTGGATGCCCGTAACGTGACATCGGATTCCAATCCGGAAGATGCGCAGTCGTCCACGTTCTACGAGCGCACCGGTGCGTTGGCAGGCTTGCGTACATACGTGGTGGGCGAGGCAGATGTGGCCGCATTCAGCAATGCCACCCGTACGGGCAATGCGGAGTATGATTTTGGCTCGCTGGCTTCCGGCTCTTTCAATATCCCAACGCATACGGAGGGCCGAACCTATGTTGTGATGGCTAATCTCAACAACTTTAAGAACTACATTGAGGTGTCGTACGATGCTCAGGTGGTGAATGGTGCGGAATTCCCCGGTGTGGGGGTGACGCAGCATGACAATGCTAAAACGGAATGGTTGCAGGCCTACCCGAACCCCGCTTCCGATGTGCTCCACTATAGTGTGTCGGAGCGTCTTATGGGAACACCTTATCAACTGGTGGATGTGATGGGTCGTGTGGTAGCCGATGGTGTCGTTTCCGACAGGGAAGGCACGCTTTCGCTGAATCATCTCCAAGCTGGCGTCTATGTGCTTCGCGTGGGCTCCCAATGGACGAAGATTATGAAGAAATAATTGATCTAAACACGATAACAGACGACTATGAACGTACATTTTATAGCCATCGGAGGCAGCGCCATGCACAACTTGGCCATTGCCTTGCATCTCAAGGGTGATCATGTGACGGGTTCTGACGACGAGATCTTTGAACCCGCGCGTGGACGGCTGGCCCGCTATGGCCTTCTGCCGGATTCCATCGGCTGGCATCCTGAAAGAATAACCCCGGAACTGGATGCCATCATTCTGGGAATGCATGCCCGCATTGACAATCCTGAGCTCGTTCGGGCTAAAGAGCTCGGCCTTAAAATCTATTCATATCCTGAATATTTGTACGAACATAGCAAAGATAAGACGCGCATCGTCATCGGGGGCAGCCATGGCAAAACGACCATAACCTCCATGATTATCCATGTGTTGCAGCAGAACCAGATTGAATGTGACTATATGGTGGGTGCGCAGCTGGACGGCTTTGAGGTGATGGTCCGCTTGTCGGACACAGCCCGCGTGATGGTGATTGAGGGAGACGAGTATCTGACCTCGCCCATCGACCGCCGACCCAAGTTCCATGTATATCAGCCCACGGTCGGGATTGTGAGCGGCATCGCCTGGGATCATGTGAATGTGTTTCCGACGTTTGATATTTATGTGGAGCAGTTCGAGATTTTCGCCAAGATGATTCCGGCGGACGGCTGTTACATCTATTGCGAGAATGACGAGGTGCTGAGGACATTGGCCGGAAAGATAACCCAGACGAAAAAACAGCCGTACGGCGTTCATCCGTATCACATCCGTGACGGCGTCACATATCTGGAAACACCATATGGGGATGTTCCGCTTCACATTTTTGGAAAACATAATCTCACCAACCTGAATGCGGCCCGCTATGCGTGTGCCGAGATCGGGGTGGGGGATGAGGCCTTCTATAAGGCGATCGCCTCCTTCAAGGGAGCATCCAAACGTCTTGAATTGGTGGCTAAGAATGACCACTGTGCGGTATATAAAGACTTTGCCCATTCGCCCTCCAAGTTGAAGGCTACCATCGCCGCTGTGCGCGAGCAGTATCCAGACCGAAAGTTGGTAGCGTGCATGGAATTGCATACGTTCAGCAGTCTCACCGAACAGTTTTTGACTCAGTATCGGGGGGCGATGGATTTGGCTGACACGGCCATGGTCTATTTCTCGCCGGAGGCGGTGGCATTGAAAAAATTGCCGCCACTTTCTCCCGAAAATATCTATTCCGCTTTTGGCCGGGAAGACCTTCAGGTGTTTGACGATTCAGCAAAGATGGTTGATAATCTATTGAAAATCAATGAAAAAGATGCTGTTTTTTTATTGATGTCGTCAGGGGATTTTAACGGTGTGGATTTGACTGCTTTAGGTGAAAAAATTATATCTTTGCGCGCTTGATTAAAAAACCCATAAAAAACCTATAAAAATGAAAAAGACTTGTTTAACGATGTTGTTTGCGGTGGCAGCTCTTCTTTGTTTTGCCCAGCCGCAGATTCAGTTTCAAGAGACCACGCATGATTTCGGAAAAATCAAGGAAGAGGGCGGCAAGGTCACGGGTAGGTTCGTGTTCACCAATGTGGGCACCGAGGATCTTCTCTTGACGAATGTGCGTCCCGGTTGCGGCTGCACCGCTGCCAACTATACCAAGGAGCCGGTGGCTCCGGGCCAGCAGGGCTTCATCGATGCCACGTACAATCCTTACAACCGTCCCGGCGGATTCAACAAGAACATCCGCGTGACGACGAACGAACCCCGTTTCACGGATGGCAGCAACAGCGCCCCGCACATGATTTTCATCAAGGGCGAGGTCATCAAACGCCCCCCTACAGAGTTTGAAAAGGCTGGTTACACGAAGTCCAATGGCATGGCTCGCTTCTTCGATCCCAACGTGAAGATTGAAGCGCTGAACACTCAGAAAGTGAAAGACACGTTCAAGGTTCGCAACTTCTGGACGAAACCGGTCAGCTTTGAGATGAACGCTCCCAAGGAATACCTCACTGAAGTGTATCGTAGTTTTGGTCCGGAACTTGCTCCTGGTCAGGAGGGTATCATCATATTGGAATTTGATGCTGCCAAGTGTGGCAAGTTCGGACAAATTAAGGAAACGGTTACCTATATGACAAACGATTCCATCGAAGCTCGCAAGATGCTGCACTATGCCATCAATGTCAAGGAGGATTTCTCCAAGATGTCGGCCAAGCAGCTCAAGAACGCTCCGGTGGCTGAGTTGAGCGCTTTGGCTTATGATTTTGGTTCAGTGGCCAAGAACTCCCAAACGCAGGGTGTCGTTACATTGGTCAACAAGGGTAAAACCCCATTGAAGATTCGTGCCATTGCCCCTAACAACAATTTTTTCCGGGCCAGCGCGCAAATGATGGAAATTCCTGCTGGTGGTTCCACCATCATCACCCTCACCTTCAGGGCCAACTCCCGTCCGGGTGTGCAGAAAGGAACTCTTGATGTGATTACCAACGACCCGAACAATCCTATTCAGGTGATCAATTTGAACGCCCAAATCCAATAGTCAGCGAATACAGGCTGGCGTAAATACTACCAGATGAGCGTGTCCACGGCGGAGGCGAATCCACTCCAGTTGCCGAGGACACGCTCTCCTTTTATATTGGAAGCTACCGGGGCCGGGTTGGTGAAGGGATTGCTGCCCAGCACCGCTTCGCTGCCGCCTGTGATCATAAACCGGTAGGTGTTGTAGTCCATCTGGCTGTGACGCACATATACCGTGTCGCCCGGACGGAAGGTCATGCGCGAGTAGGCTTTCCGCTCTTCCTCCGACATGGCCGCCGCGAACAACGTTGAAACGCCGTAACGCTCGATTTCGTAGTTGAAGGTGAGCCCGTTGAAGGTCTTGTCGTCGAAGGCTACTGGCACGCTGCTTGCCCAAAGCCGGTCCTGGAAGTCCGGGCAATGCACCTTGACCGAGAAGGCATAGTAGTTGTTCTCTGCCGGATTGTCGGTCATCTGGATACGAACCACCCGCATGGAGTCGGAGTTCACGAACTCGGAGGGGTTGTCGAAGCGGATGGAGTCTAACGCAAAGGTGCTCGGGATGGTCGTTTCTGCCGTGTATTGCTCGCCCGCATAGTTGACGGTCAGCGTGTAGGTGGTGTTCTCCTTGCCTTTCAGGTTCATGCTCTTGAATGCGAAAAACAACGGCGCATCGGGGCAGAACTGGAAGGTGAGGCGCTCGCTCTCCCCGTCGGAGGAGGTCACGATGACCTCCGCATCCGTGATCATCACGTGGTCGCGCAGGTAGTTCAAGTCTATCTCCGCCAGGTAGGAGATGCTCTTGGATAACATGACGATGGCCGGCTGCCCGTTCTCAATGGTCCCCTCGATGACCAGCTTGGGCTCGTACTCGGGCATCTCCACGTCAATTTCCGTCTGGCATCCCGCCACGATCACGCCGAGAAACAAAATGATGATTTTAATATGATTACAAAAAACTCTCACAATATTATATCTATAAAACAATTTCAAAACTTAAACCACCACATCACCGACGGAATAATCGGGAACAGGCTCATCTGGTAGGCTTTGGTGTCAATGTTGAAGTCCAGATTGGCGGGGTCGATGTCGGAATGGGTTTCAAAGAAGATGAAGAACGGATTTTTCCTGTTATAAACATTGTATATGGAGAAATTCAGCCCGGTCTCGAATCGCCGCGTCTTCTTGATGGTCCAGTTGACGGCGAGGTCGAGGCGGTGGTACGGCGGCATCCGGTAGGCATTGCGGCTGCTGTATTCGGTCATCAATGAGCCCATGTAGAAATAGTAGCCGATGGGGATGGTCATCGTGTTGCCGGTCTGATACACCCAGAGGGCCGACACGGTGAGCTTGTTGCGCAGGATCTCGTAGGCAAGGCTGATGGACACGTCGTGGCGGCGGTCGTATTTGGCCCAGAAGGGCTCTCCGTTGTTCAGCTCGTCGAACTGCCGGCGGGTGTATCCCAACGTATAGCCGATGAAGCCGGTGATTTTACCTCGGGATTTCTTGACGAACACTTCGGCACCGCACGACCATCCCTTGCCGAATACATACAGTTGATCGGGGTTGATGGTCAAGGCGCTGAAATCCAGCCCGTCGCGATATTCCGCCAGATTGTACATCTGTTTATAATAGAGGTCGATATAGGTTTCAAACATATTATGGTAGAAATTCCGGAACACACCCAAGGAGAAATGCAGCACGGTTTGCGGCTTCAGGATGTCGGTGGAAGGCATCCACACGTCGGTGGGCAGCGATATGGAGGCGATGGATATCTGGTGCAGGAACTGGTAGTTCAGCGTGGCCGACGCTTTGATGGAGGTGGCGGAGTCGATGAGGAAACGGAGCGAGAGGCGCGGTTCCACTTTGTTGTAGGTCTTGATGAGCTCGCCGGGGCGGTAGGTGATGGAGTCGCTGATATTGCCGATTTCATCCAGCACGTAGCGGGTGAACGGGCCGATGTGGCAGAAGTTGGTGTAGCGCAGGCCCATGTTGAGGAGCCAGCGGCGCGAGATGTCCCACTCGTCGTGGGCGTAGATGCTCAGCTCGTTGGCGAAGTAGGGTTGCACCTTCGGCAGGGAGAAGTCGAAGCCCTCGCCGGCCTGCACGGCGTATTGTCCGGGCAAGCACTGGTGCAGCACGTCGTGAACGCCGAAGCGCAGGTTGTGCTTGGGGGTCGGCATCCAGGTGAGCTCGCTTTTCAACGCGTAGTCGCGGATGCCAGAGGTGAGCTTGAACTCGAACACGTCCATGCCCATCTGCGTACCGAAGTCGTAGTAACTGAAAGTGCCAGAGGTGTTCAGGAATAATTTGTTGCTTATGATGTAGTTCCAGCGGGCGGAGGCTGTCGCGTTGCCCCAGCGGAACGTGCACTGCGTCTGTCCGGAGTTCGACTTGAAGCCATACACGTCGTTGCCGTAGTAGGCTCCGAAGTAGAGGCGGTGTTTGTCGTTGATGATGACGTTGAATTTGGCGTTCAGGTCGTAGAAATAGAAGTCCATGCCCTTGAGCGGCGACTCTTTTTTTAGAAAAGGCTGGATGAGGATGTCGGCGTAGGTGCGTCGTCCGGAGATGATGAAGGAGGCCTTGTTCTTTTTGAAGGGTCCTTGCACGGTCAGGTGCGAGAAGATGAGCCCCACGCCGCCCTCCACGTTGTAGTTTTTCAGGTTGCCGTCTTTCTGATAGACGTTGAGGATGGAGGCGGCGCGCCCACCGTAGTAGGCTGGCATTCCGGACTTTATCATGTCGAGGTTCTTGACGGCGTCGGCGTTGAAGATGGAGAAGAAGCCGAACAGGTGGCCGGCGTTATAGACGGTGGCCTCGTCGAGGAGGATGAGATTCTGGTCGGTGCCGCTGCCGCGCACGTAGTAGCCGCTGTTGCCCTCGCCGCCCGACTGCACGCCCGGCAGCAGCTGGATGGACTTGATGACGTCAGCCTCGCCCATGAGGGCGGGCATCGCCTTGATGGCCTCGATTTTCATCTCCATGCGCCCCACGTCCGCGCTGGCCACGTTCTGGTCGCTGCGCACCCCTTGTATGACGACTTCCTCGCCGGCGATGGCATTCGGCGCCAGCTCTACGTTGAAGACCTTGTTCTGCTGCAACGCGATGCCCGTCTGTAATGTCTGGTAGGAGAGGAAACTGACGGTGAGGCGGTAGGTGCCTTTGGGTACGCTGATGGAGTAGAAACCGGCCTGGTTGGTGATGCATCCCTGCTTCTCTTGCGGCTGGGTGGTGTCGGTGAGGATGATGTAGGCCCCCATGAGGCTTTCTCCGCTGGCCTGGTCGCGGACCGTGCCCGACAGCGTGACACGCTGGGCCGTCAGCCAGCCTGGTGCCGTCAGGATAAGGATGAACATCAGGAAACGGAGTAGGCGTTTTGTCATGTTGCCGCGTTTAACAAAAAAAACTAACGTTTGTTTGTGGGTTTTAGTATAAATAATATGCTATATGTAAAAGAGTTGTTTAGAGCCTTTTTCCGGCTTCTTTCCACAGCGCCTTCAGCGACGGGTAGGAGAGCTCCATCTTGGTGTCCACCTCGACAAGGGGTACCCATACGGCTTGGCTGATGTCTTCCTCGGTCTGCGGGACGAGCGGCTGCTGCGGGGCTCGCATGGCATACCAGTGCGTTTCTTTCAGGATGGGCTCCCCGTGCAGCTCGTAGGTGTGGAAGGTGCTGGGCAGCGGTTTGTCAAGGGTGATGTCGTGCACGCCGGTCTCCTCCTGCACCTCGCGCATGGCGGCCTCATGGTATTGCTCGCCGGCCTCCACCTTGCCTTTGGGAAAATCCCATTTTCCGAGGCGGTATATCATCAGGATTTCATCGTTCTCGTTCCGCACGATGCCGCCGGCGGCATGGATGATACGGAAATCGCAGGCAAACTGATCAAAGGCTTCCGGGGAATCGATTTCTATGGGTTGGTCGTGATGGAATATCTGCATATTATCTGTTTTATACAATATTTTATAATGATCCGAAATTCCTATTTTTGGGTTTTAACCACTTTTATTTTTGTTAAATGATTGATTTCCAAAATGTAAATGCCATTGGGCAAAGAGCCTAACCGAAGGGTGCTGTCGTGGCTTCGGAGGAGCAGCTTGCCGAACAGGTCGTACACGTTTACGTTTTCGATAGGGACCTGTTCGCTGCGGATGTGCAGCAGATCGCCGGTGGGGTTGGGATAGACGCGGAAGGCGGGTGCGTGCTCCGACGGGATGCTCGCGTGGTGCATCACGGGTGTGCGCCCCTGGAAGTAGGCGGCTCCGCCGGCATAGTTGCCGACGAAGATGTCAGGGTGTGCATCGTCATCCACCCGGGCGATGGCGGCTCCCACGCGCCGTCCCTCCTTGAGGGCGAAGGCACAATACTGGCAGTCGGAATCTGCGCTCTCCCAGAGAATCCCCTGGGCGGAAAAAGCGTCGGAAAGATGTCCGTCAATGCTCTTGTAATAGAAGACAAGTCCCTGTTCGCTGCCGCAGAACAACGTGGTCCCGTTCAGTGAATCGCGGTAAAGGCAGGGCACGCTATATCCGTAGTAGGATTGCTCGGCGTTGCGCACGTCCACGCCACCCAAGGTGTCGGTCACCCGCTCGAAAACAGGTGCGGTGACAGTGCCGATGTTCCGATAATAACTCAAAATCCCGCGCTGGTTGCCTATAATCAGATCGTTGCGCCCGTCACGGTCCAGGTCGAAGAAGGCGGGGGTGCTGAAACTGCCCGCGTCGATGTTTTGGTAGTTCAGGATGATCTCGCCAGTGCCGGTGACCAGTCGCTGGTGCGGGATCAGCAGCAGCGTTCCGTCTTCCTGTCCGCAGAGCATGTCCGGTTGCCCGTCTCCGTCAAAGTCGCCGAAGGCAGGATGCAAGGCTTTGAGATGTGAGGATTTTAACTTGCCAAAATCGTTGTCCTGCAATTGGAAAGCCGGTTGGTGCGCGGTGCCGACATTCCGGTAGTATTGTATGGATGAGGAATAGAAGGAGGTCAGGAATCCGTTGACTAGATGGGAACTGTCGTAGCTGCCGTAGTTGGCGAGGAACAGATCCTGCAGGCCGTCGCCGTTCCAGTCGTACAGCACAGGATGACATCCACTTCCCACATCAAGCATCTCTTCTTGCAGAAAAGCCGTGTTGGTGAGGGTGTATTGTTGCAGCAGGGTGTCGTAATCATAACGCCACACGCTGTTTAGGTCCTGCGATTTGGTGAGTGACGGATCGGAGGGTGAAACCAGCAGGGTGGGGTACTCCTGATCCGGCAGATGAACCATAGAGGGAGCCGGCATGGAGTACAGATGCACAGGATTCCCAACGGGAAAGGTCGTGTCTTGTTCGGTCATGCGCGCCTCTTGCTGGGTGCCGTTGTTGTAAAGCAGAATCAGATTCGGGTAGTCCACATCCCCGATGAGAATGTCAGGCAAGCCGTTGTGGTCGAAGTCGTGCAAAAGCATGGATGAGCCGGTGTGGCGCGTATGCCCATCGTCGCTCTTGCTGCCGCAGTCGGAGTTGAGGGTGATGGCGTTGTTGTCGGCGGCCTCCTCGAAATGCCCCCAACATTCGCTCTCCAGCCGGAAGTCGAACACTTCTGGGTCGTTGCTGTTGTTGCGCAGATGGTGTACGTATTTGCCTAAAACCCAGAAGTTCAAGATGTCCAGATGACCGTCCCCGTCAATGTCGTCAATCACAAGATAGTCGTCCGGGGAGGCGTATATGTTTACATATCCATTATAATAAAAGGCCGTGAGCTGTTCGGTCACGGGGCGGAAGGAGAGGGTTGTGTCGGAGGTGTTGCGGAACACACGGATGCCGGCCAGCCCGTAGGTGAAAATATCGGGCTTGCCGTCGCCGTCATAGTCCTTAAGGATAACCCAGTCGTGGAGGTCGGGGAAACGGCGGGCGTATTCGGGAGCATACACATAGTGGTCGTTGCGGTGCAGGAAAGGGAGAATGCGGTTGCCGTGTTTCTCGAAGGCAAACAGGTCGGGGATGCCATCTTGGTCGAGGTCGATTTCGGAGAAGCGCACGCCGTTGATGCCGCCGGCCCAAGCTTGTGCCAGCGTATGTTCAGAATTTGAGACGGAGATGTTGGGATTGCGGTAGAAACTGTAGTCCTCGGAGAGGTCTTGTGCCTGTGCGAAGTAGGCAAGGCAGAGGATAAGCAGGAGAAGAGGGCCAAGATGGTGGCTGTGCGGCTTCATGGCGACGGGTTATCGGACACGCAGACGCTGTCCCTCGCGGATAAAGTCGCTCCTGAGATGGTTCAGTTTCTTGATCTTGGCAACGGAGGTGTGGTATTTCTGGGCGATTCGTCCCAGGTTATCGCCTTTCCGTACCTTGTAGTACTGTGCGCTGGTCTGGGCCCTCTGCTGTGCGGCGGCCTTCTGCTCCTCAGTGGGCGGTGCCGGGGTGGAGACATTGTATCCGGACACATAGAGGGTGTCGAATCTCAGCTTGAAATTGTCGAAGTCCACCAACCGGTTGGGGTTGAAATCGTTGCCGAGGTAGCGGATCTCGAAGTGGAGGTGCGAGCCGTAGGAGCGGCCGGTGTTGCCGCCGAGGCCGATGATGTCGCCCGCCTTGACGATCTGTCCCGGGTTGACGAGCCGGCGTGACAGGTGGGCGTAGTAAGTCTCTAGTCCGTTGTCGTGGCGGATGACGATGAGGTTACCATAGCCGCCGGTGTTGCTGCCCTTCGAGATGCGCACCATGCCGTCCCAGGCGGCGGCCACGGGTGTGCCGGTGGGGTAGCCCAAGTCCACGCCGCGATGCATGCGCTTGTGCCGCCAGCCGTAGTTGGAGGTGATCCGGTAGTTGGCGGGATGATGGTAGCCCCGCAGGTCTATCGTGTCACGGGGGGCGGAACCCACATGCTTGTAGTGGATGCGGATGATGTCGAAATTCTGATACAAATTGTAGCCCGGCATCCAGTTGAAGTAGGTGAACAGCATTCCGTCACCATGGTCCACGTTGTCGAAGAGATCGGAATCCTCGTCAATGCCGAGAAGGTTCCCCAAGGAGTCTTCGGGAACGGCGTTCTCCATTCGGGCCGTGTCGTTGACGACGCTGAACTGGAGGTGGTCATCTTGGGCTGACAAGCGCGGAATCAGGATGACAGAAAACAATAAAAATAGTACTATATGAATAGTATAGCGGTTGTTCATAGGTGAAAAATAAAACAAGATCGGTTAGCGGTTGTGGCTTTTATGGGTGTTATGCTTTTTTATGTAGTACGTGGTGGTCTGCGACGTGGTGTGGTTCCAGTTGGGCTGGTGGCGCGTCCTTTTCTTGGAATAAGATACCGTGGATTTGGTGTTATTGCGCGAACTCCCACAGGAGGAGAGGGCACACAAACAAACGACACATAAAAAGATAACTATAAGGTGGAAAAAATTTTTCTTCTTGCCCATTGCTTCAAATTTTAAGGCGGCAAATATACAATATTTTCCACAAATAATTTCCTTTTTAACGATTTTTGTGAGACCGATGTTGTGTTGTTTTTATATAAAAACCTGAATAACAATGCTCTATATTAGTGTGTTTTGATGCCAATCCCTGTCCGTTGTCTTTAGAATCCAGTCTTCTTTTTCGCTATCTTTGCCGCCGTGATATGAAAAACGACACTTTACAGCGGATTCATCAGATACTGAAGCAATACTGGGGCTATGACACGTTCCGCCCCATGCAGGAGGATATTGTCCTCTCGGTGTTGGAGGGGCGCGACACGCTGGCGCTGCTGCCCACCGGCGGCGGCAAGTCCGTGTGCTTTCAGGTGCCCGCCATCGCCATGGGCGGCCTTTGTCTTGTCGTCTCCCCATTGATCGCCCTGATGAAGGACCAGGTGGTGCACTTGCGGGAACGGGATGTCAAGGCGGTGGCCATCTATTCCGGAATGAACGGCAGCGAAATTGAGGATGCCCTCTCCGCGGCCCTGTTCGACCCGGAGTGCCGCTTCCTGTATGTGTCGCCCGAACGCTTGATGACCAACACGTTCCGCCAGAATTTCTCCCGGATGCCGATCCGGATGATTGCGGTGGACGAGGCACACTGCATTTCCCAGTGGGGCTACGATTTCCGCCCGCCTTATCTGGAAATCGCCCAGATCCGAAAGTTCTTTCCCAAGGCTCCGATGCTCGCCCTGACGGCCACCGCTACCCCGGAGGTGGTCCGCGACATCCAGGCTCGGCTGGGGTTTCCGTCAGAGAATGTCTTCCGCAAGAGTTTTAAAAGGGAAAATCTTACCTATTTTGTTGTGGAAGAGGAAGATAAATACGGACGGCTGCTACGCATCGCGAATCGTTACCCCGGTACGGGCATCGTGTATGTGCGCAACCGGCGCAAGACGGCCGAGGTGGCGGAGTTCCTCACCAAGCACGGCGTGCCTTCCGACTGCTACCATGCCGGCATGGACGCCAAGGCCCGCGACAAGCGGCAGAACGACTGGATGTCCGGCCGCATTCGCGTGATGGTGGCCACCAACGCCTTCGGCATGGGCATCGACAAGCCTGATGTTCGTTTTGTAGCCCATCTGGACCTTCCCGATACGCTGGAGGCCTACTTCCAGGAGGCTGGGCGTGGCGGACGCGACGGCCTGCCCTCGGTGGCGGTACTGCTGTATGATGAGTATGACCTGCGCCAGCTCAAGCGCAATTTCACGTTGGCATTTCCACCCTTGGAAAAGGTCCGGGAGGTGTATCGCCAGCTGTGCCAGCATTATTATATCAAGATGGGGGAGGGACAGAACACGCTGCATCCCTTCAATCTTGCCGAGCGGGCGCATGATGTGAAGATGGATGTGGTACAGTATTTCAATGCGTTGCAACTCTTGGAGAAAGCGGGCGTGATTGTGCTGTCGGAACATTTGCGGAAGAAATCCCAGATCCGTTTCAACTGTGAGAGCGACCAGCTGCTCCGCTATGAGGATGCCCATGAGGAGGAGTCGGAATTTATAAAGCTCCTGTTACGCTCTTATGAGGGAGTGTTCTCCCGTTACGCCAACATTGACGAGCACCAACTGGCGGAGAGATGCTCCCTGACCGATGAAGAGGTGGTGGAGCGGTTGCATCGCTTGAGCAAGGCGGGGGTACTGTCGTACCATCCGCAGAGTGCCGTGCCGCTGCTGGTGTTCGTGCAGGACCGCATTGATGAGCGTTACCTCTATTTCGAACCGCAGGTGTACGCCGAACGGAAACGGAAGGCGGAGGAGCGTATGCTGGCGGTGAAGCATTACGTAACGTCTTCGAATGTCTGCCGTAGTCAGCTGCTGCTGAGCTATTTCGGGGAGACGGACAGCACCCCCTGCGGCGGGTGCGACGTGTGCCGTCGCAGGAAAAAGTCGGCTGCACCCGCCGCGGCGGAGGCCATCGCCCGCCGCACGCGCGAGCTGACACAGGCAGGTGTTGCCGACAAAAAGCAGCTCTTCGAGACGCTGGCCCTGGAGTTCGACGAGGGCGAAGTGGCCGACACCCTGCGCCGCCTCGCGGATGCCGGAATGTTGTAATGACGGACCCTCTCAAGATTTTTTTCCATAAAATATTTTTTGTTCAAGAAGCTGTAACAAACTTGTTCTTTTTTACGACTATGTTGTTGATAAAAGTGAAGAAAGGGATGTGGAGGGTGACGATATTTTACTATCTTTGCACGTTTTACAAATTATATTCTTGATATGAAAAAAATCTTACTCACAATCAGCGTAATCTTTTGTGTATTAACAAGTTTTGCGCAATATCAGAAGTCCGATTTGATGTTGAATCAAAATCTGTACAAGCATTATTCCAATGCTGAAATTGAGCAGATGTACCAGCAGGACTTCGCCCGGTTGTTCCGTTTGAATTTCAGGATGACCAATTATGCCCTCTTTGCTGCCAAGATGCCGGCCGTGAATAGCCAGAACATGGGTTTTCTCGATAAGTATGCCAAGCCGGGTATCAAGGTCGATGAGGATGAAATCATCCGCACGGGGCAGATTGACCCGGAGGATTTCAACCTGCCGCAGGATAAGGTCCTTGTCAACATCTTCCCGTTGCATCGTGCCGGCTATTACGTTTATGTGCTTTCCAAATCCGATTACGACAATTACATGGAAACACAGTTGAGTCAATTTGCTTATTAATAAAAAATTATATCCAATGAAAAAAATATTCGTATTCCTCGCGATAGCCCTTTGTTTCACCCTGAACCTTGTTCAGGCTCAGAGTATCAATATGGGCCAGGGAACCACCCATACGGCCACGGGATGCTCCATGACGGTTCACGATTACGGCGGCATCACCGCTGACTATGCACCTAACCGGGATGACACGCTGACGATATATTCCAATAATTCCAACAGCAGTGCCGTGACGGTGGAAATTGACCTTCAGACATTTGATGTGGATTCTACGGACACATTGTTTATTTATAATGGTCCCAATACGCAGTCTCCGATTTTGGATGTTTTTAATAACGGCATTGTTGGCCAGATAGCAGCAGCTTCATTGAAATATGCTGCCACTATCACCAACCCGACGGGTGCCATCACACTCCGTTTCAAGACGGATGGTTCCGGTGAGGGTGCGGGTTTCAACATCGTCACCGGTTGCGACGCGCCCTGCCAGCGTATCAATGTGAGGTTTGATACGGTGCTTTCCAGCAAATACCCAAAACTGGAAGACGACGGTTTCTACTATATCAATCTTTGTCCGAACGAAACCCTGCATCTGGTTGCTTACGGTGAGTATCCTGACAACTATTTCAGTTATACGCAGACGGATGCCACGTCCTCATTCCACTGGGACTTGGGTATTGTGGATTTTGATTCTGTGGGCCATAATGTCGTGGATTACGTGTTTGAGAACAAGCGGGGGTATGATGCCTCTCTCAGTATTACCGACAGTGCAGGTTGTATATCATACATCCCGCAGGTGTTCCGTATCCGAACCTCTGAAAACCCCATTCGATCCTTGGCTACCATGCCTGAGATCTGTACAGGTCAGGAGGTGAATTTCACTACGGGATACGACTATGTGTCCTCGGTGCAGTTGGACACGATTGGTAGTGCGCAGGCCACCTCGCTGGCCGTCAGCGACACCATATTCCTGCCCGACGGTCAGATATGTAACGGCAGTTGCGCCTATACTTCGCCTGTGACCTTCACGGCATTCTCCCCGACAGCTACCGTTACGTCGGCCAACGACATCCTCTATGTGCGTCTCTCTATCGAGCACTCCTATATCGGCGACTTGTGGATCAACCTCACCTGCCCGAGCCAGAAGCGGGTGTCACTCATGAAGAAATATGCGGGTTCCTCTTCCGGTTCATGTGCAAATGCGGTGCCGGCTTCCGAACAGGGGTGGGCTGCCGGAGCAGGTACTTCAGCTGCCTATTTCGGCCTTTATTATGAACCCGATAATGGTTGTGGTAATTGCGACGGCCTAGGCTGCCAGATGGGACAATGCTGGAACTATTGCTGGTCCAATGCCACCAATCAGGGCTATCAATATGCCTGTGGCAACGGCTATGTGTATGAGGCATGCAACCATGTGACAGCCAATAACCCGGCTCCGAGTGCCGGTACCAGTTCCAATTATGTGGACTCCACGGATGTGGCCAATATGACCAATGTGTATCACCCGGACGGCTCCTTCACCAATCTTATCGGCTGCCCGCTCAACGGCACATGGAGTATCCAGGTGATTGACGCATGGGGTTCCGACAACGGCTACATCTGCGGTTGGGAAATGGCTCTCGATCCACACCTGCAACCCGCCGACTGGGAATTCAATGTGGCGGTTGACACTACCTATATCATTGGTCCCGGTGCCAATGGCAGCTTTGTGGTTCCGGATACGGCCGGTGATATCAACTATATCATTCGTGTGGTAGATGAGTTTGGCTGTTATTATGATACGAACACGGTGGTGAAGGTTACCCCCGCCCCGCGTCCGGATCTGGGTGCGGACAAGGAGATCTGTATTGGCGAGATGCTAACCCTCGATGCGGATACTGTCGGCCTGAATCCTGTCTATCACTGGAATACGGGTGCGGCTACACGGACTATCAATGTGGTCACCCAAGGCGAATACACCGTGGATGTGACGACCAGTAACGCCAGCCAGACCCTCTTCTGCAAGGGATCTGATACCGTTTATGTGAAAGTGAATCCGATACCGGAATTTGACGTGAGACCCAGCGACACCGCTGGCTGTGCGCCGTTGAAATTGCGCTTTACGAATAATACAACCCCCGATGATGTGGAGTACGTTTGGTATGTATATCGTGAGACTCCCAACGGCTTGGCTTATACCTACAGCTCCACGCAGAAGGAACCCTCCTTCGAACTGGTTGATCCCGGTGTCTATTCCATCCTGTTGTACGGCTTAACGAGCAAGGGATGTAGAGATTCCCTGTTGAAGTGGAGCTATATCACTGTCAACGCCCAGCCGATTGCCGAGTTTGAGGCAGACCCGGCTATTTCTCTGATGGCGGAAAATAATGGTGTGGTCAATTTCATCACCTATTCCGACTCCACGGTCATGCGTGCCCCCGGAACTACTTTCTACTGGGATTTCGCCGATGGCGAGCGCGATGAAGAGAACATCTCACCCCAGCATACCTACACCCAGTGGGGCGACTATGATGTGACACTGCATATTGAGACGGAGGCTGGTTGCGCCAGTGAGATTATCCATACGGTCACGGTGGATAAGGATCTGGAATTTCCCAATGTGATCACACCGAACGGGGACGGTATCAACGACGTCTTTGCTATCCAGAATATGAGTACGAAAATCAATCCCGAAGACCCTGACAGATATCGTAATAATACGCTTTTCATTTTCGACCGTTGGGGCAACAGAGTCTATCACGCTGAAAACTACGACACGTTCGCACGCGATGGCAAGATTGAGTTGGGAAGCCAGTTCTTCGATGGCCATGGCTTGGCTGACGGCGTCTATTACTACAGTTTCTACTATAAGGGGAAAGCCAAGACCGTCAATTACAATGGTTCTGTGACGATCCTCAGATAGACGGAGTCGGGCGATTCAACCCTATACGACGATTATGCGTTGGATGCATGACAACGCATAATCGTTTTGCTGTAAAGATAACTATACAATATTATTATAGATATGAGAAAGATAATAATCAGTTTGCTAATGACTCTCGTGTGCGCGTGCGGATTCGCGCAGTCGCAGGATGTGCGCGTGGACGACATGCTGTACAAGCATCTCAGCCGCCAGCAGGTGGAAACCCTTCGCGCCAACAACCCGAAACAACTCCTGATTGAGAACTATAACATGGTCTCCTTTTGTTATCTGGCTATGAAGATGACCGAAGAGGAGGGCACCTACCAGATGAAGGGCGAACTCAAGGATGTGGTTCGCAAGGGCAAGACGTGCGACTATGCCCTCATTCTTCGCGACGGCTGCATCAACCGCTATGATTTCAATCTGGAACAGGACCCCTATAAGCAGAATGTCTATACCTTGGGTGACACGGGTGCCTATATCGTGGTGCTTTCCAAGCAGAAATTCGACAACAATCTCAACGCCGCCCTCCGGGAATATGGTTTTGATATAAAAAAATAAACATTTTATTTCATATTGTTTAGATTTTTATTATCTTTGCAATATGAAAAACAAACTGAATTTCACGGGAGGCGAATGGGTGGCGGCATTGGTGCTGCTGGCGCTCATATTGGCGAGTTATCTATTTTATTATCTGTATGATGCAAACAAAGAGCCGTCGGTTCCGATGGCTATGTATGCACGGGAGTTCGAAGTTTTTGTGGCAGAACAGGCGCGTTTGGCCGACTCGGCGGAGCGTGCGCATGCACAAAATTATTCCAACTACAAATCGTATCGTTCGGTATATGACACCTCGAAGGGACGTAAACAGTCTCGTGAGCCTTTGTATGCCGTCGAGAAGATAAACCTCAACCGCTGCGACAGCACCGACCTGCTGGTGGTGCCGCAGTTCGGCAGCAAACGGGTGGCGCGCCTCGTGGAGTACCGCGACCGGCTGGGCGGCTTCTACTCGCTTTCACAGCTGAAGGAGGTCTATGTGCTTCAGAATTTAGATGACAATTTGCTGGAGAAATATTTCGTTGTTCATCCTTCGGAAGTGCGTAAGCTCAACATCAACACCGCCACGTACAAGGAGTTGGTGTCGCATCCCTATTTCGATGTCTATCTGACGAAGACCATCCTGAATTATCGCCAGCGGCAGGGACGCATCGAATCGTTCGAGCAGCTGCAGCAAATCACGCACGCCTATCCCGAACTGATGGAGAAACTGCGCCATTATGTGGAGTTTTGAAAGAGGAAAATTTTGTATCTTTGCCCGCTTGAAAAAACGAGGAAGTGAACATCTACAAAGCTGATCTGCACACGCATACGCTCTTCTCTCCATGTGGTGATCTGGAGATGACGCCCGACAACATCATTGCCATCGCGCTGGAGCGTGGCATTGACGTTATCGCCATCACCGACCATAACGCCACGCGTCACTGCCGTTTGGCTGAGCAATACTCCCACAACCGCGACATCTTCGTGCTGTGCGGGGCGGAAATCACCACCAAGGAGGAGGCTCACTGTCTGGCCTATATGCCCGACCATGAGTCGCTCGACAAACTGCAGGCCTATCTCGACGAACACCTTCCCGACACACCCAACAATCCCGACGTTTTCGGCGACCAGGTGCAGATTGACGAGGAATTCAACATCGTCTATGAGGAGCCTCGCCTGCTGACCTCTGCGTTGGACCAGTCGGTGAACGAGATTGCGGATTTTGTACATTCCATCGGCGGCCTCTTTGTGCCCGCGCATATTGACAAGTCCACCACCAGCTTGATCAGTCAGCTTGGCTTCATCCCGTTTGATTTGGAGTATGATGCAGTGGAACTGTCGAAGCACGGCAACAAGGATGAAATTTTGAAAGTACACAAGTATTTGAAGAATAAGATGTTTACGCGAAGCTCGGATGCCCATCTGCCGGATGTTATCGGTACGGCCACCTGTTATCTGGAGATGGAAACCCGCAGCTTTGAGGAGATACGCATGGCCCTGCACGGCGAAAACGGCCGGAAAGTACACCTGGTATATCCAGAATAACTATTAATTGTTAATTATTAATTATTAATTGAAAAAATATGACGGTTAGAACACTTGTTGAAAACATGAACCTCACGGTTTTCTGTGGGGAAAACAATTTGGATAATGAAATCCACGGCGGTTACGTCTCCGATCTGCTCAGTGACGTGATGGGCTTTGCCCAGGAGGGCAACGTCTGGGTTACCCTGCAGACGCACAAGAACGTGATTGCCATTGCTTCTTTGAAAGAGCTGGCCTGTGTGGTGCTCGTGAAGGGCAACAAGCCTGACGACGACATGCTGGAGCAGGCCAAGGAGGAGGAAATCCCGGTTCTGGGCACCACCGAGCAGACCTTCGAGGTGGCTGGCAAGATTTATCAAATGCTTAACGCATAGCGCCATGAAAGACTTATCGATGCACATCATGGACATCCTGCAGAACTCCACGCGGGCCAAGGCGACGGAGATCGGGCTGGATGTCCTGCTGGACAGCCGCGCCGACACGCTGACGCTCGTCTTCAAGGACAACGGCTGCGGCATGACGCCGGAGATGGTGGAGAAGGTGACCAACCCGTTCTTCACCACGCGCACCACCCGCAAGGTGGGCCTCGGACTGCCGTTGCTGAAGCAGAACACGGAGATGACCGGCGGCTCGATGAACATCCAGTCCGAGGTGGGCGTGGGCACGACGGTGACAGCAGTGTTCGGTCTCACGCATCTGGACACGCCGCCCATGGGCGACCTGGCCGGCACGATGGTGCTGACCATCTCCGCACACCCGGAAATCCGCTTCATCTTCCATTACAAACGCGACGAAGAAGTTGACTATACGTTGGATACGGACGAGGTGTATGAGGTGCTGGACGGGATGCCGATCAACGATCCGGATGTGATTGCCTCGTTGAAGGAAATGGTGGAAGAAAATATCCGATAGGGTAGTGAAAAAATTGTATCTTTGCCCGCTTTTTTTCAAAGTGAAGTAAAATTATGCAAGTAATAAACACGGTAAAAGAATTGTTGGCCACAGCCACCAAAATCAAGGCTGAAGGCAAAACGGTCGGCATGGTGCCCACGATGGGCGCTTTGCACGAAGGCCATCTGTCACTCATTCGTAGAGCGCGTAAGGAAAACGACGCGGTGTTTGTATCCATTTTCGTCAATCCCGTGCAGTTCAACAACCCTGACGACCTGCGCAAATACCCGCGCACATTGGAGCGCGACCTGGAACTGATTGGCGAGGATGCCGACTACGTGTTCGCGCCGTCGGTGGAGGAGGTCTTCCCTGTGCAGCCGTCGGAGGTGTACGACTTCGGTCCGGTGGAGAAGGTGATGGAGGGTGCGGCCCGTCCCGGCCATTTCAACGAGGTGGGCGTCATTGTGCGCCGTCTGCTCGAGTGGGTGCGTCCCGACAAGGCTTACTTTGGCGAGAAGGACTACCAGCAGATTGCGGTCATCCGCGAGATGGTGCGCCAGTGCAACATCCAGAGCGAGATCGTGCCCTGTCCCATCGTGCGCGAGCCCAACGGTTTGGCCATGAGTTCCCGCAACCGTCGTCTCACGCCGCACGAGTTCGAGACTGCCGCCAACATCCACCGCATTCTGGAGGAGTCGCGCCAGCTGCCCGACGTGCCGCAGATACAGGCATTTGTGGAGGAGCGCATCGCCGCCATCCCGGAGTTCCGCCTGGAATATTTCACCATCGCCGACGACAGCACGCTGCAAACAATACACTCGTTGGACGATGCTGCCGGCGTGATGGGCTTCATCACCGTCTATGTGGGCGAGGTGCGCCTCATCGACAACATCCGTTACAAATAATCCAGACTATCGTTATTTACCATATATCTATATTGTAAAACAATGACAATTGAACTGTTAAAATCCAAAATCCATAAAGTCACCGTTACGGAGGCCGATTTGAACTACGTGGGCAGCATCACCATTGATGAAACGCTTATGGAGGCCGCTCATCTGATTGAGAACGAGAAGGTGCAGGTCCTCAACGTCAACAACGGCGAGCGTTTCGAGACCTACGTCATCAAGGGGGCGAAGGATTCCGGCGTGATCTGTCTCAACGGTCCCGCCGCCCGCAAGGTGTGCGTGGGCGACGTGGTGGTCATCATCTCCTACTGCTCCATGGACTTCGAGGAGGCCAAGCACTTCAAGCCGTGGATTCTCTTTCCCGACAAGAACAATAAGATCTGAGCGCAATTCACAAACCAAAACCTTAAATAATCAATGTACAAGTTAATACTTATCCGACACGGGCAGAGCGAGTGGAATCTTTCCAACCAATTCACGGGTTGGACGGATGTGGACCTTACCCCGCAAGGGGTGGAGGAGGCCAAGCAGGCCGGGCGTATTCTGCGCGACTCGGGGTTGGATATCCGATATACTTACACGTCATTTCTCAAAAGGGCCATCAAGACGTTGAATTATGTGTTGGAGGAGATGGACCGTTTGTGGCTGCCGGTGGAGAAGACCTGGCGCTTGAACGAGAAGCATTACGGCATGTTGCAGGGACAGAACAAGCAGCAGGCCGTACAGATTTACGGCGAGGAGCAGGTTACGCTGTGGCGCAGAAGTTACGATGTGGCGCCCGCTCCGATTCCCGATGACGACCCGCGCCATCCCAAGTTCGACATCCGCTATCAGGACATCAAGTACCGCGCGGCACGTCCCGGCACGGAATCCTTGTCCGACGCCACGCGCCGTATCATCCCCCTCTGGAACGTCAGCATCGTGGAGAGCCTGCGCCAGTACAAGCAGGTGATGATTGTGGCCCACGGCAACAGTATCCGAGGCATCATCAAGTTCATGAAGAACATGTCGAATGAGGACATTGTGAAGCTGAACATCCCTACTGGAGTGCCCTACCTGATGGAGCTGGACGACGAGATGCAGGTACTCAGCGACCGTTATATCGGCCTGAGTGAAGAGGAGTTGAAGGCCAAGCAGGAGAGCGTCGCCAACCAGACGAGAATGGTGGCCCACTGACCGGTTTCGGCAGTCGGCCACTTTTTTTTTTGATATGAACAGGTGTTTGTGAATTACTTTTCGGGAATTTTTTTGTATATTTGCACCGCTTTTTCAAGAGAAATTCTATCACATTTTCATTAATAACTTTTAAACCCAGTTTATTATGCAGAAAAAAGTCAGAAATGTCATCATTATTGGTGCTGCTGGAAGAGACTTCCACAATTTCAACACCTTCTTCCGTCACAACAAAAACTACAATGTTGTGGCTTTCACGGCCGAGCAGATCCCGGGTATCGACGACCGTATGTATCCGAAGGAATTGGCCGGCGAGGATTTGTATCCGAAGGGCATTAAGATTTACCCCGAATCCATGCTGACCGAGTTGATCAAGAAATATGATGTTGACGATTGTGTCTTCGCATACAGCGACAAGCCCTATTCATACGTGATGGGCGTGAGCGCTATCGTGAACGCCGCTGGCGCCAACTTCTGGCTGATGGGCCCGAAGGACACGATGATCCCCTCCAAGAAACCCGTTATCGCCGTCGGTGCTACCCGTACGGGCTGCGGCAAGTCCCAGACCTCCCGCAAAATCATCGAATACCTCGTCGGTATGGGCTTCAAAGTCGTCGCCGTTCGTCACCCGATGCCGTACGATCCCGACTTGAACAAGCAAGTTGTCCAACGTTTCGCTTGCGTTGACGACCTCAAGTATCAGAACTGCACCATCGAGGAGATGGAAGAGTATGAACCGCACGTGGTCACCAAACGTAACGTCATCTACGCTGGTGTGGACTATGAGGCTATCCTCAAGGGTGGCAAGACCAAAGATCCTCAAACCGGCAAGTGGGTTGAGATGGCTGGCGCCGAGAAAGATCCCGACGGCTGTGACATCGTGCTGTGGGACGGCGGTAACAACGACTTCCCGTTCTACAAACCCGACCTGACCATTGGCGTGGCCGATCCTCTTCGTCCCGGTGCTGAAGTCAGCTACTATCCCGGTGAAGTGGTCGCTCGTCTGGCCGACGTTATCGTCATCAACAAGATCGACTCCGCTTCTTTGGAGAACATCAACACGGTGCGCGCTAACCTCGCCAAGATCAACCCGAACGCCAAGCAGATTGACGCTGCCTCCATCCTCACGGTGGACAAGCCGGAACTCCTCAAGGGCAAGAAGGTCCTCGTGGTGGAAGACGGTCCTACGTTGACGCACGGTGAGATGAAGATCGGTGCCGGTACGGTTGCCGCCATGAAGTACGGTGCCGCCGAGCTTGTGGATCCTCGTCCTTACACGGTTGGTGAGCTCACCACCACGTTCGAGCGCTACCCGAACATCGGCACGCTCCTCCCGGCCATGGGTTATGGTGCACAGCAGATGAAGGACCTCGAGAAGACCATCGCCAACACCAAGTGCGACGCCGTGGTCATCGGTACGCCTATCGACCTGCCGCGCTTCATCAAGATCAAACAACCCGTTGTCAAGGTTGGTTATGAACTTCAGGAGATCGGCACCCCGACCCTCAAGGAAGTGTTGGACGAATTCGTTGCCAAACACAACCTCAAACCGAGAAGAAGAAGAAAATAATCCTTCTTCAGAATATTCCAATGAGCGGGCTCGTTTTCGGGCCCGCTTTTTTTTGAGGTGGTATAAAATTTTCTATCAATTATAATAGAAAAAAATATATCTTTGCCGCGTTGACGGAATACGGGGCTCTACTATGAAATACAGCGAACTACATAAGCGATTTATCAGGGCGGGATGGGAGTTCGACCATGCGGTCGGGAGTCACTACTTCTACACAAAGGGAGGAAGGAAATCGGAGCCAATTCCGTATCATGGATCCAAAGAGATTCCCAAGGGGATGGCCATTAACTTGATTAAGAAATACGGTTTGTAAAATACAGGATATGGAGAAAATTGTAATGATTATAGAGAAATCACGGGACCATTACGGTGCATACGCCGAAAATGGTGATGGCATTTATGCGGCAGGCAACACCATAGAAGAAGTACAAGCTGATACCGAACAGGCCATCGATTTGATAAAAAGCGAGTTTCCCAAAGAACAATGGCCAGCTTCGTTGAGGGAGGACTATGAGATTGTCTGGAAATTCGATACAGAAAGTTTTCTGCAATATTACGGCAATATTTTGACCTTAACAGGTCTGCAGAGAATTACCGGCATTAACAGCAAGCAGCTCAGCCATTATGCCACCGGCTATCGCAAGCCGTCGCCCAAGACGGTTTCCCGCATACAGGACGGCATCACGCGCTTCGCGGAGATGCTCAACCATGTGAGGCTGGTGTGAAATTGTTCGTAAGGCTTTCGGATTGATAAGACAAAGATAGAAAAAATAACAATTCCGCGCTTGAACGGAAAAATAGTATCTTTGCACCATCATTAAAAATTGAAGAATATGAAAATTCCCGCTTCCGAACTTCCCAAACAACCCGATGGGGCCATTTATCACCTGAACCTGCATCCTGACGAGCTGGCCGACAATGTGATTCTGGTGGGCGACCCCGGGCGCGTGGCCATGATCTCCGACCTGTTCGACAAGGTGGAGCTTTGCAAACAGAACCGCGAGCTCATCACCCACACGGGCATCTACCAAGGCAAGCGCGTGTCGGTGATCTCCACCGGCATGGGCACCGATAATATCGACATAGTGCTCAATGAGTTGGACGCTGTGGCCAACATCGACCTTAACACGATGGAGGTGAAACCCGAACACAGGACGCTCAATCTTGTGCGCATCGGCACGTCGGGGGCCTTGCAGCCCGACATCGAGTGCGGCAGTACTGTGGCCTCCGCGTGGGGCTTCGGCATTGACGGCGTGCTGCAGTTTTACGATCACGGCGACTGGAGCAACGAGGGACTGGTCAACGCGTTCATGGACCATACCGGCTGGGACGACCGTCTGCCGCGCCCGTACTGCACGCCGGCCTCCGCCAAACTGCTGCAGCGTATAGGATTCGATATGTACCAGGGCATCACGGTGAGTGCGCCGGGTTTCTTCGGTCCGCAAGGACGGCAGGTGCGTGCTCGTCTGGCCTTCCCCGACCTGAACGGCAAGATTGAGTCTTTCCAATATGAGGGAAAATCCATCACCAATATGGAGATGGAATGTTCCGCTATCTACGGACTGGGCAATGTGCTGGGACACAACCCTCTGACGGTCTGCCTGATTATCGCCAACCGTGTCACGGGCAAGTTCCTGGACGAATACCATGACCTCATGCGGGAGCTGGCCCGCAAGGTGCTGGATCGATTCTAAATCCACGTCTGATACACCACAATCACGCCTTCGCCATGCATCTCAATGGTGAAGGCGTTTTCTGTTGCCTCGTTGAGGCTGCCCTCCCACAGATGGCGGAAGCAGCGGTGGCTGACGGGGTATTTGAGGCCATGGAAGGTGAGGGGAAGAGTTTCGTCTTTGGTGAACACCGACACCTGCTGGCCTGGCACGGCAGGCAGGGTGGTGGTTCGACGGATGCTGCGGAAGAGGCCGTTGTCGGTCACCATCAGCAGGTTCAGCCGGTCGTCGTAGGTGGCCATGATGCTAAGGTTGGCGATGAAATGGTCTTCGCGTCCGCCCGCGCAACCCAACAGTACAATGTCGTCCATCTGTTGGGCGATGGCGTATTTCAGGGCTTTCTGCAAGTCGTTGTATTCAGTACTGTAGTCGGGATGGAGCCTGTCGCTCCAGCGTTGCCGCTCGTCCGGGCTTAAGGAGTCCAGGTCGCCCACCACCACGGAGGGCGTAAAGCCCGCAGCGGTGAGTTTGCCCACCGCCCCGTCGCAGCAGATGATGTGCCCGGCGTGCCGCAGGAATTCCAACGCCTGCGAACATGACGGAAACGCGCCATTGGCCACAATCACCGTCTTGTATGGCATCTCCATCTTGAAAGCCTCAGTCATAATAGGGGTCAGTGAACAGGGGTCAGTGATTAGTGATTAGTGATTAGTAATTAGTAGTCAGTAATCAGTAGTCAGTGATTAGTGAGTAGTAGTCAGTAATCAGTAAACCGTCAACTATTAATTATTAACTGTTAATTATTAATTATTAAGTATTAATTGTTAATTATTTTACATCCATTTCACCAAATTGAAGTCCAGATCATGTGGCAGCAGCGGGTGTTGCGGGATGACGCGGATGGCGCAGTTCCACAGGCCCACGTTATAGGCGTTCAGCGTGCAGCGATAGACGGCCGTGCCGTTCTGGAATTGCTGGACGGTGAAGGGGTACTTGTTGGCCAGTCGCACGTGCCCGTTGCCATCCTCGTTGGCGAACAGCAGTTCCACTTTGAGGTCTTCGGGTTTCAGGCTGCCGATATGCAAGGTGATTTCGAGGGACATGTCGTCGCCCACATAGAAGACATTGTTGGCTTGGGTGGGGGAGACCAGTGCCACGCGGGTAATCTCGTCCCAGTTGGTGGCCACAATTTCTTTCCATTTCAGCAGGACGCGGATGTTCTGCAAGTCGTTGGCGCAGAGCAGGTCATGACGTTGTTCGAGCTTGTGGTAGAACTTGTCGTAGTAGTCGTCCAGCTGCCGTTTCATGGTGAAATTCGGGGATATGGTGGCGAAGCATTTCTTCATCATGCCAACCCACGTCGTGGGCACCTGCTGGTCGTTGCGGGTGTAGAAGGCCGGTATGATTTCCTCCTCGATGGTGGAGTAGAGGGTGGCGGCGTCGAGTTCGTCCTGCAGGCGGTTGTCGGTATAGGTGATCTGCTCTTTGATGGCCCATCCGGCGCCGGGCACGTAGCCCTCGGCCCACCAGCCGTCGAGGACGCTGAAGTTGAGCACGCCGTTCATGACGGCCTTCTCACCCGAGGTGCCGGAGGCTTCCAGCGGTCGGGTGGGGGTGTTGAGCCATACGTCGCAGCCGGAAACGAGCTTCTTGGCGAGGATCATGTCGTAGTTCTCCACGAAGATGATCTTGCCTATGAACTCAGGTCTGCGGGCCAGTTCGATGATGCGGGTGATGAGGTCCTGGCCGGCCTTGTCGTGCGGGTGTGCCTTGCCGGCGAAGATGAACTGCACGGGATGGTCGGGATGGTTGAGCACCTGGCGCAGGCGTTCCTCGTTGTTGAAGAGCAAATGTGCCCGCTTGTAGGTGGCGAACCGCCGCGCGAAGCCGATGGTGAGCACGTCGTCGCGGATAGCCTTCAAGGTCTTGTCGATGAGCTCCGGCGATTCGGTGCGGCGGCGCATCTGGTCGTTGAGCATGGGCTTGATGGCGGCGATCATCTCCTTGCGGAGGTCATCCTTGATGCTCCAGATGTCGGCATCCGCCACGCTCTCGATGCGTTTCCAGAAGTCCGGGTTGGAACGGTCGGCCTCAAAGCCGTCGCCGAACGTCTCGGCATGCAGTTTCTGCCACCGTTTGTGTGCCCATGTGGGGTAGTGTACGCCGTTGGTGACATACCCGATATGCGACTCTTCGGCAAAACGGCCTTCGTACAGGTCGGCGAACATCTCCGTGGACACGCGTCCGTGGATGCGGCTCACGCCGTTGACCTCCTGCGAGAAGTGGCACGCCAGGATGCTCATCGAGAACTTGTCGCCGGTGTAGTCGTCGCGTTTGCGCCCGAAGCCCATGAAGGTCTCCCAGGAGATGTTGTAGAGGGCGGGGTAGGCGGCGAAGTAGGTGCGCATGAGGTCCTCGTGGAAGGCGTCGTGGCCGGCGGGGACAGGCGTGTGCGTGGTGTATAGGGAGGATGACTTGACCATCTCGGTGGCCACGGCCATGTTGACGTGTTCGTCCTGCATGATGCGGCGGATGCGCTCCAGGCTCAGGAAGGCGGCGTGTCCCTCGTTGAGATGGAACAGGGTGGGCTCTTCGCCGAGGAGGTTCAGCATCCGCATACCGCCGATGCCGAGCAGGATCTCCTGCTTGAGACGGTTCTCCACGTCGCCGCCGTACAGGGTGGCAGTCACGCCGCGGTCCTCGTTCCAGTTCTCGTCGAAGTCGGTGTCCATGAGGTAGAGCGGGATGCGGCCCACGTCCACGCGCCAGATGCGTGCGTACAGGTTACGGCCGGGCAGCGCTAGGCTGATCTTCCGCCAGTTGCCCTCCTCGTCTTTCAGGGGGAAGATGGGCAGCTTGGAGAAGCTTTGCGGCGGGTAGAGGTTCAGCTGCTCGCCGTTGGCCGAGATCTGCTGGGTGAAATAGCCGTAACGGTACAGCAGTCCCACGCCGATCATGTTCACGTTGCTGTCGGAGGCCTCTTTCAGATAGTCGCCGGCCAACATGCCGAGGCCGCCGGAGAAGATCTTCAGCTCGTTGCTGATGCCGAACTCCATGCTGAAGTAGGCAATCTTCTTTTCCGGACGGGTGCAGGGCGTGTCCATGTATGCGCGGAACTTCTGGTACACGCGGTCCAGCTTTCCGAGGTAATCCTCGTTTTGCGAGAAGGTTTTCAGTCGCTCAAAGGGCAGCACCTGCAGCAGGTGTACGGGGTTCTCCTGGCACGACTTCCACAGGGTGGGCCCGGCAATCTCCTCGAACAGCTCGCGGGCTTCGTAGTTCCAGCTCCACCAGAGGTTCTCGGACAGTTGTTCAAGTTTCTCCAGAGAGGAGGGGAGATGTGATTTGATGGAGATTCTGCGCCAGTCGGGGGTTTCGCGGGAGATGTGCTGTATCATTTTTCCTATCTTAGATGTTTTGTTTTGATATTGGGGATAACGGGCTTCGCTCTTGGCGAGGGCCACATCGTATGCTTTCAAATAATTATTGTATAAATTCGACCATAAAGCGCCCTGGGCGATCTGCATGGCCGACTCGTGCATGGTAACGGTCTGCTCCGGGGTCAGGCGGCAGTGGTCGGCGATGGCATCGGCGATGGCCGCAACCACTTCGTCGTCGTTGGTGTCGGTGCGCTCGATGACCGTCACGCCCGGCTTGCCCGTGTAGTGCTCGCGGGCCCACAGTCCGAAGCCGGCCAGCGAGGTGGTCACGGTGGGGATGCCGAAGGCGATGCTCTCCAGCGGCGTGTAGCCCCACGGCTCGTAGTAGGAGGGGAACACCGACAGGTCGAAGCCGATGAGCAGGTCATAATAGGAGAGGTTGAAGATGCCGTCGTTGCCATCCAGATAGACCGGCACATATACGATTTTGACGTTGCTGTCGGGGGTGTTATAGAGTTTGCGTTCCGTCAGGGATCGCAGGATGGGGTCGTTGTAAGGGTCGTGCAGCACGTGGGTGGCGAACTCGTTGGTGATGGGTTGGTCGCCGATGGGCTGTTCCATGCGTTGCAGCAGTTCCACACGCTTGCCGCTGTTGCCGGCGGGGATGGTGAGGAAGGCCACCACCTGGCGGTCGGGATGGGTGGCCGACAGGGTGGAGAGGCTGCGGATGAAGACGTCAATGCCCTTATTTTTGAACTCGAAGCGTCCGCTGTTGATGACTAACAGGGCGTTGTCGTCCAGTTTCTGCTGCATGAGGGATGAGGCCACGTGCAGCAAGGTCTTGCGAGCGGCGGCGCGCTTGCGTCCGTATTCGTCGCCCGCGGGCACGAAGTCGTTCTCGAAACCGTTGATGGTGATCACGTCGGCGGGACGGCTGAAGAAGGCCGCGCACTCACGGTCGGTGATGCCGCTGACGGTGGTGTAGGCGTCGGCGTGCTCCGCGGAGAGCGACTCCAGGGAGTACTTGGACTGCACGCCGAAGCGGATGGCCGTATCCAAAGGTTTGTATTGCTGTATGTTGCTGTAGAGTGGCAGACCGTTGCCCGCGATGCAGCGTCCCAACACGGTGGCGTGCGTGGTGAACACTGTGGCCACCTGCGGAGCGTTGCGCTTCAGGTGCAGGATGCCCGTGCCCGTCATCCATTCGTGGAAATGGGCGATGATGCGGTCCATGGAGCTGCAGTGGAAATCGTAGAAACTCTCGATCACCTTCCCCGCGGCATACCCGAACAGGGCCGGCTCGATATAGTCCCACTGGCCCGCGATGGAGTCCAGCTTGTAGTTCAGCCAGAAGTCCGTCAGGATTTCGTTCTTTTTCTCAAAAAACGGGGTGAAATCCACCAAGATCACCACCGGCGAGCCGCAGATGTTCCACCGCCCGATGCGGAGCTTGAGCCCGTCGCGCTGGGCGATGCCCTTCCAGTTGCGGTATAGCGTGGCGTCTTCGATGAAGTCCTCGCTGTCCTCCTTGGAGAGGTCGGGACCGATGCAGATATATTGGTCGCCGTATTGTTCGACTACGGTTTTGGCTTTGGTGGACAAAACGGTGTAGATTCCGCCAACTTTGTTGCAAATCTCCCACGAAGTTTCGAATATAAAATCAGCACTCATAAGCAATTAGGTAGGTTGAAAAATAAGCGCAAAGATAGTGATTTTTTCAATGCGCACGGAAGCCTGCTAAATTTCGTATCTTTGCCGCCGCTATGAATGAAGAGAGAAACATCCGAATCGACGATTTCGACTACCCCCTCCCCGAGGAGCGCATCGCCTTTTTCCCTGTTGCGCAGCGCGACACTTCGAAACTGCTGGTCTATCGCCACGGCGAGCTGACGGACAGTCATTTCCACAACCTGCCCGACTTCCTGAACGACAACGACATGCTGTTGTTCAACGATTCCAAGGTGATCCACGCCCGTCTGCTGGTACACAATGCCACGGGTGCGGCGATAGAGATTTTCTGCCTGGAGCCGATTGCCCCGAGCAACGACCCGGCCACCGCCTTTGCGCAGCACGGCCCCGTGACGTGGAAGTGCATGGTGGGCAACGCCAAACGCTGGAAGCATCCGCTGGACATCATTGTGCCGCTTGATGGCAGGGAACTGCGGGTGACGGCCACGAAAGGGAAGAACATCGAAGGGGCGTTCCTCGTGACGTTCTCATGGGATGATGATAGGGTTTCGTTTGCCGAATGGCTGGAACATTATGGCAAGATGCCTCTGCCGCCCTATATCAAACGGGCTGCCAATGAGGAAGATGAGCAACGCTATCAGACCGTCTATGCCAAGTACGACGGCTCCGTGGCGGCGCCCACGGCGGGCTTGCACTTCACCCCCGAGGTGCTGGAGAGCTTGCGTGGGAAAGGTGTTGACACCACTTACATCACGCTCCATGTCGGGGCCGGCACATTCAAGCCCGTGTCTTCCGACACCATCGGGGACCATTACATGCACGAGGAGAAAATCGTCATCCCGGAGGCGGTGGTGGACAAGCTCCTGGCTTCCCGTTCCAAGCGGCACATCGCTGTGGGCACTACGGTGACGCGCACCATGGAGTCGCTGTTCATCATCGGGGCCAAGCTCAAACTCGGCCGGCCCGACCCGTTGACCGTCACCCAATGGGAAATCTACGACGACGAGGCCCTGCGTGAGGTGTCGGTGGAGGAGTCTTTGCTCGCGATACGGGATTACATGCGGGCGCAGCGCACCGACCTGTTGCGCGCGGCCACGAGCCTCATCATCCTGCCCACCTATCGGCTGAAGATGGTGCAGGGCATCATCACCAACTTCCATCAGCCCAAGAGCACCTTGCTGCTGCTCATCTCGGCCTTCCTGGGCGACGAGTGGCGTCGCATCTACCGCCATGCCCTCGACAACGGCTACCGCTTCCTCAGCTACGGAGACTCGAATTTGTATTTGCCGTGAAAGAGTTGTCGGACGATGGGTAAACTCAATAAAAATGTGTATCTTTGCAGGCTTGTTTTAGAACATAATCAATTGTAAAATCATGATAAAAATTACACTGCCTGACGGCTCAGTAAAAGAATTTGAACAGGGCGTAACTCCCTACGAGGTAGCCCAAAGCATTAGTGAAGGCCTGGCCCGTAACGTGTTGGTGGCCAAAGTGAACGACAAAATGGTGGAGCTCGACAAGCCTATCGGCGAGGATGCTTCCCTCACGCTCTACACATGGAACGACCGCGAAGGCAAGGACACCTTCTGGCACAGTTCCGCGCACCTTATGGCGGCGGCCATCGAGTCGCTGTATCCCGGTGTGAAGTTCGGCATCGGCCCCCATATCGAGACCGGCTTCTACTACGACATCGATTTCATGAACTATTCCATCTCCTCTGACGATTTTCCGAAAATCGAGGAGAAGATGAAGGAACTGGCCTCCCAGAAGATTCAGTTCGTGCGCCGCGAGGTGCCCAAGGCCGAAGCTCTCGACTATTTCAACAAGAAGGGTGATGAATATAAGGTGGAACTGATTGATGGTCTGGAAGATGGACAGATCTCCTTCTATGAGAGCGGCCCCTTCACCGACCTCTGCCGTGGTCCGCACTTGCACGACACCTCTATGATCAAGGCCATCAAGCTGCTGAAGACGGCGGGTGCCTACTGGCGTGGCGACGAGAAACGCAAACAGCTCACCCGTATCTATGCTGTTACCTTCCCGAAGAAGAAGGAACTCGACGAATATCTGGCTCTCCTCGAAGAGGCAGCCAAGCGCGACCATCGCAAACTCGGCCGTGAGATGGAGTTGTTCACCTTCTCCCCGCTCGTGGGCCAAGGTCTGCCGTTGTGGCTGCCCAAGGGTGCCGCCCTGCGCGACCGTCTGGAGCAGTTTCTGCGCAAGGTGCAGAAAAAGTATGGCTATCAGCAGGTTATCACCCCACATATCGGCAACGTGAACCTCTATAAGACCTCTGGCCACTATGCCAAGTATGGTGCGGACTCGTTCCGTCCCATCACCACGCCGCAAGAGGGCGAGGAGTTCTTCCTCAAGCCGATGAACTGTCCACACCACTGCCAGATTTTCGCTGCACGCCCGCGTTCGTACAAGGAGCTGCCTCTCCGTCTGGCTGAGTTCGGAACCGTCTATCGCTACGAACAGAGCGGTGAGTTGCACGGCCTGACGCGTGTGCGCGGCTTTACGCAGGACGATGCTCACCTCTATTGCACCTCCGACCAGATCAAGGAGGAATTCTGCAAGGTCATAGATATTATATTGTATATCTTCAAAACCCTGAAGTTCGAAAACTACAAGGCCCAGGTCTCCCTGCGCGATCCCAACAACAAGGAGAAATACATCGGCACGGACGAGAACTGGGAGAAGGCACAGCGCGCCATCATCGAGGCTGCTGCCGAGAAGGGGCTCAACACCATCGAGGTGGAGGGCGAGGCGGCCTTCTACGGTCCCAAGCTCGACTTCATGGTGAAGGATGCCATCGGCCGCGAGTGGCAGCTGGGTACTGTGCAGGTCGATTACAACCTGCCCGAGCGCTTTGAGTTGGAATACACGGATGCCGATGGTCAGAAGAAGCGTCCGGTGATGATCCACCGCGCCCCGTTCGGCTCCATGGAGCGTTTCGTGGCCGTGCTGCTGGAGCATACCGGCGGCAACTTCCCGTTGTGGCTCACCTCCGACCAGGTGGTCATCCTGCCCATCAGCGAGAAATACATGGACTACGCCCGCAAGGTGCAGGCCGCGTTGGATGAGCAGGACATCCGCTGCTACATCGACGAGCGCAGCGAGAAGACGGGCCGCAAGATCCGCGACGCCGAAACCGCCAAGGTCCCGTACATGCTCATCGTGGGTGAGAAGGAAGAGGCCGACGGCACCGTCTCTGTGCGCCGCCACGGCAACCTCAACGATGGCACCATGCCGCTTGGCGACTTCGTCACGCTCATCAATGAGGCCATCAAGGCGGAATTGGAGAATTAATCCCTGTAGAGACGCAATGCATTGCGCCTCTACAAATACCTAAAACAGGGCTGCCGCATCGCGGCAGCCCTGTTGTTATATGGGGTTTAAACGTAGGTGTGTCAAAGGATTACTTCGCCTTCCAGTTCTCCAGCGTGATGCCGAAGTCGCTGATGCCCTTCACCTTGTCGGTGCGCATGCCTTGCGTGACCGTGAACGTGTAGGTGCCGGTGAAGGGGAAACGGATTCTCGGCTGGAACAGGAACATGTTGTCTTTGATTCGCCCCTGTCCCTTGCCGGTCCACTTACCGAACTTGTCGCACACGATGAAGCCCAGCGTGTCCTGCTCGCTGTGCCCGTCAGGGTATTGCGTTTTCATGAAGACGTAGAAATTCTGTGTTTCAAAGTCTGTGGTGTTCCGCAGATGTATATACATATTATAATATGCCATCGAGTCGGTGATGTCCACTTTGAAGACCAACGGCTTCTTCACATCCCATTTCTCGTTGGGGATGGCCTGGATGTCGCTGTAATAACGGCTCTGGCAGCCCGAAAGGCAGAATAGCAATGCTAAGGTGGCGAAAACGGTTCTTCTCATAAGGCCGGAATTGAAAAGGGTGGGGGACTATGAGTCCGCAATGTGCTTGAGCTCGTCCATGCTGATGTTGTTGCCCTCTTCCACTTTCTTCTGGTTGACCAGCGCAAATTCTTCCAATGTTTCGGGAACTTTGCCTTCGTTGTTCATCTTGATGATGAGCTTGACTTTGTCCAGAGGCAGTGCGAAGATGGTGGACGCATCGTTGGAATAGGAATACCAGACGATTTTCTTGAAGATGTCGATTTTGTTGTAAACTCCTCTTCCTTTCTTGGTTTTCAGCTGTACGTTGGGCTGCGGAAACTCTTTGAGTTCCTGAATATACGTGTCTTGTTCGAAGTTGAGGCAGCATTTGAGCTTGCCGCACATGCCGGCCAGCTTCTGCGGGTTGAGGGAGAGTTGCTGGGTGCGTGCGGTGCTGGTGGAGACGGACTGGAAGTTGGTGAGCCAGGAGGAACAGCAGAGTTCGCGCCCGCAGGAGCCAAGTCCGCCCAGACGGGCAGCCTCCTGCCGCACGCCGATCTGGCGCATCTCGATGCGGATGTGGAACTGCTCGGCCAGGATCTTGATGAGCTCGCGGAAATCAACACGCTCCTCGGCAGAGTAGTAGAAGATGGCCTTGGTGCCGTCGCCCTGGTACTCCACATCGTTCACTTTCATCTTCAAATTGAGGTCCCAAGCCGTGTAACGCGATTTCAGCATGGTCTCGTTTTCCAGCCCCACCGTGGCAATCCACTCCTCGATGTCGGCGTAACGTGCCGTGCGGTAGAGCTTTTTCACCACATCCGAGGCTTTCACGTGCTTGTGCTCCATCTGTCGTTTTACCTGCAAACCCAACATGGAGATGATGCCGATGTCGTGGCCGGGATTGGCTTCCACCGCCACAATGTCACCCACCTTGAACACTCCGTCGGGCGGGAGGAGGAAGAAATCCTTGTGGCTGTTTTTGAACCGCACCTCGGCGATGGGGAACTCGATGTAGTCCAGCGAGATGTCCAATTTGGAAATCCAGTCGTAGGAGGGCAGTTTGCAACTGCTGTAGTTGTACTGCCGGCAGTTTATCTTCTCCGGCTCTGGAATGTTATTCAACCCCCGCGTCAGGAAGATGTTCTCGGAGATTTTCTTGGATTCGGGCGACAATCCGGTGCGGATGTCCATGTCCAGATATTGCTCCCAGTCTTCCACGGGCGCATGGTCCTTATCTTCCAGGTTGACTTTTTCCTTGGACTTTCCTTTGGGGGTGTCTTGTTTCTTAATATCTTGATTTTTAGTCTCTTCTTTAGATATTTCAGGTTCCTTCGTCACTTTTTCAGTCATATTTATATTGGGGTTTTAAAATAGGGTGCAAAAATACGAAATAATGTGCAATTCCCGCAGGTCATGCGGTGGGTTCGTCAATTGTGACCGGGATCAAGGTTATGGTTATGAAACTCTTAGTGTTATTCATTCTTGTCGTTTTGTTTGGATTTTTTGGTGCCGTTTTTCTTGACAGTGTTCTTCGCTGCGTTGTTTTTTTGCTTGCGTTTGCTGTTAAAATCCTGCTTGAAGGCCAAGGCTACGCCCGCCACGTAGTTGATCTGGTTGTCATGCATGTAGTAGTCTTCGTTGCGTTCGCCGATGTTGGTGTAGGCTTTCACCTTCCAGGTGCCGGTCTTGTTAAGACTATACTGTAGCATGAGATCGCCGTACATGTTGTTGGCCGCCGAGCGGGTGGCATCGTCATAGTAGCCGATACTGGTTTCCAGCGTCATCCGGTCCTTGAGCAGACTGGCATTGGCCGTCAAACCATATTCGGCGGCGCTCGTTTCCGTCTCCTGGTTGTAGGTGATGCCGAAGGAACCTTTCTGGTTTTCCATCAGAGAACTCAGCATATTGTTGACCATGTTGCGGAAAATATTGGATATTTGGAATCCACCGCCGTTCCCGGAAAACAGATCCGATGCCATGAAATTGTTGGTGATCAGAAAATAGGCGAACTGCTTGGTGGTGTTCTCCTTGTTGGATGTGTCGATGGCCGTGTAGAACAGGTTGCGGAACTCGTCGCTGCTGTTGGGCAGTTCGAAGCTGAATGTCGGCTCCAGCTGTTTCATGATGGGCCCGTTTAGATGCATATAGGCGTTGACAGGCACGGCGTTGCCTGACGCGTAGCCTTCGGGGATGATGTTGGTGAGCGAGGTCTTGGAGGTCTTGTAGGCACTGATGCTGACAATCATGTCCTCCAACGGGCCGTCGAAATGGATGGTGCCGCCCGGCACCAAGGTCAAACGCGAGTTGAGTAGGTTGTATAGGGCGATTTTAAAGTCGCCGGAATGGAGCGACAGGTTTCCGTAAAGGTTCAGGTCGCTCTGCTGCATGTCATAAGTGAGCTGAAAAAGACCGTCTGCACGGGCGTTCATGGTGCCGCCGATGGATTCCAGAATCAACACGATGTTGGCGTCGTTTTTCACATCGAAGGTGAAATCCAACAGGATGTTGGTCTTGGATTCAGATTCTGCGATGGCGGATGACGGGTCGTCGTTCTTGTCGGAGGCTTTCGGCTTGAACTGGATGATGTCGGATTGCGATGCCGAGTTGGCCGAGCTTACCTGGAGGGTGATCTTGGTGCCGGTCAAGGTCTGCAAATTGTCGCCTTTGATGAGGATCTTGTCGCCATCGCCCGTGATGCTTACCATGCCGGAAGCATAGCCCGTACCGTAAAAGATGGAGGTGGCGTCTTTGGGCGTGTTCAGGACCTGGAGCCGGTTTGTCCGGATGTTCAAATCCAAGGTCATGTCGCGGAAGAAGTTGTGGTGGATGTGCCCGTTCATGTAGGCCACGTTGCCGTCAAGGTCTGTGATGCGCATGTTGTCGAAGTGGATGCCCTTGGCGTCGAATCCGATGTCCTGATCCTTGACGTTATAATTGGTGCCGATGGACGAGATGTCCATGTTGGCATCCACCACGTGGACCGTGCCGTCAAAGTAGGAGGATTTCGGGGTGGAGTAGAAGGAGAGCTTGCCGGAAGCCTTCCCGTTGATGTAGTTGCTGAAACTGGAGAGGAACGGGGTGAGGAATCCCGCACTGAGGGAATCAAAGCTAGTGTGGATGGCCAGATTCTTCTTGTCGGGGATGTAATGTCCGCGAATTTCGGCGGTCTTGTCCTGCGCCTGCATGAATTGCCGTATGTCGAATGTGGTGAGATCTTTGGCCATCAGAGGTTTGCTTTCTTGGAAGATGCCGCCGGTGAAGATGATTTTTCCCACGGTGTCCAAGGCAGCCAATGCAAACACATCCCCGATGGAATCCCGGTTGAACTTGAAGTCGCTGATGAGGGCCTTTCCGAAGGTTATCATCTTCTTGTCGCGGTTCAGGACGGTGAAGTCGGCGGACAACAGCCCGTCAAACTCCATGCCGTTGACAACAGGGTTCACCATCGATACGTCCATGTCGTTGACTTTCAGTTTCAACTCGCTGTTTTTTTTCTTGGAATATAATCCGTCGGCGCTGATGCCACGGGTTTGGTCGTCGGTGAAGACAAGATTGTGGATAAGGATGCCGTCCGGCTGGATGCGCACGGAGTTGCCATCGGTGAATTCCCAGCGGTGGTTGTTAATGTAGATGCCGGATTCGGAAATGTTGACGGCAATATCCTTCAGGTCGTCCAAGCTGACCATGCCGGCCATTTGGGAGTTAGGTGTGGTTTTGCTGTTGAAACGGTTTTGCCAGCGGAGATCGTAATGGATGGTGTCGTCTCGCGTGCGCGTGCCAAGGGCTATCTGGTCGAACGGGATCCGCGTGTTGGTCATAATGGCGATGACGGAATCGGTCTTGAAATTCAAGTCCAAGGTCCTGTGGTCTTTGCTGCTGCCATCGACGGAAAGATTATAGACTGCAACTTTATGCCGCACACCGAAGAAAGGCACGCTGGCGGAAATCACGTCGTCGTTGTCGGAGGAACTGATTTCCAAGTCAAGATTGCAGTTGGGAGCAATGAAGATATTGGGATAGAATAGACGGACCAGGTTGTAGGTGTTGTAGGTGGCAACGTGCGCCTTGATGTAGCCGTCCTGCCGGCTTTGGTTTGCAACATCCTCCACATTGGCCTCACTCTGCTTTTTTACAGCATTTTTGAAAAGGTCTGGAAAATAGTTGAATGCCAGACCTTTCAGAGAATCCAGCATGGTGGCGGTCGGATAGGAACTCTCCAAAGTGGCATTCAGCAGGCTGGAACTGAGGATGAATTTGTGGAAGTCTTCTTTGTTGATGGCGGTTAGGCGGAGCCGTTTGTTCGACATCTCCCCCTGGTCGTTTTGATACCGGATGTTGTCGCATCCCAAATAGCCGTTCAGGTTGTCAAGTTTGTTGCCTTTGAAGGCAATCATGAAGTTGTCGAAAGCCAGTTGCACATCTTTGCTTTGCTGTGCATGGTAGATGAGTTTTTGGATGCCTTTGGCGCTGGCGGAGTCCACGGTTGGCAGCCTGTCGGCCACACGGCTGATGTCGAATTGCTCCAGGGAAACGTTCCCTTGCAGGGTGGGGAGTTGCTCCGTGATGTCAAACTGGCCAAGGATGTTGCCTTTCAGATTCGGGTCGCGGATTTCCACGGAACCGTTGTACAGGCGGTTTTGATAGTCGGCGGAGACGTTCACGTTTCGAAGAGGGTAGTGGTAGATATCCAAACGCTGGATGGTGCCGTCCAAATGCGCGGTCAAGGTCTTGAGGTTCTCCGCATCCAAGCCGGTAGAGGCCATATCTCCTTCTATTTCAGCCGTGAAGTTGCTTGATCCGAGGATATTGTGATTGCCTGTCAGGGCGGCCAGATTCAGGTCCGGCGACGACACTTTGCCCGTCAGGTGCGTGCCGCCGTCGCGGTCCACGAGGGACGATAGTGCTGCTTCCGCCGTGCCTAACGCACAGGCAAGGGCTGTCTCGGCATCGAAATTGGAGGTGCTGCCCGTAAAGGCGAGCTTCAGCTTCGTGTTGCCCATCTTCGACACAGTTTGGGGAATGGGCAGTGTGCGCCCGCCGGGAAGGGTGAAGTTTGCCAACTCCGGCACGCTGACGGTGGAGGAGTCTATCTGCAGGTTGAAATGCGCGTGGCGGAAGTCGGTGATGTTCCGCAGGGCGATGTCTCCCCGCAGGCGCGTGAACAAGCCCCAGCCGGCGCTAAGTCCGATGATACTGAAATCATTTACCGAGCCCTGCACACGGTCGGCCTTCAGGAGAAAGGTCTCGTCCATGCCCTTGATGGCGGGAGCGAAGCCGGCCACATCCCGCATCGCCAGCCGCGAAGGCCGTACGTCCGCGGTAATCTGCACCGAATCCAGAAAATCCCCGAGCCGATCCCAATAACTGTAGTTGAAAGCCAGGTCGAGATTCAGGAAACTCTCTGGCGTTTTTATTTTTAATTTCTTGAAAATCAGTGATGTGTCGCAAATACTGAAATCCCCGCTGCCGTCCTGCATCTCAAATCCACCGTACTGTTTGAAGGCCAAATGGCGGAAGTTGGCCGCCACGGTGTTGATGCCTACGCACTCCACCCTGAAGTCATCGGCCTCCCAATTTATGTCTTTTAGTTCAAAAAACGCGTAATCGATGTCCGGCTGGCCGTCGGTTTCATATACAACCCTGTCCTCATCGTCAATCAGGACGAAACGGGAGTTGGTGAGTTTCAGGTCCTTGGCGGTGAGCAGAAATGTGCCGTGACTGCCTTCCTTATGGAATTTTTTTGCCCAAAGGGCGATGTTCACGCTCTTCTCGCCGGCATATTTCCGGATGACGACGTTGCCGTGGTCGAGATGCACTTTTCCGAATTTCAGTTTCAACGGCTTGATGGAGAATGAGTTCAAGCGGCCTTTCACGGTGCCCACGTAGATCATGTCGTTGTGGTGCGCGTCGTGGATGCGGAAGTCGTGGGCCACAAGTTTCAGGGTGGGGGTTACATGTACGTCTTTCATGGAGATTTCCGACCCCCATTTTTCGGAAATGAAGGATGTGAGCTTGTTGACGGCAAAGGTCTGGATGGCGGGCACGAAGAGCAACCCCACGATGAGGAGGTCGAGGGCGATGAAGCCCAAGAGCACCCAGAGGATTATCTTCCCGATTTTTTTACTAATTTTGCCGCCCACAATTTTAAGGTTATGTCCGTTTATATTCTTGGTATCGAATCCTCGTGTGACGACACTTCCGCTGCCGTCATAGAAGATACTACAATACTCTCCAATGTCATTGCCAGTCAGAAGGTTCACGCTGAATTTGGCGGGGTGGTGCCGGAGCTGGCATCCCGTGCGCATCAGCAGAATATCATCCCCGTGATTGACACGGCATTAAAGCGCGCAAAGATAAACAAAAATCAGTTATCTGCCATCGCTTTTACAAACGGTCCCGGTTTGCTCGGTTCTTTGCTCGTGGGAAGCTCCTTCGCGAAGGCTATGGCCTACTCGCTGGATATCCCCTTGATACAGGTGGATCACCTGCAGGCACACGTGTTGGCGAATTTTTTGCAAAAACCCGACAATCCAAAACCCGTACCATCGTTCCCGTTCCTCTGCCTGACCGTTTCGGGCGGACATACGCTGCTGTTGCAGGTGAACGATTATTTTGATATGCAACGACTTGGAGGCACCATCGACGATGCCGCCGGCGAGGCTTTCGACAAGGCGGCCAAGATTCTCGGTCTGCCGTATCCGGGCGGTCCCGTCATCGATCGCTATGCGAAAGAGGGCGACCCGCACCGCTTTCAGTTTGCCGTCTCGCACCTGCCCGGCCTTGATTACAGTTTCAGCGGCCTGAAAACATCGTTTCTCTATTTTGTCCGGGATAATTTGAAAAAGAATCCCAATTTTATAGAAGATAACATCCACGATTTGTGTGCCTCCATCCAATATGCTATCGTTAAATCTCTGACAGACAAGCTGATTAAGGCGTTGAAACACACGGAATGTCAGGATTTGGTGCTGGCGGGTGGCGTGTCGGCCAACTCCGGCTTGCGCGATGCCGCCACCGACATCGCCCGTCGCTATCACAAGAACGTGTTCCTGCCCACGCTCGACCTCACCACCGACAACGCAGCCATGATCGCCGTTTGCGGTTATTTCAAATACCTCCAAAAAGATTTCGTCGGGGTGGACATTGTGCCGTACAGCAGCGAACGAGCCAGATAAGGGAGGAACCAGGGATCAGTGGACAGTAATCAGGTTCAAAGTTCAAGGTTTAAAGTCAAAATTCTTAGTTTCTTAACTTCTCCCCCAACGGCTGACGGCCAAAGTTCGTGATTCAATGCCCCGTTCAGGGGCAAAAGCACGGTAGAAATGTGGCCTGCGCACGCTACCGTACGATTTCAAAGTCCATCTGCCGTTTGATCATATCTACCGCCACGACGCGCACCTTGATGCTGTCGCCGAAGCGGAGCGAATGGCCGTGGTGCAAGCCTACCAGCGTATAGTTCTCTTCGTCAATGTAATAGAAGTCGTCGTCGAAGCTGCGCATGGGAATCATGCCCTCGCATTTCGATTCCACCAATTCCGCATAGACGCCCCATTTGGAGATGCCGGAAACGGTTGCGTCGAACACTTGTCCGATTTTGTCCACTAAATATTCGGCCTGCTTGTACTTCACGGAGTCGCGTTCGGCTTGTGTGGCCTGCTGTTCCATTTGCGAACAATGCTTGCAGTACTCCTCGAATTGGTCTTTGTTAACACTTTCTTTATTAGCTAAATAATGGTCTAACAAACGATGTACCATCAGGTCGGGATAACGGCGGATGGGGGAGGTGAAATGGGTGTAGTAGGGGAAGGCCAACCCGTAGTGGCCGATGTTTTCCGTGGAGTAGCAGGCTCTCGCCATGATGCGGATGGAGAGCTTGCTCAGCATGTCGTAGTCGCCCTTGCCCTTTTCATCGGCCAGCATCTGGTTCAGCGAGCCTCGGAACGCCTTGGTGGAGGTGGTCTTCAAATCGAATCCCAGTTTCTTGACGAAGGTCTTGAAGGTGTTGAGTTTCTCGTCTAACGGCTTGTCGTGGATACGATAGACGAAGGTGTTGGGCTCCTTGCCGCCGGTGCGTTTGCGCCCGATTTTCTCGGCTACCCGTTTGTTAGCCAGCAACATAAACTCCTCAATCAGCCAGTTGGCCTCCTTCTGCACTTTCAGATACACGCCAATGGGATGGCTGTTCTCGTCCAGCTTGAATTTCACCTCCTCCGTCTCGAAGTTGATGGCGTTGTTGTCGAAACGCTGCTTCCGCATGATGGCTGCCAAATCGTTGAGCTTTAGAATGATGTCTGATAAGTCGCCCTTCTTGGTCTCGATGATTTCCTGCGCCTCTTCGTAATTGAATCGTCGGTTGGAGTTGATGACGGTGTGCCCGAACCACTCTTTATGGACCTTAGCCTGGTCGTCAAGGTCGAACACTGCGCTGTAGCAGAGCTTGTCCGCGCCGGGGTTGAGCGAGCAGAGGTTGTTGGACAACGCTTCCGGCAGCATCGGGATGGTGCGGTCCACCAGATAGACGGAGGTGGCGCGGTTGTAGGCTTCGGCGTCCAGGGCCGTGCCCGGGCGCACGTAATACGACACGTCCGCGATGTGGATGCCCACGCGGTATAGCCCGTTGTCAAGCACCTCAAACGAAAGCGCATCGTCGAAGTCCTTGGCATCGGCAGGGTCGATGGTGAAGGTTGTGACGGCACGGAAATCCCGCCGCCGCAGAATCTCTTTTTCCGAAATCCGTGTGGGTATCGCGGCGGCTTCCTCCTCAACATTCTTGGGGAAGGTGAGCGGGAAGTCGTTCTCGGCCAGGATGGAAAGCATCTCCACGTTGTTGTTGCCGGGCTTGCCCAGCACGTGGATGACCTCGCCCAGCGGACTGCGCGTGCCCGCCGGCCAGTCCACGATGATCACCACCACCTTGTCGCCGCTCTTGGCTTTTTTCAGCAGACGGCCCGGGATGATGATGTCGCGGCGGAAGAAGGCGTTGTCGGGGATGAAGTAGGCCACACCCTTCTTTACCTGGATGGTGCCCACCAGTTGGCGTTTGCTCCGTTGGACAACCTCAACCACTTGTCCCTCACGACGTTTACCCTTTCGTGAGGGGAATATGGAAACGCGCACGATGTCGCGGTCGAGGGCGTTGCCCAGGTTGCCGTCGGCAATGAAGATGTCCTCTTCCAAGGACTCGTCGTGGGTTTCGTTTCGGTCGTATTGCGGGATGACAAAGGCCATGCCGCTGCGTTTCATCTCGATCTTGCCCGTCACGATGTTGCGTCCGCTCTCTTTGCCCTTCAACTGTTTGTAGTTGAGGCGGTATTTTCCGCGTCCGGCCTTGAGCAGCAACTTGGCTTCAATCAGCCGGTCGATGTGCTCCTTGACTTTCTCGCGGCCCTTCTTGTCATACACGCCCACCTTGGCGGCGATTTGCTTGTAGTTGAGCTTTTCGTTTTTGCCCTGCATTAGGGCATCGATTATTTTTTTAGATAAATCTTCCATTTTTTTGAAATTGTAGTAGTAGATTAATTGATTTAAGTAAGATGTTGAATAATAGAATAGTGTAAAATTATTTATTTGCCTTTTTTTGTTCAATGTGTTCGATTTTGTATTGGCCGTTTTCATCGTAGATAAGCCATGCTTCCAGTTCGGGATGCTGGTGCAGGATTTCGGTGGTTCGGGTGCGTCCGAGCACCATGAAGGCGGTGGCGAAGGCGTCGGCGGTGGTGCAGTCGGGGGCGATGACCGTGACGCTGAGCAGGTTGGTCTCTTCCGGTCGTCCCGTTGCCGGATTGAGGATGTGGGTGTAGCGCACGCCGCCGCGCTCGCGGTAGTTGCGATAGTTGCCCGAGGTGGCCACCGCTTTGTCGGTCAGTTCAAATTGATGATTGCTCTCCACAGGGCCGTCGGCGGTCTCCGTCGGCACCTGGATGCCCACCTTCCAGGGTTTCCCGTTCTTGTGGCCTGCGGCCACCACTTCGCCGCCAATCTCCACGATGAAGTCCTTGTATCTCAGATGCTTGAGAAGCTCGGCTACCTTGTCCACGGCGTATCCTTTCGCGATGGCGTTGAAGTTCAGTTGCACGCGTGCGTCCCGTTTGATGAGCCGGTCGCCATCCAGAGCCACTAACCTGTAGTTGACGAATTGTTTCACGGAATCTACAACTTCTGGGGTGGGGGAGGCCATGGTTTTTTCCCGTCCGAAGCCCCACAGTTCGATGAGGGGTTGGCAGGTGCAGTCGAAGGCCCCGTTCGTCAGTTCCGATACGGAGAGAGCCTTTCGGAGGATGAGCAGCAGATCGGCGTTCGGTGTCAGTTCCTTGCCCCGGTTGATGCGCGACAGCAGCGAGTTGGTGTCGAACACGGAGAAGGTGGCGTTGATCTCTTGGAGCACGGAGTCCACGCGGGCAGGCATTCTCGGGTCGTGCGCACCCATGTAGGTGATGTGATATATCGTGCCTAACGCACGCCCTTCGAAGGAGTTAAGTTGCTCTTGCCGGCATCCTGCACATGCCAGCAGGATGATGCCGAGAAACAGTATGGTGTGTGATTTCATTGTTTGCAATTTGGCGCGGCAAAGATACGAATTTTATGGATGTTGGGGAAAACCAGAGAATTACTCTTTGGGCAGTTGCTTGACGGCCTTGTCAAAGTCGCTCTCCATCAGTTCCAGTAGTGCGTTGTTCTTTGTCTTCCAAGTTTGTTTATCGGACAATCGTCTTAACCGTGTGCTTGTTGATGCGCACGAGGTAGAATCCTTTTTTCAAAGGTAAAAAGAGACTTTGCCTCGTGATGGAGGATTGGTACATAGTCTGTCCAAGTGTGTTAAAAACCTCGATGGTTTGGCCTTCTGGTAAATTAGCCATCTTGATGCCGTTGCTCTCTCCCCAGGCATGCCATTCGGAATCCTCATGATGTGGAAGTCCCACTGTGCCAGGTAAAATTTCCAAGTGATTGGATACAATTGCGCCCGTCTCATCAACTATTGCCGACGAGTTAGGGTCAAAATACGCGTTTTCCGGGGAGGCAATATAGCAACCATGTAATTGGAAGCCTTTAATTCCTCGAATGCATTTGTCTGCATTGATTATCACGCTGCTCGTGTCAATAATTAACTCTTCAAGGTTTGACACACCCCAAATGCCACTACTCAGTGTCCAGGGTATGTTGATGTTCACATGTGCGTTTCCGGAAATATGGAAGGTGTTAGCATCAATGTCGAAACGAAATCCTTCCGATAGGGCATTTATGCTCAGTGTCCCGGGCCCCATGATGTGAAAAGACCCTTCATACAAGTATAATGCAGTAATTC
>JAFZKY010000029.1 GCA_017551725.1 Bacteroidales bacterium
CGGAGGGGAAGAGGAAATGGGCGGCGGCAGGTGGAGATGTCCATATGTCATATCCTGGCGGCCGCCGCCCATTTCCTCGTTGCCTCAGCCCGCGTCGCACCATTCCGCGAAATGCGATAGCAATGAGCGGAATCTCCAATCGAGCCCAAAACATCCCTTCAGGGATGAAAGCTTGGTAGTTGGAAAAATGGATAAAATCAATATAAATTGTGTTGGAAAAACGGATAATTTTTGTATTTTTGCAGTTTGAAAAACGAATATAAAATGATTAAACGAAAGATTGATAGATTTTTAGATGAATATTATTCCTCAACAAAGAAAGCTTTATTGGTAACAGGGGCTCGACAAACGGGGAAAACATACTCCATTCGCCAGTTTGGCAAATCTCATTTCGAAAGTATGGTGGAAATTAATTTCCTTGAAATGAGGGATGCGGTGTCTGTCATTGCAACGGCCAAGAATAGCCGTGACCTTCTGCTTCGCATCTCGTCCCTGACCACACAACCTCTTTTAGAGGGGAAAACATTGATTTTCTTTGATGAAGTGCAGGAGTGTCCTGAGGTTGTGACTGCCATCAAGTTTCTGGTGGATGAAGGGAAGTATCGTTATATCATGAGCGGTTCTCTTTTGGGCGTGGAACTCAAGGACTTGCGTTCAGAGCCAGTGGGTTACATGGATATCAAGGAGATGTATCCTTTGGATATGGAAGAATTCTTCTCGGCTGTGGGTTTGAGTCAAGTGGTTATGGATGAACTTCGCGATGCCTGGAAAAGCAGACGTCCCATGGATGAATTTGTTCATACCAAATTGATGGAATTGTTCCGATTGTATATTATCGTGGGCGGGATGCCGGCGGCAGTGCAAAAGTATCTGGACACGAACAATCTTCAAGAGGTCCTTGCCGAGCAACAGGCCATCCTCAGGCTCTACAAGCGTGACATTTCCAAATATGACAAGAAAAACAAACTCTATCTTGAAGAGATCTTTGACCTGATTCCACCCGAGCTCAATGCAAAAAACAAAAGGTTTATACTGAAGAATCTGAACGAGAACGCAAAATTTTCACATTTTGAGAACAGTTTCATTTGGTTGAAAGAGGCGGGTGTGGCATTGCCTGTCTATAATGTGGAAGAGCCGGTCTTCCCATTGAAATTGTCGCGGTCTCGAAATCTGTTTAAGTTGTTTCAGAACGATGTCGGTCTGTTGGCTGGCCAGTACGCCGATGGCATACAATTGCGGTTGCTCACCGATGCCAAAAGCATCAATTTCGGTTCTGTTTACGAGAACGCTGTCGCGCAGGAACTGCACGCTCACGGCTTCGACCTCTATTATTTCAACAGCAAGAAACAGGGTGAGTTGGATTTCGTGATCGAGAAAAACGGAACTGTCATCCCTGTTGAGGTGAAATCCGGCAAGGATTATCACCGGCATAATGCCCTGTCTAATGTGTTGTCTAATCAGACTTATCCGATAGAAGAGGCTGTCGTTTTCAGCAACGAGAATCTCAGCCAAACCGGCAAGGTGATGTATCTCCCCATCTATATGGTTATGTTTCTGGAGAAGCAAACGCCCGTTGACATCACCTACAAGGTGGATTTGTCGGGGATGGAGAGTTGATGGTTGCTCCGTTTTTGCCCCCGTTTGCGTCGCACCATTCCGCGAAATGCGAAGCGTTGAGCGGAATCCCCAACCGTATCTAACAACAACGGTCCCCGGAAAACTCCGGGAACCGTTGCCTGTTTCATTAATAGCAAATAGCTAATGGCTAACAGCCAATAGCCAACCGCTACTTCTTGGGGATGTTCTTGAGCACTTCCACGAGGAAGTCGAAGAACTTGCCGACGCTTTCGATGTTCACTCTCTCGACGGGGGAGTGTGGGTGCTCGATCGTGGGACCGAAGGAGACCATATCCCAGTCAGGATAGCAGGCCCCGAACAGGCCACACTCAAGACCGGCGTGGATAGCCATCACCTTTGGGTCGTTGCCGAATTTCTTCTTATAGACCTTCATGCAGGTGTTCATGATCGGAGACTCCATGTTGGGTTTCCAGCCCGGATAGGCACCCGTGAGCTCGATGTTGCACTCGGCCAACTCTGCGATGGCAGTCATCTTGTCGCCGAGGGCGTCTTTGGCGCTATCGACGGAGCTGCGCAGTAGGCAGCAGGCACTCATGACACCGTTCTCAGCCTTGATGTTGGCGAGGTTGTTGGAGGTTTCCACCAGGTTCTCCATGGAGTCGCTCATGCGGACCACACCATTGGGGATGGCGAAGATCATGTTGAGGAACTGGTTCTGAGCCTTGGTGCGGATGACCTTCTTCGGGGTGTCCACAGCCTTGACGTTGACGGCAAGGTTCTCCTCGGTGGCGGAGAACTCGGCCTTGACGGTGGCATCGTATTTCTTAATGAAGTTCTTGAATGCGGTGGCCTTCTTGGCGGGCACGGCGATGATGGCCGTGGCCTCGCGCGGGATGGCGTTGCGCAGGCTGCCGCCGTTGACGGAGGCGACACAGAGACCGTATTCCTTGACGGCACGGGTGAGGCAGCGCACCAACAGCTTGTTGGCGTTGGCGCGACCTAAGTTGATGTCCATGCCGGAGTGACCGCCGTGCAGGCCGGTGACAGTGACTTGGAAGCCCTTCATGTCCTCGGGAACGGGCATGGTGGTGTATTTGCGCTGGAAGTTGGCATCGAGGCCGCCGGCGCAACCCACGTACAGCTCGCCTTCCGTCTCGGAATCGAGGTTGATGAGGATTTTGCCCTTGACGAAGCCCTTCTTCAGGCCGAAGGCGCCGGTCATGCCGGTCTCTTCATCGATGGTGGCGAGGATCTCCAGGGGGCCGTGTTCCACGCCCTTGGTGGTGACGCAAGCCAATGCGGCGCACACGCCGATACCGTTGTCAGCACCCAGCGTGGTGTGGTTGGCACGCACCCAACCCTTGTCGATGATGGGCTCGATGGGGCTCTTCAGGAAGTCGAACTTGGGGTCGTCGGCTTGGGGCACCATGTCGCAGTGACCTTGCAGAATGACGGGCGTGAGCTTCTCCATGCCCTTAGTGGCGGGCACCGTGAAGAGCAGGTTGCCGGTCTTGTCTTGCTCGACCTTCACATTATGCTCCTTGGCCCAGCTTTTCATCCAGTTGACGACAGCTGTCTCGTGTTTGGAAGGATGCGGGTTGTCGCAGAAGTTTGCAAAGTTCTCCCATAAGTCGTGGGGATAGAGTTTCAAAAGTTCTTTGTTCATTGAATTGGGGGTTTAAAGGGTTAAATTATGAGATTTGTTCTGAATTTCTTTCGTTGTTGATCGTGGGTTTGCCCCAGAAGCGCAGCAGGGCGATTTCGGCCAGCAGGCAGAGCAGGGCGAAGATGATAAAGTAAGGCCATAGCGGCTTGCCGTTTAGTCTGTCGGCAACGCTCTTGGCGATGTTCTTGGTGTCGGCGGCGATGACGTCGATCTCCTTGCCGGAGGCTTTGGCCATCTTGGTGAGCTCGTCGGCATCGTAGCAGTCGAGGTCGGACTCCTTGCGATCTTGGTTGAAGGCGAGTGTGCCCATTACCGCACCGCCGTTGATGATGTCGAACAGACCGCCCTCCTTGACCTGGTCGTGGAAGTAAAGTGCCGTCTCGTTGCCGATGCGGCGCTGCTCGGGGATGAATTCCTCCTTGTGGCCACGGCTGCGTAGGGTGAGCACCTCGTCGGAACTGCCGGTGCGCGAGGCGATGGTTTGCATGCGGTCCTTGCCGATGGTGTTGTAGAGCTTGTTCTGCATGGCGCTCATGATGCCGATGTTGTGCAGGGGCACGAAGAAGAGCGCATGGCGATGGGCGTTGCCATAGACATCATCCATGCCCACGGCGGAGAGGATGACCTTGCCGCGCTCCACCGGATAGACGGCGAGTAGGGGAGAGCCGTTCTCCAGCGCCATGACGACCTCGCCGCCGCTGCCGCCGCTGATGTCGTAGTGCTGCAAGGTGACGGGCATGTCAAGCTTTTCGCGCTGGCTCTCCAAAGCATTTTTGTAATATTGGCTTTCAGTGTTGATTTGTCCGCATTTCAGCTCTTTCTTGGCCAAAGCGCCGTAAGAGGCTGCGCCGAGGGAGCTGAGCAGGCGATTGTAGGTGTTGTCCATCTCCTTGGGCGGGAAGACCAATAGTGTGCCGCCGCCCTTGACGAACTTGCTCAGCTCGTCGGCCAGACCGGAAGAGATGGTAGGAACATCGCTCAGTACGATAACTTCGCACTGCTTGAGCTGGGTGTAGTTGACCTGTGTGTAGGCCATCGGCAGGTAGTCGAACACGGAGTCGCGACCGTAGAGGGCGTCGAGGAAGCGGTTGCGCTCCTTGCCGTGGATGGCGGCAATACGGGTGTTGTCGGTGACCTCATAGGTGAAGAAGAGCTGGTCGTCGAAAGTGATGGGGGCATCCTCAATGACGACACGTCCGCACTGTGTGCCAGGCTCTTCAATATTATAGACCATGCGGCAATCGACGTAGGCACCTGCGGGAATGTCGGGCGAGGCCACGGCCTTCTGCTTGTCGTTGATGTAGAGCTTCACCGGCACCTTGTTGACCTCCTCCTTGCCGTAGTTGTGGATGCGGACGAAGTAGGTGACTTGGTTGCCCACCTTGAAGACGGGCGACAGAAACCAGCAGCTGTCGATGCCCACATTGTTGGCCGCCTCGGTGGGCAGCGGGATGAGGAATGTTGATGTTGCACTGTCGGCGCCCAGCAGAGCGATGTTGAAATTGTTCTTCTGGAAGTCGGAGAGATAGTAGTGTACCACGTTGCCCTTCTGCGAGTTGGTGCAGGTGTTCTTCTCGAAGGCGAGCACCTCGGCGAGGGTGTGGCTGTTGGGCGATGCCTGCACTTTGTCAAGCATCTCGAGGATCTGGTCCTTGTTGAGGATGTGCGTCTGCTCGCCCGTGAAGTCGTGGGTGGTGAGCACAAAGTCGTCGTTGAAGCCGAAGGCGTTGACGATGTTCTTGGCGGCATCCACGGCGTCGTAAAGGGTTTTGCCCTCCTTGCTGTTGGCCTCCATGGAGTGGGAGTTGTCGAGGAAGATGGTGACCAGATTGCCCGTACGGCTCTTCTGCTTGCCGGAGGGGATGTAGGGCTGCGCGAAGGCGAGTGCCAGCGCGGCGATGCCGAGTATGCGAAGGGCCAACACGATGAGCTGTTGCAGGGTCTGTTCCCGCTTGGTCTTCTTCTTGATCTCCTCCAGCATCTTGACGTTGGAGAAGTAAATTGTCTTGTAACGCCTGAAATTGAAGAGGTGTATGATGATCGGTACTAGGATGGCGGAAAGGCCTATAAGGAGCAATGGATTTGAAAAAGCCATATTAATGCAATGTCATTTTATAAATTGGCCGCAAAAGTACAAAAAAATGTAATCGGTTGCGCTATGAACATGTTGGAAGGTCGCCTTTCGGCTTGCTGGATGTATCGTGCGTGCATTTGTCAGTGGGTATTTATAATTTATGTACATTTGCAACCTCAATTAAAAACCGCGAAACTATGTCTATTTGCAAGATATTCAACACTTCCACTAATCCGTTGCCCGCGTACGAGTCGGCGTTGGCGGCGGGCCTCGACCTGCGTGCCAACTTGACGGAGAACATCGTGCTCAATCCCGGAGAACGCAAGCTCGTGCCCACGGGACTCTTTATTGAGTTGCCCGATGACTGCGAGGCGCAGATCCGTCCCCGCAGTGGCCTGGCTTTCAAGCACGGCATCACGGTGCTCAACAGTCCGGGCACCATCGACCCCGACTACCGGGGCGAGGTCAAGGTGCTGCTCATCAACCTCTCCGACGAGCCTTTCGAGATCCAGCACGGCGAGCGCATCGCCCAGATGGTCATCTCCCGATTTCAGCAGGTGACCCTGCAGGCGGTGGCGAGCATGGACGAGCTTTCCAGCACAGAACGTGGAGCCGGTGGATTCGGTCATAGCGGGCGCAAATAGTTTCACAACAGTGCTGCAATATTTGTGACATTTCATCGTTTACGGAATTACCCATGCAGAAACGAGGTTCATTGCGTCTCTGCCAAAATTAAGAAAATGAGAAAAACACTCTACGTTATATTCCTCTTGTGCCTCTCCATGCTGGCGGTGGCGCAATCGCAGCCGCAGGGAAACAAGAAAACTCGCAATGTGGCCAAGACCGACGCCACCTCCGTCAATCACCGCAAGATTTCTGTGCAATATACGGAGGGACTGAAGGCCTATTATTCCGGCAACATGTCCGAAGCCCTTAAGATTTTCAACGGCATCCTGCTTGATAACCCTAAGCACGACGCTTCTCACTTTATGCTCGCACGCATCTACACGGACAAGCAGGATGTGCGCGAAGCTGTGGACAACTTGCAGAAAGCCATTAAATTAGATAAGAACAATATTTGGTATAAGGTCGATCTCGCCGACCTGTACTTGCAGATGGAGGATTACCCTAACGCTGCAAAGCTGCTCGAGCAAATCTGCAAGGAGAAGACCAACAATGAATATTACCTGTACTCATTAGCGGAAGCATATCTCGCCATGAAGAAGTTCGACAAGGTGGTTGATGCCTACGACCGCATGGAGAACATCATCGGCCACAACGACGAGCTGACGCGCGTGAAGGTTTCCATTTGGCTCTATATGAACAAGGTGAAGGAGGCGGTAGGGGAGTACGACAAGCTCATCAAGCTCTATCCGCACAATGTCGAGTACTACGTGAAGGCAGGCAAGGTGTATCAGAGCAACGGTATGGCAGCCCAGGCAATGTCCTATTTTGAAAAGGCCGCCGAACTCAACTCCAACGACCCCGAGCTTAACTTCCTGATGGCGCAACATTGGGAGCAGCAAGGGAATGTGGAGAAGCAGATGCAGTGTCTGATGCGCGTCTTCAGCAATCGCAACGTGGCGATGTCGGAGAAAAGCAACTACATGCGGAAGGTGCTGGGTGATGTATTGCGCACCAAAGACCCCAAGACCATTCGTCTGGCGGAGGTGTTGACCGACACGCTGATCGCGGCACATCCCGACGAGAGCATCGGCTATGCCAGCAAGGCCACACTTTGCTCCATGCAGAAAAAATACAACGATGCCGCCACTTTCTTTGAAAAATCCTTGGCCATCGACAACACCTCGTTCCCCATCTGGGATGATTATTGCTATGTGCTCAACCAGTTGGATGCATGGGACCGCCTCGTGAAATACGAGAAGGATCTTAACGAGCTGTTCCCGCAGAACGCCCGCATGCTCTGCAATCTCGGATTAGGCTTTCTGTTCCAGAAGAATGCCGACAAGGCCATCGAATATTTGATGCAGGCCAAGACTTTCGCTTACGAGAAAGACCAGCTCAATGTCATCTACTCAGCATTGTCGGAAGCCTACAAACTCAAGGGCGACAACGCCGCCGCCGAGCAGTGGCGCGCCAAGGCCGGAAAGTAATAAAGAACGTTAAAATATGTGTAAAATGCAGGGATGTTGAATGCGGCGTCCCTGCATTTTCATTTGTCCGTGTATATTCATAATTTATGTACATTTGCACCCATGTTTTTTTGATATTAAGTTGAATTACAAATATACAATGTGCCATGATTAAACGATTAATCTTTATTGCTTTGTTCTTTTTGACAGCTGTTCAATGCCTTCAGGCGCAGACGCTGGGAAACTACACCTTCTCCACGGGTGTTGATGCTACAAAATGGATTCCGTTGACCACCACCACGAATTTGTTGACGATTGGTAGTGGCAGTAGCACTCACCCATACGACAGCAGGCGTTCTGCCGTGTTGGACATCGGTTTTGCTTTCACTTTTGCAGGAGAACAGTACACGAAGTTTTCGGTGAACTCGGACGGCAACCTCCGTTTCGGCACCACGGCTACGGGCTTTGCGAATTATTCCACACCATTCAGCTCGAACAACGCAAATGCCAACAACCCGAAAATCAATTTCTTTGGAGCAAACGGCGATGCCTTGGACAGCGGTTATGTTTACAAAGAGATTGTGGGTGTGGAACCGAACCGAATCTGTGTGTTTGAGTTTGCCACATCGACATCTTATTCATCTTCCGCCACGGCCACCTATGGCACATTGTACCGTTGGCAGGTGCAGTTGTTTGAGGAGAGCAACAACATCCAGATAGTATATCCTTCCACGGTGCCCGCTACAGGTCCCTCCACAACCCGCCAGCAAGGAATGTGTGTGAACAGCTCCGACATCTGGTTGGTGAAGGCCAACAACACGGCGACGCATTACACTGCCGGAACCACCACCACCATTGCTTCCGGAAACTGGCCTGCCGCCAACCGCTATTATCTTTTCACCGCGCCGGGGAACGGCTGTCCGAACGTCACGGACATGCACGTCAGGGATGTCACCGCCACCACGGCGATAGTGACGTGGTCGTCCGACCCCGGACCAGATGCCTGGGAGGTCTATGTCACCACCTCCTCCACGGCCCCGACCGCTTCGACCACTCCCACTTATACCTCCACTGATACCTTCCAGCTGATGTCGAATTTGACGCTGGGCACCCTCTACAATGTCTATGTACGGTCGGTTTGTGGCACGAACAAGAGCTTCTGGAGAAATCTCACCTTCCACTCCGCCTTGACGCAACTGCCCTTCTTCTGTGATTTCGAGACGGTTCCGTCGGGCAACAATCCCCTCCCGGCGGGCTGGATAAGAGGGTCTGTACAAACTTATCCATACGTGAACAGCAGCTCCAGCGAGTCATACGCCGGCAGCAAGGCACTCTATTTCTTCCAGCCCAACTATGTGGCGATGCCGCCCATAGACCCTGATTCAATAAATTTGCAGAACAGCCAAGTCTCCTTCTACGCCAAAGGCAACAACAATGGAGCCGTGCTGCAGGTGGGCGTGATGACTGACCCTGAGGATGCCTCCACCTTTGAGCTGGTCTCCAATCTTGTGCTGACCAACCAGTATCAGCTGTATGAGGTTCCGTTAGCCGACTATTTGGGCGCGGGTACCTACATTGCCTTCAGGAATGTGAATCTGGATATTATGAGGCTGGACAACCTGACTTTGGGGCAGCTCTCGGCGTGCTCCAAGCCCACCCGGCTGACGGCGTTTCCGGAAATAGACCAGGCCACGCTCGAATGGTTCTCCACGGGCACCAACTTCAATCTCTATTACAAAGTCTCGTCGGTGTCCGGCTATACGGTGATACAGAATGTGCAGAACACCTATCAGCTTTTCAACCTCACGGAGAACACCGACTATATGTGGTATGTGGAGACGCGTTGCGGCGACACGCTGAAGCCGAGTTCGGTGTCCACTTTCCATACCCTGTGCGAATTGATCCCCCATCAGGACCTTCCGTTTGTGGAGACCTTTGACTCCTGTTCCACCACTGCAGACCTGAATACTTGTTTCACCCGCCTCTCCCTTGATCAGGATTATCCGAAAGTCTATTCGGGTACGAACTGGAATGGTGTCACGGCCAAGACAATTTACTTCCTGCCGAATTCCGATGGCGAGCAGCAGTACCTGGTGCTGCCAGGCATATATAATGTGAGCGCGCTCACGGTGAATTTCTACACCAAACGCGGCAGCAACAATGCGATACTCGATTTGGGTGTGATGGACAACCCCTACGACACTGCCTCCTTCTACCTCATAGGCACGTATGGCTCGGTGCCGGGCACCAGCGACTGGTCCAACTTTGAGGTGCCGCTTTCCAGTTACCCCGGCGTGGGTAACTATATCGCCTTCCGCGCCCACAACAACGTCAACGGACTCTATGTCCAAGTGGACGACATCACCGTCAGCGTTAGCAACGGTTGCGACCGTCCCGACAGTGTGTCGGTGGAGAATGTGACCGCCAATTCGGCGCAGCTTCACATTTATGACCCTGCCAATTCTGGTAGCTATCAGGTGATCTACACCTCGGTGTATTCCCAAGACACCGTGGTGGTAAACAGCAACATCGCCACTCTTACCGGCCTGCGGGTCGGCACAGTGTACGATGTGTCGGTGAGCTCTATTTGCAACGGTGGTATCACCTCGTCGGTCACCGCAACGTTCAGCACCGCTTGTGCGATGCTGACGCACAACGACTTGCCGTTTGAGGAGACTTTTGACCTTTATGCCTATAACGCCAATGCTGCCATCAATCCCTGCTGGCATCGTCTCAGCTTTAACCCGCAATATCCGGTGGGACCATATCCCAGAAATAATTATAACCGCATTCCCGGAGTGGGCAACACCTTCTATTTCTATCCGGGTGCGGGAGGCCAAACGCAATATGCCATCCTCCCGCAGATGCAGGATATCCACGACCTGCTGATCGACTTCTGGGTGTATCGCCAAAGCAACTCTCCGCTCATTGATGTGGGCGTGATGACCAATCCGGCGGATACCAACACTTTTGAGCTGATACAGACGTGCGTGCCATCGCTTATCTCCACTTGGGATGAGTTTGAGGTGTCGTTTGCGTCCTATTCCGGTCAGGGCACCTACATCGCACTCCGTGCCCGCGCCACAGGCAACGCCGCCTTCATCTGTGTTGACGACATTGTGGTGCGCGAGGACATCTGCTCCAGACCAGCCACCATGACGGCCACCCCGCTGGGGCACGGTGCCATCACCTTCTCTTGGGATTCTGTGCCGGGGGCTGCTGGCTATGAGTTCATGTTGGAGGGCGTGGACACGCTGGTCGTAACCACAAACACTTACACGATGCAGGGCTTCCCGGAGTTTACGGATTACACGGCAAGGGTACGCTCGCTGTGCGGCAGTGTCAACAGCGGCTATGCATCGGTTCACTTCACCAGTCCTTGCGATACATTGCCCTACTACCAGAATTTCAATACACTATCCTCCAATACGATACCACCGGGCTGGGCGAAGATGGGTGCCGGCTCTTTGTTATACGTTAATAGTGGTTCATATCTGTACGATGTCGTCAGTTTGCGGTTCACCGGTTCTGCCACCAACAACATCGCGGTACTCCCCAACTTCCCTGCCCCCGTCCAGAACCTCTACCTCCAGTTCCAGACCCGTCCCGAGGGCACTTCCGCTTCGGCGGGCGCGTTTGATGTGGGTTATGTGACCGATTTGGGCGACACGGCCTCTTTTGTGCCGGTGGAGACATACTCCTGCAGTGAATTCAATGATGCCTACCAGTTGAAATATGTGAACTTCACGACGGCTCCGGCTAATGCCCGCATCGCCTTCCGCCACCGCTCCCAGTCCACGCTGTGGTACTGGTTTGTGGACGATGTGGAGGTGGGGTACGACCAGTGCCCTGCGGTGAGTAGTGTCACCGTGGAGGATGTCCAGTATGAGTCCGCCACGGTCTCCTGGCATCCAGTGGCCCAGGGCATCCAGTATCTGCTGAATCTCAATGGCCAGATCTTTACGACCACGGACACGTTCTATAATTTCATTAATCTTTATCAAGGCACCGATTACATTCTGACAGTGAACACATTATGTGCCAATGACACCAGCCACGGTGCGGTGGCGCACTTCACCACCTTCCTAGCGACCCATACGTTGCCCTACGTGGCCGACTTCGGGGCTGCAGACGGCTGGATGGTGAATCGGGGAGCCTGCCCCAATTATTGGACGAAGGGAATGCACAACGGCGAGCACGCCCTGTTTGTGACCGCTGACGGTCACAACGCCTATTACAACGTGTCAGGCATCTCTTCCGTGGCCGCCGAGAAGTATTTCCAGGTCGGCGACGCGCCCAGGTTGATGGTCTCCTTCGACCTGCAGTGCGGTGGCGAGAGCAATTACGACTATCTGAAGATATTCCTTGCGCCAATGACGGAGGAGTATGCGCCTTCCACGGCCAGCACCGCTTCCGGCTGGGCCGACAAGTCCAATTCCAATTATGCGGCCAATCTGGCACCATACATTACCCAGACGGGCACATCATCCTCCTATCCTTACATTATCAATCTTGTGAACGGGACGTTGCATCTTGACTTGATCATGGACAATCCTTTGCAGAATCCGGATCCTTCCTCCGAAGCCAAGCTGGTGTTTGGCTGGCGCAATGATGTCAGTGGCGGCACCCAGCCCGGCGCGATCATCACCAACCTTATGGTCAAGCCTTACACCTGTGCCGCACCTACGACCCTGACGGTCTCCAACATCCATGCGCACACCGTTGATCTGGCATGGACTGACACGGCCAATGTGGGAAGTTATATGGTGGAATGTGTGGAGTCCCATCTGCCGTGGACCGACCCCTCGGTGATTTCCCAGTATGGGGGCTCGACCACGCTCACCTTGCAGAATCTCAATCCCTCCACCTCCTACAAGGTGCGGGTGGCCACAGACTGCCTTAGTGACGTCAGCGTCTGGATAACCAAAACTTTCACCACCGACAGTGCGGCGATTCCCTCTGTGCAGACGCAGCCGGCGAGCCAGATAAGCGACAACGCCGCCACGCTGAAGGGTATCATCACCAACCCTGACGAAGTGGCCATCACGGCCAGGGGTTTTGAATGGAAAGAGACCGCCGGCGGCGGCTATGCGGTGGTGAATGTGACCTCACAGAGCGATACGTTCACGCACACGCTGTCCGGTCTCGATCCCGCCACGAGTTATACCTACAAGGCCTTTGTCGAGGCTGACGGGGAGGTTGTCTATGGGGATGAGATCACTTTCACTACGGACAGTGTCCTGTGCCTCGCTCCGACGAACTTGGAGGAAACGGGTGAGGTTATCGACAAGGCCCCCGGTTTCCTCTTTGTGCAGTGGACTGACAATGCCGGCGCCAGCCAATGGAATCTGCAATACAGAATCCAGGGCACCCAAGACTGGACCACTATGGTGGTGAACACCACTCATGTATCCTTTATGGGAGAGTTGGAGGCCTATGAAACGTACGAGCTGCGTGTGCAGGCGGTCTGCGGCGACGGGGTGGTCAGCGACTGGTCCAACATATTGGTGGCGGTGGCGCAAGGCGTCGGTATAGAGGACCATCTTGCCAAGTGTGTGACGCTCTACCCGAATCCGGCGACCAGCACCCTCAATGTGACCGTGAGCGATGCTAATATCAACATCATTAGCGTGGAAATATACAATGTTTATGGCCAGATGATTAACGTGGAGACGCAATGCATTGCGCCACCACAAGGTGCGTCTCCACAACGAATCAATATCTCCGGCCTTGCGAGCGGCATATATTATGTGCGTGTCATGACCGACAAGGGTCCTGTGACGAAGAATTTCTTGAAGAGATAGGTGGTCGGAAGGTGGCGGTTGTGTCCATTAACTTCACCAAGTTGTTGGCGCAGTGTGTGTATGGGTTAAGTGACGAGTGAAGAGTGATCAGTGAAGAGTGATCAGTGAAGAGTGATCAGTATGGGAGTGGGTGACGGAGTATGTCACAGGAAACACATGAAAAATGTATTTTTAGTCGCTTATATGCATAAGACTATCTTTTACATTTTTTTGTCAGTGTGTCATTATAATCATCAGTACTATTAGGAATATACTCGACTATTGAATAGCTCATAAAATCAACTTGAATAGAAGATGGGAGAATCTTTTCATCTTCAATGTAGAATAAACGATTGATTTGAATTTTATTACCTCTTGCAGAACGGACATTGGAATTAATGTCATTGACCAGACTATCCAAATTATCATGTGAATAAAACTGACGTTTGACTCCTTTCTTGTTTATAAAGACATCTGGGGTTGTTGTATTCCATCCTTTTAACTGTTGTGTAATATCTTGTCCTTGAATATCATAAACATACAATGAGTTCAGCATTTCAGTAATTCCGTCTAATCCCGGTTCCACACCTCCAGCGAGAAAACCATAAGATGGGTTGCAAAATTGAACAGTGAAATGAAGTGTATAATAGTTGCCAGAGGGCAATGTGGTATCGGTAATTACGATTGGGTCCAATGAAACATCAAGAATCTTGTAATTTCTATTATTTGGCTGCCAGCACAAAAAAATAATAATTACAATTGGTGCAAAAACAATAATTCTTATCAGGTGATTTACAGCAGTTTGTCTCATAAGCCTATCGATATTATCATATAAAAACCATTCCTATGAGAATTATTAATCGTTGAACCGTTTACCTTTTCTCCCCACGTCCAGTAATCCATTTTATTATTTCCAGATTTTAAGATTTGAATATAATGGTTCGGAAAACCACCTTCTATCGAATAATCATTTGAATGTACAATCCCTACAACAAAATGATTGACAAAATCTAAAGAATTAATGTATTCTGTTGTAGGAGAAAGCACACAATGGTAATTTGCTCCTAAAAAACCACTAACATAATAATTAAAATATCCAGGGTACATAAATGATTTGAATCCCGAACCATCTTTAAAAGGATTATAGTTGAATATTATATTCTGAGAATTGGTGAACGCACCTTGCATTATTGCGTCCACGGAATTTATGCCGAGCTCGTTCAATTCTGTCATACTTCCAGAAAAAGCACTATTGGGAAGACTTAAAGAAACACCATTATGCGAAAATTTCCCAGTTGTATATAATGAAATAGCTGCTTCCGCATATAAAACAGGATGATTTTCAGCCATATATTTCGACAACACTGCTGCACCACACGTCCCGTTTCCTCCTTGATGTATTGAAGCAGGGTCTTTTATATGTTGAGTTAAATCTTCAATGAATTTACTTTTTGGAATGTTACGAAACACGGATGTTGTTGTTGAATGTTCAAAATTACTAATGACTTTTAATGCGTCCTCTATAGGATTTCCATACTCCATACCATTCGGGTCCACCAGCTTCACAGGGTTGTTCGCACAATACACATACGGGCTCAATGACGGATATTTGTCACTCATCGGATCCACGCTCAGCCAGATGCTCAAATCGGAGCTGTAATAGCGTGCGCCAAAGTAGCTTAGACCAGTTTCTGAGTCGCGTTCTTTGGCGGAGAAGGTGTGACTTGCTGAAAACAAGCTGCTACTGGGGCTATATGTCGTTGTAGTCGGCTTCATTCCGCCGCAAAATTACAAAATAATCACGAATGACGCCACCTTCTCGCCGTTGATGAAGATGGTTACCCTGCGGGTGCTTGACTTTGCCATAACTGATGTTTTGGCAAAGATGCTTCAAATGTCCGTCACAGGTTGGGACTTGGTCAAGCGTTTTGACGAACAATTATAAACAAAACAGTGGATAATATCCAACATAAAAACCAAATAATTACACCCAATATTCGTTTCTCCTTTTTCAAACGATCATACACATAAACAATGGCCTTGTATCTTTTTTTTCTGACAAATATCATACAATTAACTATTCCGCATATAAAAATATTAATAAGTGCATCTGTTTTGGGAAAATTATAAGAAATCACCCCGGATACGCTTATCAAACAAATAATTGCATTTAAAACCATAGAGTTAATTATAGACATCGTCATAATTCCAAAAAGGAGTGCCTCCCTATCACTAACCTCTCCACCTCCTTTCTTATACATTAGAAAGGTCCAATAAAAGAAATTATTATGCATGTCGCGCAAACAGCTCATCTTTTCTTATTTTAATTTATTATAAAACCAATCAAAACCGCCATTCACATCAATTATAGACAATCCTATCGAAACAGCTGTGCCTAACCCCGGAACAAAACAATTCAACCCATTAGATAATGTTGTTGCCGACGTTACTATAAGTTTGCCAAGATTATAACCAGTAGGATCTTGATAATAGTTTGAAATGGCCACTGCCATGTTTAAGCCTTCGCCAGCATATCCTAGCCATTTAGCTGTCTTGGCCACTTTGCCAAATATATTGGCAGCCAATAATTCATCGGCTGTTTCGCTAATTCTTTCAGAAGACTTGAATGCTTGATTAACCATTCCTCCTTCGAGACTAGCACAGAAGCCCACGTCATTGAGCCATTTGCTGTTGCCACAAACCCAGTTAGTTAATTTTTGGGGAACACTAGCCGTTGTACTATTTGAAGCATTGGTTGAAATATTGTTGGGAGATATTTCCACGGGATTCATAAAAGACCACTTCCCGTCGGATTTGTAATTAACCACGGTCGTTCCATAGCTTCTTTGACCAGCTCGGCCCAAATATTGTTCACCGGATTTTGTTGTGGATTGATCTTTTGCATTTTCATCCCAATAAATGACTCCATACTTGTCCATTACCCAGTCGTCAAACATGCCATTCGGATCATATAAGATTACGGGGTTGTTCCTGCAATAAGCGTATGGAGAAGTCGATGGATATTTGTCACTCATCGGATCAATGCTGAGCCAGATGCTCAAATCGCTGCTGTAATACCTTGATCCAAAGTAAGAAAAGCCCGTTTCGGAATCCTTTTCTTTTGCGGAGAAGGTGTGA
>JAFZKY010000002.1 GCA_017551725.1 Bacteroidales bacterium
ATGAACGCACCCGCACAGATAGCCCGCCAATCCCGCAGACACGCACCAAACGCCCGCACACCTCCGGCGTGCGTGTGTGCCCGTGTGCCGCCGTTGCTACCGAGCCCTGCAGACCTGCGGCCTGCACTTCCCTCACCCATTCACCCACTGGCCCCTGTCCCCTGACCCCTGTCCCCTGGACGATCACCTTCTCCGCCAAAGAAAAGGACGCGGAAACGGGCTTTTCCGTTACCTCGCTGCGCTCGGTTTCCTCCTCTTCGCTCAGCAAAGGCCAAACAAGTTTGTCTTTGCATTCGCTCATTCGTCGGTTTGGTTCAAGATATTACAGCTCCGATTTGAGCATCTGGCTCAGCGTTGACCCGCAGGCCTCAAAATATCCTTCTTTGAGCCCGTATGTGTATTGTGCGGATAACCCAATCAAGTTGGTGGACCCGAATGGGGAAGAAGTTGGCGATTACTTTAGTATGTCAGGAAGATATTTGGGTACTGATGGAAAAAACGATGACAAAATCTATTTTGTGGCAAACAGATCGGATAAACGTAAAATAAAACAAAACAATAAAGCCAGGCTCACTACAGACGTCGAAAATGTAACTGTTAAAATTTCCACCACTAAATGTGCGATTTGGGCCACTGAAGATGTGTATAGTAGAACTGAGGAAAATGGAGGCTACTGTGAAGAAGCCACTTCGGTGTTTCCAGATGGCTTAATTATAGATTACAAGAGAGGACCTGACGCAAGATATACTACAGGTAAAAAAGGATATGTTGATTTGCCAAATGATTACGAAAGAAATGGAGACGGGATATTAATCCATTCTCATCCTTTATGGAAATATGTGTCATACGACAAAAGCGAATATAGATGGGATGTGTCTTCGAAATTAGATGCGGATGACATGGAACAATCCTTTAAAAATGCTGGTTTTATTATTGTGGGCAAAACAATGCCATCAGATGTTTTCGAATATAGAAGGTCTATGGCGTACTTTTTCGAACATGGCGGGTTCAAAGGAAGAGTATCTATACGTGCAATAAAAAGAGTCAACAAATTTTACGAATGATTATGAGAAAAAACATCCTCTTGTTCATCCCTTTATTTACGATGTTTTCCTTAAATGCCCAGCATGATGTCAGATATGTTGTATTGAAGGACAACCAGTGGGTTGACATATTCCATTCTGTCGTTGATATATTTGTAACAAGCGAAGATACCAGTTACCATCTACAAGGCAATACGGGTGCTTTTATTTTCAACACAAAGGACAAAAAATCTTTGATTACCGTCCCTACGAACGACATCATTATTGTCGGAGTCAAGATCACCCATCTGTATAAAGACAAAAAAGAATATTATACAGGTTGTTTTGAAGGAAAAGAATTGGCTGATGTCGCGTTAATCGAAATAAATTTAGAATCAAGCAAAAATAAAAATGACCTCACATGTCAATTATTTAAACAGTCTGACCATATTAACACTGTCAGGCAGCAAGTTTTTTTTTCAATTGACGGTGAAATATGCCATAATATAGACTCTATTCTTCTATGTGACAATACCGACACTTTTAGTTTGCGGTATGATTATGGGACGTTATATTTCGACTCTTTGTTGCTCAACTCAATATGTAAACATAGTTCAGACAAAGTATTGAACATACTGTTGTTCGCCTCACGTAAATGTTACAATATACCTTATCATAACTCAGATAATAATACATGGTATGTTTTTGTCCGAAACGTTGGGCGTAAAAAATACACGACTGGTTGGTACGATGATTATTGCCTTTTCACGAAAACACGCTTAAAGCATTCTGGGCGACGTGGGGCTTTTCACTGACACGAATTAAGGAAGCCTCTGTCATATTCGGAATTTTCATATCTTCGCCCCATCAAAAACCACCAATGTTTACCGCCCGCACATATAGCCCGTTACCGTCTATGATCCCCGCCGGAGGAATCTTCCTCGTGAATCCGTGTGGCCCGTGGGAACCAGACCCGCGCCCGCACACCTACGGCGTGCGTGTGTGCTCGTGTGCCGCCTTTGCTACCGAGCCCTGCAGACCTGCGGCCTACATCTCCTTTCTCCATTCACACACTGTTCCCTGTCCCCTGCCCCCTGTCCGCTGGACGTTCACCTTCTCCGCCAAAGAAAAGGACTCCGAAACGGGCTTTTCTTACTTTGGCTCAAGGTATTACAGCAGCGACTTGAGCATTTGGTTGTCTGTGGACCCGATGAGTGACAAATATCCGCATCAATCAAGCTACGTTTATTGTGGAAATAATCCGATAATGATGGTTGATCCGAATGGGGAAGATGAGTATTTTAACGAATACGGTTTCTACTTGGGCTCTGACAATTCTGAAAGCAATAATGTACGGATGATTACGCAAAACGATTGGGATTTCTTTAAGAATGTCAATGAGGATGATATGATGGAATCAATCAGCGCTGACTTTGGCACAGCAGTAGGAAGTCTAATTTCAGAATCAGACCCGTCCGTTTTTTCTGATGACGCAATATTGGGGGTTTATCAACATTATGGATTTGAATCTGGTGATTTTGAGATATGTGAGATAAAAAACACTATAGAGTGTAATAGCAAAGAATTTGAAAGTGGCAAATATGGGATGGGGTATCAAAGCTCAACCGGCAACGTATATGTACCGGTTTCTAGAAATCGAAAAATGGCACTCTATGACAATTTATATAACATCATTAACACATTTGATCATGAGTATAAGCATAAGATTGACAAAGCCTCAGACAAAAATGTAAGGGAAATCAATGCTGATAACTATCAGATGAACACCGCGTCTTGGGAAAATACAACAATACAATTTAAAGAAATAAGACAACGTGATTTAAACCTCAACATAAATGAATTTCATAAAAAAAACACAAAATAATAGAAAGACAATTGCATTATTGGTGATAACGCTTGGATTTGTAGCAGCTAAATCTCAGCCAATAATAACATTAGACACGGGAGCTTTCATTCCTTTATCATCTTATATTGACGAAAAAAACAATAAATTTGATTATTGGGATGACGTATTCGATGCAAACTATATGTTTTATGGAAAAATACGCATAGACAACATCACACCTGATACACTTATGATAAGCCCTTACATTTTCAAATATGTTTTCTCGAAATCTAACATAGGATTATTCTGGCCGCATAATGCCAGCAATCAAATATTATATTCTAAGTCAACATTTGAATATTTTCCGGAATTTTATCTTATTAAACTGGCACCGAACAGGATAGATACCGTTGAGATTTTTTTATATGGAGAATTCAGTGATTATTTTGTTTCTTTGATTAAAGACTTTAAAAATTTCCCTGCTGTTTATGAGAACTTATTGAGAAAACATAAGCGTTTTGAAAAATTGATACAGAGCAAGTGTAAATTATATTTGTTTAATTTTGTTCAAAGTACAGATTTGTGTGAAGTAGATATTAGAACAATCAAGATCGTTGCCTATAAAAACGAACGCGATAAATACATAAACTCACTGTGGGAATCCTATATCAAACCGAACAGGCACACTTTCGAATGAGATCATAGAAAATTTTAAATTAAACTCGTAACGACAACCCTATATTGAAAATGCACGCCCACATCATCTCATATCGCCCCTTCACCACTGTCAGTTCGCCAACCGATATGTTCACCTTCTCCGCAAAAGAGAAAGACACTGAAACGGGTCTATCCTACTTCGGTTCAAGATATTACAGCAGCGACTTGAGCATTTGGCTCAGTGTGGATCCGATGAGTGACAAATATCCGTCGTTGTCACCTTATTCCTACTGTGCGAACAATCCCATTAAGTTGGTGGACCCGAATGTGGAAGATGTTGGAGATTTTTTTAACGATAATGGAACTTTTTTGGGATCTGATGGTAAAGATGATGGAAATATATATATAATAAGTCAGGATATTTGGGATAAATACGTAGAATGTGATGAAAATGATAACGTAACAGGGGTTTTGGCCGACCCAGAATATAGAGACCTTTATACTAATAAACCATCGCAAGCTAGTTTGTCTGAGGAGTCGGTATTCTCAATAGTGTCTTTTTATAATTCAACTGGAAAAAAATTAACAAGAAATGACAATCTTGGTTCAGGAGTGCTTTTGAAAACAAGAGTAGAAGGGCATACAGGAATGAATGACTATACTGTGTCAGAATTTGCAAATCCAAAAGAATGGCTGACAATAAGTAAAAAACAACCGGGCTCTTATTTAGATAATTATTATGACATTAAAAGTGCGTTTGATAATGAAAGAGGACATATTAAACAATTTCGTTCAATCGGAGGAGATGCATATGGAGCTCAAACAGGCTCACAACGAGAGAATTATGCGATAGACCACCAACAAAGTTGTCCAATACATATAAAAACTTCAATTTTTTTTAAAGCCCAAACAGAAGATTACAAAAAACAGCAAAAATAACAAAAATGAAAAGGATACTAATATATTTTGGACTATTGGTTTTGAGTATATCATTAAGAGCACAAAATTCATTTTTTGTAGAAGATGCATATTGCATAGACATGGAATTAGGTCGCGTAAGAGAAGACACAACTCGGTTTTATATGGATGATTGCTTCCCAAATGTTTGTCATCGCTACTTTTACTTTACAATAGTTGTTGATTTAGGTTATTCAGATGGTAACGTAAGCAACGATTGTAACCGTTCTGCAGATGTGAATCTGGAAAAGGATAAGTATGTAGCAGATTCTGTTTTTTTTATCTGTTTTGCGAATCAACCAGACACTCTGTTTTTAAAACTGTGCTATTTTTCTCAAAATGACACTTTGTTAACAGTAGGACTATATTCTCTATTTCCAGATCACTTGTTACCTTATGATAGGAAAGCGCTGATTGAAGATGTCATGAAGAATTACAGTGCTTTGAAAAAAGAATTGAAAAATAATATTTCTCTCATTTATCATTCCTATAGCACAAATGAATTTTATTCATTAATGGTCCCAGACATAAAAACACCTGTTTATGAAGATGAAAAAATAATGTTTTATTCATACTTCAAATAATATGTATTAATATATCAATGCTTATACACTCATTATCAAAGGGATCTGCGCACACGCATCCCGTGCCGCGCCCATATACGCACGCGCATTTTTCCCGGGGAATGTCATCCCCTGGCTACCGAGCTGCATCCCCTGACGGGGATTTGGGGAACACACATTGTAACGTCCGTCCCTACCGAGTTTTTGTCCCTGCGGGACATGGTGTCGTGAGGTGACGCTGTCTTACCGATATGCATCCCCTGACGGGGATTCGGGAAACACGGCGAATTCATCGTTTACGAAATCCAATCAATGAATAAAAGCCCGTTGAGAAATCACACCCCTTGGTTCCGCCGAATCCCGTCAGGGATTCCATCTCGGTAGCATGATGACGCCAACGCAAATCCCCCGCGGCGCGGATGGCGCGTGCCACGAAGCCCAAAGCCCTCACGCCGCGGAAGTGACGACCTGCAGCCATGGGGGAATGTTCTATTAGGAATCAAGGTAGTTGGCTATTGGGGGCACGTGAGACAAAGATAAACAATTTAATTGTATTTTTGCAGCCGCTTCGGCAAGCGGTCTTTGCCGGCACAAATTTTCCCGAAATAATGGACAACGAAATCAAAATGGGCGGCTTCAACATCCTGCCGCCAGGCATAAAAAACCTGCTTATCATCAATGTTTTGGTCTTTCTGGCCACCTACGTGTTCGCCAAGACCGGCACCTGCGACCTGGACAAGTGGCTGGGCCTGCACTTCATCGGCGCCGCCGACTTCCACCCGTGGCAGTTCATCACCTACATGTTCATGCACGCCAACTTCGAGCACATCTTCTTCAACATGTTCGCCTTGTGGATGTTCGGGTCCGCCGTGGAGAACCTGTGGGGCACGAAGCGTTTCCTCGTCTATTACTTCATCACGGGCATCGGGGCCGCCATCTTCCACTACACGGTCATCTTCTTCCAGATCCACCCCACGATGGCCCTGCTCAACCAGTTCCTCAACGACCCGTCGCTGGCCACCTTCCAGACCCTCGTCGCCGAAAACCCCGGCAAATACTTGAACCCGCAGGCACTCCAGCAGATGTCGGACATGCTGCAGGCTAACATCGGCAACCTTTCCGACTGCGTGGTGGCGGCGGAATCGGCCAAGGCCAACATCCTGAACAGCTTCAACATCATCGGCGCCTCCGGAGCCGTTTACGGCATCCTGCTGGCCTTCGGAATGTTGTTCCCCAATGCCCAGATATTCGTCTATTTCCTGATCCCCATCAAAGCAAAGTGGCTGGTCATCATCTATGGTGCCTTGGAACTCATCACGGGACTGACGGCGGCGGACGGCGTGGCGCACTTCGCACACCTGGGCGGCATGATCTTCGGCATCATCCTGATCCTGCTGTGGCGCAAAATGGACCGTCAACCCATTGGCTATCAGCCCGACAGATCCTATTTCCGGAAACGGAAAGAGAAGTACTATGTGTCTGATGAGAGTCGCCGGCCAATGAGCGACGAGGAGTACAATGCACGTCGGGCTGCCGAAAAACAGCATGTGGACGCCATCCTGGACAAAATCTCGGAGAGAGGATATGATGCACTGAGTCAGGAGGAAAAGGATTTTCTATTCAAACATTCTCAGAAATAATGGCTTCAAAAAAAATATTCTTCCTGTTACGTTTAGGCAAAGGGCTGCTGATTCTTTTCACCATCATCGCCGTCGGTATGCTGTTGTTTTCCTACCTGGCGAAAATCATCCACCCCACCCTCTCACATGCCATCGCCTACTGCGGACTGCTGTTCCCCTACATCCTCATCGTCAATGCTGTACTCGTTGTCCTGTGGCTGATCATCGACTACAAATGGGCGTTGTTTCCCGTCATCTGCATCCTGATAAATGTCAACAACATAGACAAACATTTCCAGCTCCGCGCCCAAGATAAACCAGAGACGTGCGCCAGCTGCCTCAAGGTAATGAGCTTCAATGCCCGCTCGTTCAACATCTACGAGCCCAACAGCCGCACGCTCAACGACTCGGTCATACGCTTCCTGCGCGAAGAGTCGCCCGACATCCTCTGCATCCAGGAGTACAGTCTGGACAAGAGCCGCAAAACGGGCTTCCATTCCACCGAGGAGATCCTCAAGGCCCTCGGCATCTCCGACAACAACAAGACCTACCGGCTCTATCTGCCCAACAAGAACTTCAAAGACTACCAGTTCGGCATGGCCATCTTCAGCAAATACCGGATTGTAAACTTCGGCATCGTGAACACGGGCGACAGTTCCAGCAACAAGTCGATGTATGTGGATATCCGCTACAACCGCGACACCTTGCGCATCTACAACGTGCATCTCTCGTCCATGCGACTTGTCAACGAGGACTATGAGACCGGCAAGGCCGTGATGCACAATGACCACAGCGACCCCGAGTTCGACAGCAAGGCCAAGAAACTCACCTACAAGATCTCGCGCGCCTTCGACCAGCGGCAGCACCAGGCCATCGCCGTGCGTGCCGACATCGACTCGTGCCGCCACCCGGTGATCATCTGCGGCGACTTCAACGATTCGCCCGCCGCCTTCAGCGTACACAAGATCGGACACGGTTTCAAGGACAGCTTCCGCAGCAGCGGGAAAGGCATCGGCAGCACCTACCATGGAGAGTCGTTCCCCGCCTACCGCATCGACTACATCTTCCACAGCAACCATTACAACGACTTCGGCCACACCGTCTGCACCAACCTCCAAGCCTCCGACCATTACCCCATTTATACCTATATTTCCATTATAGACAAGAAATAAGCCATCATCCTTTCGGCATTTTTACTATGAAAAAGAAAATCCATTCCCGTCTCTTAACGCATATTGGCATCCCTGCGTGCATATTCGCCGTACTTTTCCTGCTAACCACCGGATGCGGCAATCCCCAAAGCACGACTTCCGAGTCGGTGGACACCCTGGACGAAGAGCATGTGAGCACTCTCGCCGCACGGATAGTCTTTGCCGGGCACAACGGTGACGCCGAGACCTTCAACAAGGCCATCAACAAAGCCTACATCCGCGAACGGGTGTCCGAAAACTCCATCGTCAACAGCGGTTTTGATGTGGAGGGCGGAGAAGCGTTCTTCGACAAGTGCCTGCAAGTGGGCGAACAGGCCGTGCGCGCCATCAACAACGGCGGCGACTTCACCTTTGTGCGCTACTACATCCAAGATGGAGAGCACCACGTCATTTTCCGCACCTACGACAATTTCACGCTCAACTTTTCGGATTACATTGTAGATACGGTGGACGGCAAGCTCATGCTGCAAGAAGGATTCATCTATAACTTGGGGTGTATGCTTTCAACCAGCGTGCAGTACAGCATGTTGTACAACCTGATGCTGCAAACAAATCCCGAGTCGGACGTCAAGTGGCTGCAACAGGCGGAAGAACAAACCATTAAGCACAAAAACGAAGCCGCCTTGAAGACCCTTACAAACCATAAAGAAGCACTGAAAGAGTATCCGTTGTTTTATCAGCTTTACATTGCCAACCTCTACCAGACCGACGCCAAGCACTTCATCGCCCGTCTGGACGAACTACAGCAGGAAGGCGTGGACGAACGCTATCTGCTGCTGCACAAGCTGTTGTTCCACGTCAACAACGGTCATTTGGCGGAAACAGAAAACACCATCAACCAGCTGATTCCGCAAACCGGCGACGACCCCATCTATCTTTTGTTCTATGGAAAAGCCAATATGGAGGCGAAGAAATACCAAGATGCGCTCACCATCTTCCAAACGGCCGAAGAGGCGCTGCCGCTGATTTGGGACCTGTGGTACAGTGAGTTGCAATGCTACGCAAGACTGAAAGACAAAGCCGGATATGAAAAATGCCTCGCTAAAGGAAAGGAGGCATACGGTATGTCGGAAGAAGAGCTTCGGAATCTGAAAGTCCGCTAATAGAGGTTGCTGTTCCCGTTCTGGAGTTCCTCGTCGGTGGGTTCCATGCGGGTGATCGTGTCCACGAGGATGCGCACAGGCTCCAAGCGGGGATTGCTTGCCGGCGGGATGGTTTTCTGCTCCGTATTTTCCATCGGCTGACTTTCGGGTGCATCGGCAACCGTTGCCGGCACATCATCAATGTCCTCCGGAAGTGTGAAAACTACAATACGGGGATTCCCCTCTGCCACGGGCTCTATAGCATCCGCCACCTCCGATGGCATGGTATCCACGCACACCGCAACGGTTTCCGGTTCGGGGAGAGCCGGCTGGTCCTGCGTTTGCGGGCGGAGCAGGAAATACGTGCTGACCGCCACCACGGAAACGGCCACGGCGGCAGCCGACACCCATATCAAGAGCGTGCTTGTCTTCGCACCGGAATAGGCCAGAAAGCTCTTCCATGCGGAAGGCTTGTAGGAATAGTTGGCTTCTTCAGCCTTGTTTTTAATCAATTCGTCGAACTCTGTCATAATTCATTCCACTTTTCAATTTCGTTTTTCAAGCGGGTGCGGGCCGCATTGACATGCCACGCGGAGGTACCCTCCGTGATGCCCATCTGCTGCGCGATTTCAGCGTGGGAGCAGTTCTCAAACACAAAGAGGTTGAAAACCGTCCGCGTCATCGGGGGCAGCTTCTGGATCAGCGCGACCAGCTCGTCGGCGGACATCTTGCCCACGGCCACGTTCACATCGTACCCGATGGCACCCGACTCCGACCAGTCGGCCAGGTCGGCCATATCCACCTTGGGGTCGTACTTGCGCCGGTAGTCTATCGCCGCATGGACCATCACCCGTTTCATCCACGATTCAAAAGAACCTGTGTCTTCCTTGTATTTGTCGAGGTTGGAAAACACCTTCAAAAAACCCTCGTTGAGCATGTCGTCCGCTTCGTCGGTGCTGCTGGCATACCGCATGCAAAGCCGGTACATCGCCGGGTAGAAATGCCGGAACAGCTTGTGTTGTGCCCGGCGGTTGCCCTTTCGACAGCCTTCTATCCATTGCAGCACTTCCGAATCTTTTGGCACACTCATTAATACAAACGTAATTTCAGTGAAGAATCTTGGGTATTAAAACTGATTTTTTTCAAAAAAATTATATGTGGGTGATCAATTCCAATATCAGGCGGTCCTGATCGCAGGGTGTGCCCTTATGGAAGAAGTTTTTCTCGTAGTTGACACGGATACCCGCCCGGAGAGGGGATTCCACGAAGATGAGGGTTACCCCGGCGGTGATTCTCTGGCGATACGGTTCCAGCACATAGATCCCGTCATCTGCCAGCTTGCCGTTGCAATTGGGGGTGATGGCATCATAGCGCACGCCCAGGGCCAGATGGTTCATCCATTTCTTTTCTATCGGGATCTTATAAAAGGCAAAACCGTAAAATGCGTGCGTCGGGGCAAAGAGTCTGCCATCATACCATTTATATATATACTCCGCCTCCAGATGCAAATTGTTCCAATCGTAGGCCAGCTCGAAATCGGTGTTGTGCGTGCGGAGGGCTTCCGGCTTCACCGCCGCATAATCAAGCGACAGGCGCAGGCCCTTCACAAACTCAAAAGTGCCGCGCACCACATAGTTCAAATTCTTCTGGAACTGCATCTGCTTGTGGAAGCCACCGCTGTTGAACACGCCGGCCTTGATTTCAAACGGCACCACCTTGTCCCATTTGTACGCCACAACGCCACCCACGTCGCTCCACGCCGTAATCTTCTGCGTCAGGAACGATTTGTCGGAGAAATAATACTGATACGGCGACAGCAGATTCTCGCTGCTGAAGGGCATCTTGTCGTAGCCGATGAGAAAAGAGAGCCCTTTGACGGGCTTGAACTGGGCGAAGATGGCCACCGGCGAGAAGGCACCGCCGTATGTCAGGTCCACCAGCGCCATATAGGAGAACATCGGGTGGACACTGCCACTCACCCCGATGCGGGTGTGGCGCAACTCGAAATGATGCGCGTTGATATTCGTGTTGTACTCGTACCGTCCGAGAACCGTAGCCGTGAACTTCGGGATATAGTCCTTTTTCGTAAACCGCGCCGGCGGAGCCAGCGTGTCGCCGCCCTCCGCGTAAAGCGAGAATACGGCCAGGATAAGGATCGGAAGCAGAATCAGCTTTTTCATCTTCATAAAACGGTAAAATCAATGTACGATAGCGGCAAAGGTTTGGAATATCAGTTTAATATCCTCCCGCAACGACTGGTTTTGTATATATTCCAGATTCAGGGCGAGCTTGGCGGGCATCACCTCGTCGATATAGGTCTGTTCGGGATTGTCGGAGCGGGCCAGTATTTCGCTTTCATGCACATAGCGCACGGAGGCATAGTCGGTGAGGCCGGGGCGCACGCTGAGCACCTTCATCTGCTCGGGCGTGTACATGTCCACATATTTCCGCACCTCGGGCCTCGGACCCACAATGCTCATGTCGCCCTTGATGATGTTGACCAGCTGAGGAAACTCGTCCAGTTTGTATTTGCGCAGGAAATAACCCACGCGCGTCACGCGGCTGTCGCGGTCGCCCACCGTGAGCAGGCCCTTCTTGTCGGAGCCTGTCCGCATGGTGCGGAACTTATAGAGCATGAAATCGCGGTTGTTGCGCCCTACCCTTTCCTGCCGGTAAAGCACGCCGCCCCGTGACTCAAGCACGATTGCCAAGGCGATGAGAATCCACAAGGGGCTGAACACCACCAAGGCCAACAACGAACAGATTATGTCCAAGAGACGTTTCATCATCCGTCAGACATCAGTGATAACGCCAGTTTTCGTTGATCTCGCCGCCGAAATAGCTGTCGGGTTCCGGATCATAAATATCCGTCTGGACTTGTATCTTCTTAACAAGACGCATCTTCCAGTTGGTGTCATGCACCTCCCCATACTTGTTAGAATGAAGCAACTCGTAATCGTTGCCCACCAACGAGGGATCGTAAAACACAAACTTCACATTCGTCTGGTCGTCCAGATAATAATAATGCCACACCTCATACGGGAAGGTTACGGGATCGGATGGCACCTCCTTGATGTCGTTGGGCTGGCCATATTGCAGATAGACGCGTCCTCGGTCGGTGCGGTAGCCCTTCACCTGCTTGCTGCCGAAACGTTCCTGCACGTAGGAGACCATCTTCTCGTATTTTTTCCATTCGGCTTCCGGATTGTTCGGATTGCGTGACAGCCAGAAGGCATAGAAGAAACGCTGCAGCTGGGGTGTCTCGACGAGTTTCATACGATGGTCGAAAAATTCACGTTCCATGGTGTTGCTGATGGGATACAGGCAGCGCACATTGTCCTCCAGCTTTTTGCGGTCCGTCATGCTGGCCACAAACGAATCGTCAATCACCACATCATCATATTGGTGGATATCCAGTTTTATGGAAGGATTGCTGCGCTGGAAGAATACCTTGTTGACCAGGCGCAGGCTGTCATTTTCATCGTACATCTCCACCACTACATTGTAATTTCCCGAAGGGAGTTTGAAAACATTGAACTGATCAATCACCAGCACCACATCATCCGTATGCAGTTTCTTGGTTATCACATTGTTGGGCATTGCCACCAGATGGTTGTCCACATTCTCTATGTAACATTTCGCCGACAAAGGACGATTGTCGCCCAGCTGTTTCCGCGTGCCATACACCTCCACGGCAAACGGCAGCGTGTATTGGCTTTCCGGGACGAAATTATAATACAGTGGCGGCAGGTTGTAGCCGTATTTGACATACAAGCCCGGCGACACCGGCGCGCTCATATCCTCAAACAGGGATATTCTCGAAGAGGAAATCTTGTCGGGTGGGAAGTTCAAGACAATGCGATCGATGTATTTCAAGGTGGAGGAATCGCGATGTTTGTCGGTGAGGTAGAAGTTGAGGAAGAAGTCGCCGTTAGGCACGGGCAGGTTCTGGATGTCGGCGAAGTCGGGCTTCTCGGCCACGGACGTGTCGGCCAGCTGCTCGCTGGAGAGGATGTAGTGCAGGGTTTTCACCAACGTGTCCTGGCGCATCACATCCACACGGATGTCCACATCGGCCTCGAGCAGACCCTTGTCGTTACGCGCGTACTGTACGGAATTGCCGCCCACGATGAACGTGAACTCAATGTAAGGCTGGCCCTTGTCGGTGCAGTAGGCCTTGTGGCTGATGAAGGCCTTCATGTTCTGGGCCTGGCAAAATGTGGCGAAAAACAGCAGGACAATCAGGAAATATTTTTTCATTTTTTCAAGTATAAAATAATTGCATAGACAGGTCCTACTGGAGCTCTGCCAATTAAAAAAAAAACTACCTCAGTTTCTTCAGCAGTTCGTCGGCAAGGCCGTCGATGGGCAGGCGGTACTGCTGCATGGTGTCGCGCTCGCGAACGGTCACCGTGTTGTCCTCCTTGGTCTGGTTGTCGATGGTGACGCAGAACGGCGTGCCGATGGCATCCTGCCGACGATAGCGGCGACCGATGGCATCCTTGTCCTCGTACTGCACCATGAAGTCCTTCTTCAGCGTGTTGAAGATCTCCTGGCCAATCTCCGGCAGACCGTCTTTCTTCACCAACGGCAGCACGGCCACCTTGTACGGGGCCAGCTTCGCCGGCAAGCGCAGTACCACACGCGTGGAGCCGTCCTCCAGCGTCTCCTCCGTATAGGCATTGCTGAACACAGCCAAGAACATGCGGTCCACACCGATGGAGGTTTCAATCACATACGGCACATAGTTTTCATTGACTTCCGGATCAAAATAGCGGAGCTTCTTACCGGAGTATTTTTCATGCTGTGAAAGGTCGAAATTGGTTCTGGAGTGGATGCCTTCCAACTCCTTGAAGCCGAACGGGAACTTAAACTCGATGTCGGTGGCGGCGTTGGCGTAGTGGGCCAGCTTCTCGTGGTCGTGGAAGCGGTAGTTCTCCGGCGCGATGCCAAGGTCGGTGTGCCATTGCAGGCGCGTCTGTTTCCAGTAGTCGAACCATTTGAGTTCCTCGCCGGGTTTCACGAAGAACTGCATCTCCATCTGCTCGAACTCGCGCATACGGAAGATGAACTGGCGGGCCACAATCTCATTACGGAAAGCCTTGCCAATCTGCGCGATGCCGAACGGCAGCTTCATGCGTCCTGTCTTGTAGATATTGAGGAAATTGACGAAGATGCCCTGCGCGGTCTCCGGACGCAGATAGATGGTGTCGGCGCCGTCGGACACGGAACCGAGCTTCGTGGCAAACATGAGGTTGAACTGGCGCACATCGGTCCAGTTGCGCGTGCCGGAAATGGGACAGGCAATGCCCAGTTCCTCAATCAGCGCCTTCAGGCCGGCCAGGTCGTTGGCATTCATCAGCTCCGCAAAACGGGCCGTGATGTCGTCAATCTGCTTCTGGTATTGCAGCACACGCCCGTTGGTCTCGCGGAACATCTTCTCGTCGAAGTTCTCGAAACGCTTGCGGGCCTTCTCCACCTCCTTATTGATTTTGTCCTCGATCTTGGCAATATGATCCTCAATCAGCACATCGGCACGATAGCGCTTCTTGGAATCCTTGTTATCGATAAGCGGATCGTTGAACGCATCCACGTGGCCGGAGGCCTTCCAGATAGTGGGGTGCATGAAGATGGCGCTGTCCAATCCCACGATGTTATCGTGATACTGCACCATCGCCTTCCACCAATACTGTTTGATGTTGTTCTTCAACTCAACACCATTCTGACCATAATCGTAAACGGCACTCAGGCCGTCATATATTTCACTGGATGGAAAAATGAAGCCATACTCTTTGGCATGGGCCACAATCTGTTTGAAAAGTTCTTCGTTGTTTGCCATTTTTTATTCAAATGTAATAGATAATTGGAAATTTCTGGATTTAAGATACTGCAACGACTCCACATACTGGAGATCCACATACGAGGGATAGCGTGTCGGGTCCGTGATCAGCAGGTTGCGCAATCCGAACGACATTTTCAATTCCACAGCGAGCTTGAAATAGGTGCAATAGAAATCGAAACCCACGCCGGCCACACCAAGATAATCGTGGAATTTGGTGTTCAGATAGATTTTATCCTCGTCATGGGCGGCCTTCATCCCGACCATACTCTTCGCATTCCCATGATTCTCCTTGTTGTATTTGGCGTTGGAGGTCATGTCAAGGCTGTACTGGGCACCGCCGATGACGTATGCGCGGATGTTGTTGGCCATACGGGATGACTTGAACTTCACCAGCAGCGGAATATCGAGAAACACATGTTGTGTACGAGGTTGGTCAATCAGTTCGTAATTAGCTTTGTAATAGCAAACTACCGGGTCACCGACGGTGATGGCCGGAATCAGGCGCAAATCAAAATACTTGCCCATACGCATATCCGTCACGATACCGATATTGAAGGCCAGACCGCCTTTCGTCTCCACAATGCTGTAGGTATAGTCCGTCAAGTCGGGTTTCACCTTGGAATAGTAATTCAGGCTGGAGCCACCCAGCAGGATGCCGAAGTGGAAACGCTTGGTATCGTATTTCTGCAGGTTGGGCACGCCGAAGACCTTGGACTGGGCGTACGAGGCCGACGCGACACACGCCAGCATCACCAAGAGCAGGATTTTTTTCAAGGATTTCATCTAATCTCAATAATTTTCGACACAATAGCCTAACGGACATTTGTGTTTTTTAGTATTCAACCTTTCGGCTGGTTCTTCAGAATCTCGTTTTTCAGCTGGGCCACATTCACAGGCACCACACCCACATACTCGCACACAAGGCCGCCGGCCAGGTTGGAGGCAAGGCTCGTCAGTTCCACCGACTCGCCCTTGAGCAGGAACAGGGAAGCCACCGAAATGACCGTGTCGCCCGCACCGGACACGTCGCTCACACGACGCTTGAAGGCCTCCTGATAGTAGAACTTGTCATTCCCACGATCGTAGAAGGCGATGCCCTTGGCCGACATGGTGATCATTACCTTGTCGATGCACTTGTCGGCGGCAAACTTCTTCGCAATCTGCTGGATGTCATCCAGAGAGAGCTCCACATTGTCCTCAATGTTCAAGCCAGCGGTCAACTCCTTCAGGTTGGGTTTGAAGAGATCCACATTGGAATAGTTGTTGAAATTCCGCTTCTTGGGATCCACAGCGATGAAGATGTTTTTCTTATGGGCGAAATTGATGATTTCCTGTATCAGATCTTTGGAGAAAAGACCTTTGTCATAGTCTTCGAAAATCAACGCATCGATGGCATGATGGTCGATGAGTTGTTCCACCGTGGTGATGAACTGGCGCTTCTCGCGCTCCTTCAGCTGCTCGTCACGCTCGTCGTCCACACGCACGATATGGGCGTTGTTGCCGATGATGCGGTATTTCACCGTGGTACGACGGCCATACATGGGAACCAAGCCCACCGAATCCAGATCACAATCTTCCATCAGGTCGTAGAAAACCTTGGCCTTGTTGTCGCTACCGATCACCGAGCAGAGAATCGGATGCGCACCGAGCGACTTGAGGTTGAGAGCCACATTGGCGGCGCCGCCGAGCCGGTAGGTACGACTTTGCGCGTTGACGATGGGAACCGGGGCCTCGGGACTGATGCGCGTAACCTTGCCGGTGATGTAGCAGTCGATCATCACATCGCCGATAACCAGCACGTTAGTGTTATGAAACTGGTCGAAGACCTCGTTGATTTTATCCATATCCATAATTCAAAATTTTGAGGCTGCAAAGGTACAAAAAAAAGCCGCTCTTTCGAACGGCTTTTTTTAATGAATTCCACAAAGGATTATTCCTGATCTTTCTTGCAGCATTTGTCGCAGCTGAAGCACTTCCACACCAAGGCGGAAAGAGCAGCACCGATAAGCGGAGCCACGATGAACACCCACAGGTCGCACAGAGCCTGGCCGCCAGCGAAGATGGCCGGTCCGATGGAACGGGCGGGGTTCACAGAGGTACCCGTCAGGTTGATGCACACCAGGTGGATCAGAATCAGCGTGAGACCGATAGCCAGACCAGCGAAGTTGCCGGCACCGACTTTCTCATCAGTCGTGCCCAAAACCACCAGCACGAAGAGGAATGTGGCGATGATCTCCACGAGGCAGGCGCCCAGCGGACCACCCGCATTGGCAACGCCGTTGCAGCCAAGGCCAGTCATGCCTTCTGCAATACCGCATGCCGACGGGGTCACGATGTTGACGAGAGCCAACAGGAGAGCACCGGCGATGATACCACCGATGATCTGGCCACACCAGTAGCCGAGAGCATCCTTCCAGCTCATACGGCCCGAGAGGGCGACGCCGAGCGTGATGGCCGGGTTGATGTGGCAACCGGAAATGCCACCGATGGTGTAAGCCATAGCCACCACGGAAAGACCGAAGGCAATAGCCGTGCCGACCACGCCCGCAGGAGTGGCGCATCCGAGGAACATAGCCGTTCCGCAGCCAAGGAACGTAAGAACAAACGTTCCTACCATTTCAGCGAAATACTTTTTCATAAGCGTTTAATTTTAAGTGGTTAATAAATGGGTTTATTTGTTGAATTGTTTAACTGTTTAATTGTTGATTTGTTGAGGCGGAGTTGGTGGAGGATTTTTTGCTAAGGAGCATCAGGCAGCCGAAGACGATAAGGCCATTGACAATCAGCAGCTCGTAACCGAACTTATAGCCATTCAGCCACTCCACGGAATGGGACGAGGCAACGTAGCAGAGCGTAGGAATCAAAACGGCCACCAAAGGTATCAGGAAGCGCCGTTTCGCCGGAATCTCCCTGTGGGTGAAGATGCCGAACACAAAGAGGCCGAGCAGCGGGCCATACGTGTAGGAGGCCACCGTGAAGATGATGCGGATCAGCGCGTCGTTGTGATGGTTAGCCACCACAATAATCACTATCAGGAAAAGCATGGAGATGGCCAGATGCACGAGCCTGCGCACCCGCGTCTGCGCCTGCGCCGACGGAAAGCGCTTCTCGATGCCGAGAATGTCATAACATACCGTGGTCGTCAAGGCCGTGAACGTGCCGTCAGCGCTGGAAAATCCGGCGGAGATGAGGCCGAACACGAACACCAACGCCCCGAACTTGCCCAGATATTTGAACGCAATCTCCGGGTAAATCCTGTCTGTGGGCATACTGGCCACATCAATGCCGTGACGCTTGGCGAACACCAGCAGCATTCCACCCAACAAGAGGAATAACAAGTTGACCACCACCAGAATAGTGGTAAAAGAAAACATATTGCGCTGGGAATCGCGCAACGTCTTGCAGGACAGGTTCTTCTGCATCATATCCTGATCCAGGCCCGTCATGGCGATGGTGATGAACATGCCGCCGATGATCTGCTTCACAAAAAAGCTGTTGTTGCGCCAATCCGTATTCCAAACCGTCCGGCAGTCCGTACCATCCTTCCCCACATCGGACATAGCCTGCCAAAGTTCGGAGAACGAGCCGCCCATATCCTTCATTATCACAATGATTGTTATTACCAAAGCGCCAATCAGGAAGGTGGTCTGCAGCATATCCGTCCAGACCACGGTCTTCAAGCCGCCCCGGAAGGTGTATAACAGGATAATGCAAATCATCACAATAGCTGTCAGCCATATCGGGATATGCCAACCGTCGAAGACGAAGACCTGGAGAACGAAAATCACGAGATACATGCGCAGAGCCGAGCCCAAAAGACGGGAGATAAAGAAAAGCACCGAGCCGGTCTTGTGCGCCTCCTTGCCGATTCGCGACCCCAAATATTCGTAAATGGAGGTCACTCCCGACTTATAGTACAACGGTAGGAGAATCATCCCAATTACCACATATCCAAGAATATACCCTAACACAACACCCAAGTAGGTAAACTGCGTCGTATAGACATCCCCGGGCACCGACATGAACGTCACGCCGGAGAGCGAACTGCCAATCATGCCATACGCCACCACAAACCACGGCGACTTCCGATTGCCCGTGAAGTAGGTCTGGTTGTCCGCCTTCCGGGAGGTGATTCCCGTGATCACGAACAGCAGCACCACGTAGAAGATGAAGAACGAGAAGATAAAGGTTTGCATAGGCTAAAGGGTTTCAAATCAGAAAATAGGCGGAAAAACATTCCGCCGCAAGAGAAGAAGGCAAGCCGGATGCTATTTCACACCCGGTTTACCCAAGAGAAGGAACATATTGCGCTTGTAAGCTTCCACGCCGGGCTGGTCAAACGGATTGACACCCAGCATATAACCGCTGATAGCGCAACTCATCTCGAAGAAATAGATCAACTCGCCGAGATAAAACTCGTTGATTTCGGGAATGGTGATCCGGATGTTCGGCACTTTCCCATCCACATGCGCCTGGCAGGTTCCCTGCTGAGCGATGTGGTTAATCTCATTTATACTCCTGTGTTGCAGATAATTGAGACCGTCGGTATTCTGCTCGTCAAACGGAATTTGCACCGTATGATGGACATTTTCCGTGGTTAGCACCGTCTCGAACATCTGGCGGGAGCCCTCCTGGATATACTGGCCGAGGGAGTGCAGGTCGGTGGAGAAGATGGCACCGGCAGGGAAGATACCCTTAAGTTCTTTGCCCTCGCTCTCGCCGAAAAGCTGTTTGAACCATTCTATCAAATAGAAGAATCTGGGTTCGAAGGAGGTCATCAGTTCAACTTTCAGATTCTTGTTATACAACACGTTACGCAAGGCGGCGTACTGCATGGCCGGGTTGGCGTCGAATGCGGTGGCCTCCATCAGCTGTTGGCGCATGGCGCGGGCACCGTCGAGCAACTTGCGAACGGAGAAGCCAGCGGCGGCAATGGGGAGCAGCCCCACGGGGGTGAGCACGGAATAGCGTCCGCCCACGTCATCGGGGATGACAAAGGTGGGATAGCCGGACTGGTCGGCGAGCGTCTTGAGGGCGCCACGGGCCTTGTCGGTGATGGCCACGATACGCTGACGGGATTCCTCCACGCCATACTTCTGCTCGCAATGCTGCTTGAGGATGCGGAAAGCGATGGCGGGTTCCGTGGTAGTGCCCGACTTGGAAATCACCACCAGGCTGTAGTCCTTCACGGCGAGCACATCCAGCAAATCGTGCAGGTAATCCTCGCTCATGTTGTTGCCGGCATAGACAATTTGCGGTTTTTCGTTCGGCAGCATAGGACTGAAGCTGTGCTGCAGGGCCTCGATGACGGCGCGGGCGCCCAAGTAGGAGCCGCCGATGCCGATCACCACGACCACCTGCGATTTGGCAGCCAGGCGTGCGGCCACGGATTCTATTTCCGCAATCTCCTGCTCGGAGACCTCCTGAGGCAGATTCACCCAGCCGAGGAAATCGTTTCCCCTACCGGTTTTGTTGACAGTTTCCTGATAAGCAGCTTCAGCCGCAGGAGCCTGAGCCTTCAATTCGGCCTCAGAAACGGCAAACAAGGCATCTTGTAACGAAAGTTTCATAACAAAAATTTATAGTTTATAATTTAGATTATTAATATTCAAAACATTATGCCATATTGCATAAAACAGAGGCTGCAAAGATAGAAATTTTGTATTTTTGCGCCTTTAAAAAAAAGAGATTTTGAAATTTTTTTTCCTCAAAATATATCATTTTTTTGATTCGCATCGCTCCGCTCTATGGCTCACCCTCCTGACAGTGGTGACGTTATGTGTGTTGTCGGCACTGCGCCTCCATTTCGTGGAGGACATCGGCAGTTTTTTGCCCAACAACCGCAACAGCAAGCGTATCAACGAGGCTTACCAGCATCTGGGCGGCGACAACAAGCTGGTCGTCAGCATCGCCATGGCCGACACCGCGGCGGAAACCGATGTGGAACTGCTCTCCTCGGCGGCCGACCTGTTGGCCGAAAAACTCTCAGAAGCCGACACCGCCGGGCTCATCAAGCAACTGCGCCACCAGGTGGAAGACCAGGAGATCACCTCTGTGATGACCTTCGTGTTGGACAATCTGCCCTACTTCCTCACCGAGGACGACTACGCCCGCATGGACACGATGCTCACGCCCGCGCACATGGCCACGCAACTGGCCGCCGACCGGCAACTGCTCGCCTCCCCCGTGCCCATGATGCGCCCGATGATCCAGCGCGACCCGCTCTTCTTCGCCTCCGGAGCGCTGAAATCGCTCTCCGACTTCAAGCTCGACGACACATACCAGACCGACAACGACCACATTTTCAACAAAGAGGGAACGGAATCCCAGGTAATTGTGACCTCCAATTATCCGTTGAGCGAGACCAAGCGCAACGGCGAACTGATACGCCTCATTGACAAAGCCATGGAGGATGTCGCACGCGAGCAGGAAGGGAAAGTCCACATCTCCTGTTTCGGAGCCTCGCAAGTGTCGCTGACCAACTCCAGACAGATAAAGAAGGATAGTTTTACAGCCATCGGCATTTCGCTGCTGCTCATCATCGCCCTACTCTACTACTATTACCGCAATTTCCGCAGCATCCTGATGATCCTGGTCTCCATCACCTTCGGCGGACTGTTTGCCATGGGGCTCATCGCCCTCATCAAGAACCCCGTGTCGGTCATCGCCATCGGGGTGGCCTCCATCATCTTAGGCATCGCCATCAACTACCCCATCCATTTCCTGTCGCACTTCAAGCGCACCGACGACAAAGAACAGATACTCAAAGACATCGTAAATCCGTTACTCATCGGAAACATCACCACGGTGGGCGCATTCCTCAGCCTCCTCTTCATCAGCTCCGACGCCATGAAAGACCTGGGGCTCTTCGCGGCCCTGCTGCTGGCCGGCACCATCCTCTTCGTGCTTATCTTCCTGCCACACCTGACGGGCAAGCACTTCCAGGGCTCGAACCGCGACCTCGCCTTCCGGCGGGTGGCCGAGTTCCGTTTCGAGAACATCCGGGGATTGTTCTGGGCTATCGCCGCGCTGACCATCGTGTTCTACATCTTCAGCTTGCGCACCACCTTCGACACCGACATGCACCACATCAATTACATGACCAAGGAGCAGCGGGCGACGTTCGACAAGCTGCGTGCCGAAAGCGACACGACGGTCCACACAGTGTATGCCATCGCCGAGGGGCGCACCCTAGACGAGGCCTTGGCTCATCAGGAGCAACTCCTGCAAAAGTTAGCCACAACCGATAATGTATATCCCTCTGCCATCGTTCATTACAGTGGCATCGGGCGTTTTCTGCCATCGCAGGAAACACAACGGCAACGGATTGAGCGTTGGAACGCCTTTTGGGAAGGCAAGCGCGAGACCTTCTGTGCCGACCTGGACCAAGCGGCCCTCCAAAACGGCTTCAACCCGGAAGCCTTTGCCCCGTGCAAAGACATCATCCAACAGGAATATACCATCCAAGACAGCACCTTCTTCCAGCCGATAGAGGAGCAACTGGCTTCAAGTTATGTTGTAAATACAGAGAATAAAGTAATGATTTACAATATCTTGAAGGTTAAAAAAGAAAAAAGCAAAGAAGTTGAAGAATATCTGAACCGAATAGTTTCCGCCGACGGATTCGCCTTCACCGACACCTCCATCGCCTCGCGGTTAGTCAGTGCCCTCTCCTCCGATTTCAACTACGTGCTCTACATCTGCGGCATCATCGTATTCGCTTTCCTGCTTTTCTCCTTTGGAAGATTGGAAATCAGCCTCATGGCCTTCCTGCCGCTCTTCATCGCCTGGATCTGGATTTTGGGTATCATGGGCATGACGGGCATCCGTTTCAATATTGTCAACATCATTCTGGCCACCTTCATCTTCGGTATGGGCGACGACTACTCGATCTTCGTCACGGAGGGATTGCTGTACGAATACGCTTACGGGCGCAAGATGCTGGCGCAGTTCAAGAACTCCATCATCCTGTCGGCCTCCATCATGTTCATCAGCATCGGCATGTTGGTGTTCGCCAAGCATCCGGCCATGCGCTCGCTGGCGGAGGTCACCATCATCGGCATGTTCTCGGTGGTGCTGATGGCCTACATCATCCCACCGCTGGTGTTCAAATGGCTGACCACCAAGAAAGGCCAGCCGCGCAAGCAACCCGTGACCTTGCGGAGTGCCTTGTGCAGCATCATCGGCTTCCCTTATTTCTTCCTCGGGGTGGTCGCACTTACCATCTCCGGATTCTTCCTGCTCACCCTCGGTGGCCGTACCGACAAGCATAAGTTGCAATACCACAAAGTATTAAGACAGCTCCTATTCTCCACTGCCCACGTCATCCCCAACTCATCCTTCCGCATCCTCAACCCCAACAACGAGAACTTCGAGAAGCCGGCAGTCGTCATCTGCAATCACCAGTCGCACTTCGACCTGCTCTACACGCTTCTGCTCACACCCAAGATCATCGCCCTCACCAACGACTGGGCATGGAACATGCCGCTTTACCGGCGCATACTCCGCAACGGCGACTTCCTGCCCGCCTCCTACGGTTTCGACCAGAATTTCTCCAAACTGAAACAGATGGTGGAGAAAGGCTACTCCGTGCTGGTCTTCCCCGAGGGCACACGCTCCGCCGACCAGTCCATCCTGCGTTTCCATCAGGGCGCGTTCCTCCTGGCCGACAAGTTAGGCGTGGACGTGCTCCCCATCGTCGCCCACGGCATCGGCGACATGTTCCCGAAATACGACACCTACATCCATCGAGGGCAGGTGACCGTCTCCATCGGAGAGCGCATCACCGCAGACGACGAGCGCTTCCGCCAGGGACGAACCCCGCTGGAAACCGCCCGGCTGATGCGCCATTTCTACATCGACCGGTATGCCGAGTTTAAAAAAGAGTGCGAAACCCCGGACTACCTCAAGGACATCATTTTGCACAAATATATTTACAAAGGCAAAAGCATTGAAAACCAATGTCGTGGAAAACTGACGTGGCGACAGAACGTGGCAGACGCCCTGGCCTCTGTTCCTGAAAACGCAACCCTGCTGTACAAGAACTGCGGGCATGGCGAGTTGTCGTTGCTGGCCGCGCTGCTGCGCCCCGACCTGAACATCATGGCGTTCGATGCGGACGAGGACAACATCGCCATCGCCAGCCATTGCACACAACTGCCCGACAACCTGCACTATACGCACACACTCCCCGACCCTGCTGCTTTTGACCACATCCTTGACGAAACAAACCTATAATATATCCAACAACCCAACATCAAAATCCAAACGCATGTCAGCCAATCACAGCGAACAACATTACGACATCATCATCCTCGGAACCGGCCTCGGCGGTCTGGTGTGCGGCTACATTTTGAGCAAAAACGGGTTTAAAGTGTTGTTGTTGGAGAAGAACGCCCAGATTGGCGGGTGTCTGCAAACCTTCAAGCGCTTCGGGGTGAAATACGACACGGGGATGCACTACATCGGCAGCATGTTGCCGGGACAGATCCTGCACCGGCTCTTCCACTATCTGAACCTGCTGGACGACGTGAAGCTGAGCCGGCTGGACGAGAACGCCTACGACGTGTTCTCCATTGCCGGCAAGCAATACCAATATGCGTCAGGGTATGAGCATTTCATCGACACGCTGGCTCAACAGTTCCCCAACCACCGCCATGACCTGCGCGAATACACCCGGCGGCTGCAGGCCATCGCCGACGCCTCGCCGCTGTACAACCTCCGCAAGGTGGAGGAGAACGTCTTCATCGAGGCCGACTACATCAAGACGAGCATCAACGACTTCATCGCCTCGGTGACCGCCGACCCCACCCTGCAGGACGTGCTGGCGGGCAACCTGCCCCTGTACGCGGGCGTGAAGGACAAGACACCGACCTACATCCATGCGCTTATCAACAACTTCTACATCCAGAGTGCCTGGCGCATCATAGGCGGCAGCGACTGCATCGCCCGCTCGCTGGCGGACTCCATCCGCCGGTTCGGCGGGGAGATCCGCACCCGCAGCGAGGCCTGCCGCATCCTCTGCGACGAACACAAGGCCACCGGTGTGGAACTGACCACCGGCGAGGTCATCGAGGCCGACTCCATCATATCGAATTTCCACCCGCAAGCCACCATTGACATCATCGACTCCCATCTCATACGGAAGGCATACCGCGACCGCATCCACGGACTGGAGAACACCATCTCCAACTTCACCGTTTACATTAAATTCAAAGAGAACTCCACCCCCTATCTCAACTACAACTATTATTACTACGAGCATGACGATGTGTGGAAGGCCAACGACCGGAAGCCGGGCGACCCGCTACGCAGTTACCTGTTCATGCACCAGTGCGCGCAGGACAACCAGCAGTGGGCACAGAGTGCGGAAATGATTGGCTACATGCGATTTGACGAGGTGCAACAATGGGCTGACACCAAGGTCGGGCACCGAGGCGAGGCCTACCGCGAGTTCAAGGAGCGCACCGCCGAACACTATCTTGACGTGCTGGAACGCTCGTTCCCGGGAATACGCGCCTGTATCGAAGACTACGAGACCTCTTCGCCCCTCACCTACCGCGACTACACCGCCACCCGCTTCGGCTCCATGTACGGCATCATCCGCGACAAGAACTTCCCCACGCAGACGCTCGTGTCACAAAGGACCAAAATCCCCAACCTGTTCATGACGGGACAGAACATCAACTCGCACGGCATCCCGGGTGTCACCATCGGCGCCGCCCTCACCTGCGCGGAGTTTTTGGGGCTGAATAAGATTATTGATGAGATTGAAAACAACAATAGTTAATAATGAATATTTAATAATTTATAAAAACAACGAGTGAAAGAGGAAAGACCTTAAACACTTAAACACTGTAACACTTAAACACTTAAACACTTATTCACCTTAAC
>JAFZKY010000030.1 GCA_017551725.1 Bacteroidales bacterium
CATCGACGAAATCCACACCCTCGTGGGTGCGGGCGCGTCGGGCGAGGGCGCGATGGACGCCGCCAATATCCTCAAGCCGGCACTGGCGCGCGGCGAACTCCGCTCCATCGGCGCCACCACACTGGATGAGTATCAGAAGTATTTTGAGAAGGACAAGGCCCTGGAACGCCGTTTCCAGCCGGTCAAGATTGAAGAACCCGACAAATACAGCGCCATCTCCATCCTGCGTGGCCTGAAGGAACGTTACGAGAACCACCACAAGGTCAAGATTTTGGACGAGGCCATCATCGCCGCCGTGGAGCTGTCGCAGCGCTATATTGGCGACCGTTTCCTGCCCGACAAGGCCATCGACCTCATCGACGAGGCGGCGGCCAAGCTGAAACTCGAAATCAATTCGGTGCCTGAGGAACTGGATGAGGTGGAACACAAGATCAGCCAGTTGGAAATCGAGCGCGAGGCTTTGAAGCGCGAGAACAATACCGAGAAGGTGACGGAATTGAGCGGCAAAATCGCCGATTTGCAGGAGAAACGCAATGCCATCTCCTCCAAGTGGCGGAGCGAGAAGGAAATCATGGACAAGATTCAGCATTGCAAGGATGAAATCGAGGCCTACAAGCTGGAAGCCGTCAACGAGGAGCGGCAGGGCAACTACGGTCGTGTGGCCGAGTTGCGCTACGGCCTGATCAAGAACGACGAGGATCAGATTGTGAAGTTGCAGAAGGAGTTGGAGGCTTTGCAGGGCGACAATGCCCTCATCGACGAGAAGGTGAGTGCCGACGACATCGCCGAGGTGGTGGCCCGCTGGACGGGCATCCCCGTGACCAAGATGATGCAGAGCGAGAAGTCCAAGCTGCTCCATCTGGAAGAGGAACTGCACAAACGTGTGGTGGGCCAGGATGAGGCCATCGGTGCAGTGTCGGATGCCATCCGGCGGAGCCGTGCCGGCCTGCAAGATGCCAAACGTCCCATTGGCTCGTTCATCTTCATGGGCACCACCGGCGTGGGCAAGACGGAATTGGCCAAGGCTTTGGCCGAATACCTGTTCAACACCGAAGATGCCATGATCCGCTTCGATATGAGCGAGTTCCAGGAGTCCTATTCGGTGTCGAGGCTCATCGGTTCGCCTCCGGGCTACGTGGGCTACGATGAGGGCGGCCAGCTCACCGAGAAGGTGCGCCGCAAACCCTACTCCGTCATCCTGTTCGATGAGATTGAGAAGGCTCACCCCGATGTTTTCAACGTGCTACTCCAGGTACTGGACGACGGACGGTTGACAGACAACAAGGGGCGTGTGGCGGATTTCAAGAACACCATCATCATCATGACCTCCAATCTCGGCTCCAACATCATCCAAGAGAACTACGCCGACCGCGCCAACTACTCTGATATGGAGGTGTTTGAGCGCACTAAGGCCGAAGTTACGGATTTGTTAAAGAAGACGCTGAAGCCTGAATTTCTCAACCGTATCGACGAGATTGTGATGTTCCAGCCGCTGTCCAAGCGCGAGATCAAGGCCATCATCGACCTGCAGCTGGCCCAATTGGGCGATTTGCTGGCGCAGCGCAACATCAAGATCGAGTTCAGCAAGTACGCCATGACGCTCTTGGCCGACTTGGGCTACGATCCCATCTATGGCGCCCGTCCGCTGAAGCGGGTGATCCAGAAGCTCATCCTGAACGAGCTTTCCAAAATCATCCTGGCGGACGACATCGACCGCGACTGCACCATCATGGTGGATTCCGTGGAGGACGGTAAGTTCGTGTTTTACAAAAAGTAAAGAATTATCTAAAACCCTCGTGTTGTGCGCGCGGAGCTTGGGATGACTGAGCTCCGCGTTCTCGTATTGCCCGAGCCGGGAACGCTTGTGGGGCGTGGTGTCGTAGTGGAGGGTCGGGCGGTTGAGGAGGTCGTTGGCCGCTGTGTGGGAGTGCTGGTGGAAGAAGGCCGTGCTCCGGAGGAGGGCGCGGTGGCGGTTGGGCGCGGAGTCGTTGGCGCTGTGGGCTTGGCAGATGGGGCAGGGGAGGAGGATGACTGTGCCTTGTAGTTCGTGGTGGAGCTCACACGGCTGATCTTCGAGGAGATGTTGTGCCCGCCCGTGGTCACCATGTCGTTGTAGGTGATGATGATGGAGGGCGTTTTCAGGTAGCGCCCGCCAGACTTGCTCAGGCTTTGGACGTAGTAGTTCTTCACCTCGGCCAGGTTTACGCCGAGAAGCGTCAGGTTGTTCTTCCCGATGAGGCGCATCAGCTCGTTGACCTTGCGGGCCTGCATCATGCGGTTGTAGGCAGCCTGACTGTTGATGGTGGTGCCGCGTGGGTATGAAAGATACCGTGCCAGTAGTTTGAGATTGTCTTCCGAAAGCCCTTTCAGCATACTGCGTATGGAGTGGAACTCGTTGACAATATGGCTTTTCTGTTGTCGGTTGACATCTTGGTAGATACGCTTTTGGTCATCCTCCGAATAGGTGAAATTGTATTCGGCCTCGTTGCGGCGCATCTGCCGGTGAACTTCCTTTTCGCCGTAATTGAAGAAATGGATTTTGGCCAGCGAATCGGAGACCTGTTCGATTTGGTCGTCGGTCAGGTTCTTGAAGATGTTGAGCATGTTCCAGCACGCTCCGGCGAGCAGATAGGGCTTTTTGCTTGGAAATGAGGGATGGAGCAGCTTTCCCTTATAGCGGATGCCGTTGTCCATAAAGAGCTGGTACAGGGCGGTATATTGCACCACGCGGGCGATGTCGGTGTTGCCGCAGGTGGCGAAATAGTTGCCCGCCCGCCGCTCGTAGGTGGCCCCCACGCTCTCGCTGCGTTCCTGTGAGTTGAAGTACGAGACGGGCAGCGCACCCGTGCGGTTGAGGGTGTATATCGTATATCTGGGCAAGTCGATGGCGTACATGGTGTTGGCCGTGTTCCAGTTGTAAACGAGCTGATCCAATCCTAATTTCTTGAAAAGGGGTTGGTCGAAGGGGAAATAGCCCGGGCTGGGATAGTTGTAATACGCTTCCTGGATGGTGCCGCTCTCCGACCAGTCTTTGAGCAGGATGTCGGTGATGGTGAGCAGGTGGCCCAACTCTGTGTTTTCCAGCTCCTTGCTGAGGTAGGTGGGGCACCAGTCGCGCCCGTCGGCCATCTTGCCGGCCAGGAAGTCGTTGATGTCGAGGCTCTGCGACAGCTCCTTGGCGCTGATGCTGGCGATGAGCAGCACCGTCTCCACACGCAGGGGCGGCAGTGTCTGCAGGTCGGCCTCGCGCTCGCGCCCGATGACGACTAAGGTGGTGGAGTCACGCAGGGCGCCGAGGATGAGGTCCGCATCCAACGCAAACTGCCGGATGGTGCCCATCTGGCGGCTGATGTCGCTGTTGCGGCGGATGCACCAGGCTACCAAACCGGGTTCCTTGCTGAAGAAGACTCCGCGTCGCTTCTGCTTGAACATCTGGCTGATAGTGAGTGTCTTCGCTGTGTCTTTCCCATCTATGAAAAGCTCGCCAGCCTGTATGAACCAGTCGTCGAATTCGGCCAGGGAGATTTGATAGTCCAGATTTTCCGATGAAAAATAATGGCGTTTTTTATTGTCCAGCAGATTGATACTGTTGGGTTTGTAGCCCGAAAGATACTGCTTTTTGGAGATTCGGGTCACAAGGGAGTCCACATTTTCGGTGGTTGCGTTGCCTAAAATTACCATCAGATCGGTGATGCGCCCGTCGTAACCTATCTTGAAATGGCGTTTGGAGGTCTGATGGGTGTATTTGGTAAGGATTCTCTCCAACGTGTCCGGCTCGAAGAAGGGTGCCGGTTCGGAGATGAGGATGATACGGCTGCTGTCGGCGAAGGTGGCCGTGCCGATGGTCTGGTAGTGCATCCGGTAGTGTTTGCGGAACAGGTTATAGACGGAGTCCTGCTTTTGGTAGGCCAGCGTGTTCTCGAGGGTGACGTGCTGGTCGGGGATGTACTCCACTTTCATGACGCTAGCAGCCTGCTGCTTGATGGTCTCCACCACCTTGGTGTGCCGCCCGAAGGTGAACAGGCTGCCCAAGGCCAGCAGGAGGATGGTGCCGCTGATGATGCCGATACGGAGGGGCTTGCTCATTCGGTTATTTGCGGATGATATTCTGTAACATTTCCCATAACAGGCAGGTGGGCAGACCCATTACGTTGTAGAAGGAGCCGTGGATGGATTGGATGCCGATGTACCCGATCCACTCCTGTATCCCGTACGCGCCGGCCTTGTCCAGCGGGCGGTAATGTTCCACATAGTACTGCAGCTCCTCGTCCGAAAGCTTGACAAAGTTGACGCTGGACGAGCGGAAGTCGGTCAGCATACGGTCGGGGGTGGCCACGGTGAGGCCGCTAAATACCAAATGTGTTTGCCCTGACAGCTGGCGCAGCATCTGCAGAGCTTCCTCGTTGTCTTTGGGCTTGCCGATGATCTTCCCGTCAACCACCACGACGGTGTCGCAGGCGATGAAGATGGTGTTGGCCAGATATTGCGTCATGTCGATGGCGGAGAGTTTCAGCCGCGACAAGTGTTGCACCACCTCGGCGGGATAGAGTGAGGGGTCGTAGGATTCCTCCACATCGGTAGAGATCAGTTCGTAGTCGATGCCCATGTCGGCGAGCAACTCCCTGCGCCTCGGTGATTTGGAGGCGAGATATATCTTGTAGTTTTTAAGATCGTTTAGCAACATAATTAAATAATGAATCGGACCGCAAAAATACAAAAATGCGGCCACAAAACCATGGAAACATCATTCGAACACAAAAACACGAATCCCGCGTACAACAGTCTTTATCTTTCCGGCGTGCAGAACAGTTCTTCCATCGGGAGTGTGAAATCCTGAAGTTTCAAAACCATTGGATAGTCCTTCGTGGCATCCCCCGTTCCCAAATCACAGTCATTGGCGAAGCGCATCGGATAGGGATGGGGCTCGAAACCAAAGCGGGCGTAGTAGCGTTGCAGCTCCTCGTCGGCGGGGATTAGAGCCACGGCTTGCATGTGCTGACTTCGCGCGTATGCGATGGCATCCCGGGTTACCTGCTCCGCCAAGCCCTTTTTTCGGTGTCTTTCGGCGGTGGAAATGGCATAAAGGTATCCTATTTTGCCGATTGCGGTGTCACAAGGGATCAACAGGCAGGAGGATACAATCGTCCCATCGGCCTTGCGCACGAACATGCGCGACTCGTCGTAATGGCGGGAAAGTACGGAGTGTATGAATGTCGTCTCGTCGTGAAAACAATCCCTCCACAGACGGGTGATCTGGCGGAGATCTTCGGTCAAGGGCCGGGCGCAGAACTTGTCCTCCAAACGCAGAGGCTGATACGAGAGCTTGGACTGGCGCAACCCCGGAAGCCCCAGATCTTCTTCACGGTTAACATATTGATATTGAGATGGAAGATGTTGCGCAAAAAGCTGGCTGATCATCGGAAAAACACCGTCGTAGCGGATGTCGGCCTTCTCGACATGGATGTCAAAGGTCTGCGCGTTGATTGGAGAGCCGAAGGTGAAAGCCACCAAAGTGTCCTCCACAAACAAGGCGCCGCCGGTTAAATCCAATTCCAAATAATGGTCAAAGAATGCCCGTATGGCACGCTCCTCCTCGCCCAGCTGGTCGGAATGGCCGGATTGTTCGGACCGCCAAACCCGTTCCAGGCGCAGACACTCGTCAAACAGGTCCGGGACAAGTGTCTCATAACGATACGGATATCGCGACATGAACTTGTTCACGTGGTTGCGCTTTGCGGCCAACTTCCGTCCTCGGAATGTCCTGAAATCATTCACATCATACACATAGTCAGCCATATTCCGAGGGTTGTCAAACATGAACGTGTCGGGGAAATGCTGTTTGAGGTGCATTTTGTCCGACTCCGACAGTTGTATGAGATTGTAGGGACGCGTGCCGGCATCCTCCTTGATTTGCTGTAAAATACAAGGCAACTGCGGCGTTTGCACGTCGGGTAGGATCATATACTGGGAAAATCCGTTGTGCGCGGCGGTGCGCGAGCGCACAATCAGCCGGTCCTCACATACGGTCCACTGGTTGCCAAAGGTATGCTGCCAGGCGAAAAGGTTGGCAAAGGCATGGTCGCACACGCGCCCGCCATCGCGCAAGAAGCGATGGAACAGCGTTTTATCTTAAATATGAAAAGGATGAAAGTCGAGCGGCATAGACCTTGTAGGGCGTTTTCGCCATCCTACCGGTTTTGGTAGCGTTCCCCGATGACGTTCCAATCCACAATCTGCCAGAGGGCGTTCAGGTGGTCGGGGCGGCGGTTCTGGTAGTCGAGGTAGTAGGCGTGCTCCCACACGTCGAAGGTGAGCAGCGGAGTCAGTCCTTTCTGTACGGGGTTGCCGGCGGGACCTTCCTGTGTGATGGTGAGTTTGCCGGCGGCGTCGCAGGAGAGCCACACCCAGCCGGAGCCGAAGAGGGTGGCGCCGCCCTGCACGAAGGCTTTCTGGAACTCCTCAAACGAGCCGAACTGCGCGGTGATGGCCTCGGCCAATGGGCCAACGGGCTTGTTGTCCGCCTTCGGGGCGTTGAACTGCAGGAAGTACAGATTATGGTTCAAGGTCTGGCCGGCATTGTTCAGCATGCCGCCCGTAGCCTTCGTCACAATCGTCTCCAGCGGCATCTCCGCGAACGGCGTGCCCTCGATGGCGGCGTTGAGGTTGTTGACGTAGCCCTGCAGGTGCTTGCCGTGATGGAAACCGATGGTCTGGGCGGAGATGACCGGCTCCAGTGCGTTTGCCTCGTAAGGCAAGGTTATTAATTCAAATTTCTTCATAATCAATGTTTTAATAATAATTGTTACTTAATTACTTAGTTTCTTAACTTCTTAACTCTAAAATCCTCCCCTCTCTACCACGTCCCGTCGAAGTCGGTCCAGATGCGGTCGCCGAGCTTCCAGGCGGTTTCCACGGCGGTGTTGCCGCAACGGTTGGTGAAGTCCGTCAGCGTGCGGATGGCCTCCTGCCGGTTGCCGCTCTTCAACAGCTGCAAAGCCTTCTGTTCCACGTCTTTGTGCTCATCGATAAACTGTTTTTCCAAAGGCTCCCAAGTCTTGTCGATGACGATGTGCATGTCGCCCCAACGCTGGCAAGCTAAACTACCCACGCGGTTGAATCCCCACCAGGCAGCATCTTTACTGAAGCCCGTGAGCCGTCCGTCGGTCTTGTAGGTGGTGGGCAGGTCGGTGACGTTGGCGTAGATGGGCACATAGATGGATGAGGCCACGTTGTCAAGGGCAAACCAGCACAACGCGCCCACCTCATCGGGCAGGTCGGCGCGACATTGGATAATGGTGCCGTAAACGGTGAAGTGTACGGCTATATTGCGCTCGCCCAGCTCGTTCCAGCCTCCGTTGATGCGATGCAGTTTCAGCTCATCGGCTTTCATGAAGGGGTTGGCCATGGGCGAAATCACCTGTTTGCCCTCTTTGTCGGCCACGGTCAAGGTCTTGCGCATGTCGTAAGGTGTGCCCTCGTAGTAGTCTTTGAAGATGCTCATCATCTTCTCAAGGGTTACCAGCGTGTCGGGCTTCACAGAGAAGGGATAGTTCTCGGCGTTGGGGTCCAGCTTGAGGGAGGGTGCCAGCAGGTCGAAGACGCGCCACTCCCTGCGGCGGCAGGCGATCATCGTGCGCGTCTGCGGCGCATAGGCGTAGGCGAACTGGAACGTTGATTTGCCATCCCACCAGCCGTTCTCCTTGGCCAGGGAATAGACGTTGTCGGAGGCCATATAGTAGTCTTTGTCCTTCAGGTTGATTTCGCGGATGGTGGAGGCGTTGGCGTTGACGGCCACATGGTCGTCAGGCACGCGCTGCGCCGCCCACACGGCCCCGCGCTTGTCCTTGCCGGGACCGAGGATTTCCAGATGCCACACTTCGTTCTTGTCGGCGATGGTGAGGCACTCGCCCGCATCGCGCCAGCCGTACTCCTTGAGCAGCTCGCCGGCCATGCGGATGGCCTGGCGGGCAGTGGTGCAACGCTGCACCATCAGACGGCAAAGGGTCTGGCACTCAATAAGTCCGCTGTCGGATTTCAGCTCCGACCGCCCGCCAAAGGTGGACTCCCCGATGGCCAACTGCTTCTCGTTGACACAGGGGTAGGCGGTGTTCAGGAACTGGTAGGTGTGCGCCACCTGCGGAATCTCGCCAATGAGGATGTTCTCGTAACGGGCCATCTGGCCGGGCATCTTCTTGGCCCAGCGGCGCCAGTACATGCCCTCGGTCTCGCCCGGCTGGTGATCCATGGCCGGCTCCACCAGGATATTGGTACGCGAGCGGTGACTGTCATCGGTGTGCGAGGTCATCACGGAGCCATCCGCAGAGGCTTTCTTGCCAATGGTGATAGAGGTACATTCCATGCCCTCGGTCATGGGATCGATATCCGTTTGTGCGACAGCTATACTGACGGTCGCAAGAAACAAGAGGGTGAAAAAGGGTTTCATAGATGTTTTATTCGATGTTATATTAATATTGTAAAATTCGTTATAATGCCCAAATCAAAAGGCCTCCGCAGATGATGAGACCGCTCACCACCAAGTCGATGAGGCAGAATCCCATAATGTCCTTGGCGTTGAGTTTAGCGATGGCCAGCGCCGGGATAGCCCAGAAGGGCTGTATGAGATTGGTCCACGCATCGCCCCACGCGATGGCGGTTCCCGTGAGGCCCGGGTCCACGCCCAGGTTGGCGCCGGCGGCAAACATGATGGGTGCCTGGATGGCCCAGTGCCCGCCCCCGGAGGGCACGAACATGTTGAGCACGGCGGCACACAGGAAGGTGAGCAGCGGATAGGTGGTGGGATTGGAGATGGAGATACAGGCGTTGCTGATGACGGTGCCGAAACAGATGCCCGAGTGCCCGATGCCCGTGATGATGCCCATGATACCGGCGTAGAAGGGGAACTGCAGGATGATGCCTGCCGCGCCGGAGGCTGCCTTGGTGAAGGCCCTCACATAGGCCAGCGGCGTGCCGTGCAGGATAATACCGACAAACAGGAAGAGCATGATGACCGAGTTGAGATCCAACGCACCACCCCGGAATCCGATTTTAACGACCAGATATCCCAATCCCAAAAGAGCCACCAACCAGTTCAAAACACGGCTGTTTTCCAACTTCTCAGCAGGTGTGGAGGGGATGATATCCGGCTTAGGTTGCTCTTCAGCCAGCAGGGCGGGGTCAATGGCAACCACTTTATCGGGATGCGGGTGCATGAGCGCGTTCACCACGACAATGGCGGCAATGGTGAGTGCCACCATGACAAGATTGTGCGGGTCCAGGATAGTCTGCGTCACCGGCACGGGCTCGGTGAGAATACCGTTGGTGGCTTTGGTCAGCGCCTCGCCCGGCGTGGCCATCGTCAGCGGGATGGAGCCCGACAGGCCCGCGTGCCACACGACGAAGCCGCTGTAGGCGGAGGCGATGAGCAGACGGTAGTCCACGCCCGCCAGCTTGCGGGCAATCTCCTTGGCGAAAATCACGCCCACAATCAGCCCGAAGCCCCAGTTGAGCCAGCAGGCCACCGCCGACACGCCAGTCACCAAGGCGATGGCGCCGGCAGGGGTCTTGGGGATGCCCGCCAATCGGCTGATACCTTTCTTGATAACGGGAGCAGCGGCCAGCGTGGAACCGCAAACCAGCACCAGCGCCATCTGCATGGCGAAGGCCAGCAGGCCCCACACGCCGTTGCCCCAATGCTCCATCACCTCCAAAGGTGTCTGGTGGCAGATGGGCATCGCCAGCAGGGCGGCGAGGAAGGTGAGCAGGATGGCGAAGATAAACGGCTCCGGCAGATAGCGTTGCACCACTCGGACGCAGGCGTTGATGATTCGTTGGAACATAGGGGAAGAAACGTTTTATATGTGACTGAGTACAATGTCGATGCGGTCGTCGAAGGCTTCGCGGGTGGCATAGCCCACGTGAGGCACGAGCACGCAGTTGGGGGCGCTGAAGAGAGGATGGTCTTCGGCCAAGGGCGGCTCTTTCTCATACACGTCGATACCGGCGCCACCAAGGAGACCCGCTTTCAGCAGGTCGGCGAGGGCATCCATATCAACTACGTTGCCGCGGGCGGTGTTGATGATGACTGCCGTGGGCTTGCACATCTGCAGCAGCTCGCGACTGATGAGATGGTGCGTTTCCTCCGTCAGCGGCACGTGCAAGGTGATGATGTCGCTTGTCTTCATCAGCTCCTCCAAGGGAAGATAGACAATGCCTTGCGCTTTTACATCATCGTATTCGGAGCGGCTCCAGGCTACCACCTCGCAGCCGAAAGCCATGAGCAGCTGTGCCGTGCGCCGCCCGATGGCGCCCGTGCCCACGATGCCCACACGCTTGCCACGCAGCTCACGACCTAAGAAGTTGTTGCGCGTGCCACCCTTGCGCGTGTCGGCGTCCAATGCCGTGATGCGTCGATAGACGTCCAACATCAGCCCGATGGCCAACTCGGCAACCCCTTCCGTGGCATAGCCCGAGGCGTTTACCACCTCGATGCCATGAGCACGACAGTAATCCAAATCGATATGGTCCAACCCCGTGAAAGCAACGTTGAGTTTCTTCAGTTTGGGACATTGGGACAAGATGTCGCTGCCGATTTTGATGTTGGAAACAATCACCTCTTCGGCATCTTTCATCCGCTCAATAAGGGTGGTGGCATCCTCGCGGCGGTCGCGATAACAGATAAATTCGTGGCCTCTGGCGGCCAAGTCTAAAGCAATGTTGGCGGCACGCTCTTCGCTGATGCCGATGGGTTCTACAGCTACTATCTTCATATAGTTATGGTTGTTTTGTTATAAAATAAAACTCTATTTTACAGGAAGTTGCTCTACCTGAAGCACCTCGCCTTTAAGTTTGTCCTTGTAGTACAGGATAGCCACCACCGAACAGTTGTCGGGATTCCAATCGTGACCGGCGAAGGTGATGGAGCGGCCGTATGTGTAGGCGGAATCTTTTTGCAGGATGCCGTCACCTGTCAGCATATCGCCAAAGGTGCCGTTCAGCCCCGCACGGAGCACATGCTTGTGGGTATAATCCAAAATGGTCTCCGAATGTTTGAGCTGCGGCTTGATGATGTTGTCCTCAACGAGGAGAAACGACAAACGGAGCGGCTGGGAGTAGTCTTGTAGCATCGTGACTTTAGCGTTGACTTTCAACGTGTTGTTTGCATATTGGTTAACAAGCTGGATGGCAGCCTTCGGGGTGCGGTCTTCAGCCGCCAGCTTGGATTGCCAGCGTGCTGGCGAGATGATGTCCTTCTTCCGGTTGATGATAGCCACAGGGATGCCGTCGATATTGAAAAAGCTGCGCAGCTCGTTCCCGACATCGGTACGGAAGTCGTAGGCGAAGTTGGCATCTGTGGCTTGTGGCGCGGCCAGTGCGCCGGCATGGATGCCGACGATGACCAAGGTGTCTTGGAAGATGCCGTGCAAGCGGTCCAACTCTTCGTGGCCGTCCGGACAATTCGGGCAGTAGTGGCCGGTATATTCCTCAATCAAAAGTTTGCGGAAGACGCTGCTGGGATCCAACGGAGGAAATTCCACCGTCACCTCCTCCACTTCGCTGGGGATGATGTAGGGGCCTTCAATACGGTCGCAGGCAATCATAAAGCCTGCCGCGATAACCAATGCTATGATGATGTTTTTCATTTTTTACAGGTTTACAATAATATAATGGGATTAGAAGGATGTGGTGATGGACAATCCCACACCGTAGGAGGCTGGCACGGCACGGCACACGCCGCCAATGCAGAGGATGCCTTCCTTGGTCTTGCCGAAGTTGAGCGCAATGCGGGTGGTGTTCCACACAAAGGCACCGGAGATGTTGAAATAGTGCAGCCGGTGCGTCGGGTCTGGATTGCCATAGTTCCAATCGTCACCGACGGAGATGAACCACTTGGGACTGATGGAATATTCCAACATGCCGTAGATATGGCTGCCTTCGTCGTCTTTGGTGTATAAATGCTGGAGTTCCAGACGCAAAGCATGTTTGGGGGTGACTTTATATTGGAGGTCGGAAGCCACCAGATGGCCACGCATCATGCCGTTATGCCCTTGCAGGATTTCAAGGTTGTAGGTGATGTAGTTGTAGGCCAAAATCCATTTCCAGGCTTTGGTAAAACGATGACTGATTTCCAGTCCCACATCCTGATACAACAAATCGGGACCGAATTTGAAGAAGGATGAGGTGTATCCCTCAGTGCCGCGCACGGTGCCCAACTCTGTGGCCAAGGCCACAGGCTGCTGGTCCGTGTTGTGGAAGCGGGAGTAGTTGAACGTCAGGTCGGTGCCGTACTTGCCGCCTAACTTGGTCTTCTTGGGTATCTTGTAGTTGATCTGCAACTGCGCCCCGATCTGGCTGTTGGGCTGGCTGGCGAAGCTGTAGTTGCTGATAAGCTGATACGAATACTGGCGGTTGATGGCCGGTATGTTGTTGATGCACAGCCATGTGTTTTGCCGCACCATACGCTGCGAACGGAAATCCATATTGTCGGAACGGATGAACGAGGCGGCCACGCCGAAACCTTTCATGGAGTAGGTGGCCGACAGGAAGAGCGCATCGCCCTTCTTGTAGATGAAGTCGTTGGAGACATTCGGGTCCTGCATCTTCTGTGCATACTCGCCGTCAAGGCGGAAGCCCTTGTAGCCGAACGACAGCCGCGTGGCCCATATCGGAGTGTTCTGCGGAATCTTGTCGGCGGGGATTTCCCCGTTGCAGGTGCTGTCGGTGCCAGGATAGAGCGTGGCGTTTATGGCTTCGTCAGCCTTCTCGAACTTGCTCACGAAGGAGGCCCCGATGTTGGCGGTGAAGCCCTTCTCCTGCATTTTGGGGATGAGCTCGCCGAGGGAGACTTCGCCGTCAAGGCCCCGCACGAAATCGCGCCGGCCCAGGTAGCTCTCGAAGTTCAGCCGCTCGATGCCCCACACACCCTTGATGGTGATGCCCTTGTAGGGAGTCACCTTCACGCGCGCACCCAGCAGGCTGTTGTCAACGCCGAGCTGCCGGTCCTCGTACGCGCGCAGGGCGAGGCCGTTGCCGAACTGCTCGTAGAAGTTGCCGGCCGTGACTTGAATGAACTTGTTTTTATAATCGGCGAAGAAATAGCGCACGCCCTGGCCTTGATACTGGATTTTCTCAAAGTCGATCAGCGGGAACTGATAATACTCGTAGCGCACGCCGGCGGAGAAGCCGCCATTCGAGTAAAGCAGGTTGATGAAGGCGTTGGCTCTGACTTTGGAGTCCACCTTTTCCGCTCCGATGAGGGAGTCGGGCATATAGTACATGCCGTTGAATCCGAAGTCGCCGCTGATACGGCTGTTGCCAAGCTGGTGCTGGCCTTGAACCGACGACAGCGAAAAGAGCAGTATGACCGAAATTATTAGAGATAGATGTTTTCTCATACGCAGGAATCTTGTTATGTCAGATTATTTCCCGACCATTTTCTTGATGATTTCAAACACTTCCTCTTCCCCGCCCGGGGCGTAGGAGGTGTGTTGCCAGACGATTTCGCCATTGCCGTTGAGGATGCAAAGATACGGAACGTCGTTCACGTTCATGGCGCGTTTGAAGTCGGAGTTGACATCCAGCAAAACGGTGTACTCCCAGCCCCGTCCGTTGACAAACGGCGCCACGCGTGCGGAGGTCTTCGCGTCGTCGATGGAGATGGCGTACAGCTTCACGCCTGTTTCCTCCACCCAGTCCTCGTATTCGTCGGCGATGGCCGTCAGCTCTGCGATGCAGGGCTTGCACCAGGTGGCCCACAGACTGATGATGATGGGCTTGCCGTCATTCTGGATGTTGGAGGTGTTGAAAATCTGTCCATCCAATGTCTGGATATCAATGGCCGGCAACTTGGCGTAATGTTTGTCTTTTTCCAAGGTCTCTTGGGCAAAAAGGGTCACGCTCGCGACCATAAGAAATGCGAAAAACAGGATTTTTTTCATTGTCTATCGATTTATTGCTTGTTATTTCTGAATAATGGATTCTCACTCTCTTTTTCTTCTTTCGGGAAGGTATTGTAGAGATATTGCAGCAGCCCGTTTTCGGGGGATGGCGGGTAGCGGTTCGTAATTTTTCCCTGCGGACTGGTCATCAGGTATTCGGGCAATGTCTCCACCTCGTTCAGCATCAGCCAGTCGTAGTTGTCGTTGAAATGGAGGATTGGCCAGCCAATCTTGTCGCCGTAAGTCTTGCAGAACTTCTCGTACTGCTTTTTGTCGTAATCCACACAAAGGCTCACGAATTGGACATTGTCCTGAAAAGTCTGGTAAAATTCATTCAGTAAAACCATTTCCCGGATACAATCAATACAATCGGACTGCAAAATCTGCACGTAGATAGGTTTGTCACCCAGTTGGTTTAAACGGACATGTTTGCCTTTTTCGTTGGTGAAAGCGGGAAGGTCTTTCTTCTGTGCCGGAGGCAGTACGCGCTCAAGAGCGTGGACAATAAAAGGTTGATGTTCAGGAAAATGGGTGGAGACTTGGATATATTGCAACAGTTTGACGATGTTCCCGCGATCAAACTCCTCGTTGTCCAGCCATTGGTCCAGATTGTGGATGATGACCAGCTCGCGGATGCGCTCGTTCACCAACTGGGGGTCCCGCCCCGACTCGTTGAACAGCGTCAGGTAATCGGGCTGCTCGTTGATAGTGCGGGCCAGCAAATCCTTGGAGATATGTCGGGAAGTGTACAGATAATTGTCGTAGAACTGGTTGAAAAGTGCCATGTAGGCGGGGTTGTTGTAGAGTACCCTGTCGTGGTCGAAATACTTGGAAAAGACAGCTCTGCGGTCATGCAGTATTTCCAAAAGTCCGTAGGTGTAATAGATGTAGGATTCGTAGAAATTTTCGGGATTATACCGTATTGGAAAACGCTCGGAAAGCATCGTGCTGACGGTGTCGAACGCTTTCGGGTCGTGGTCGTAGGTTATCCGGAAGGCATAACGGTCGGTGATGCCACTGAAATAGCGGGAAAAGCGGTTGATCTTGTAGTTGAGGTCGGCGGTGTCGGTTTTATCCGTAGTGATTTGCAGGAAACCGCCGTAGGTTTCTGGGTTGATGAGGTTGAAGAGCACCGTGTCGGCGCTGATGTGGAAATGGTAGCTGTGGAACGGCACAATGAAGAACTCGGCCTTGGTGGTGCGGATGGCCAGCTGCACCAGCTTGATGTCGGTGGTGGCATACGAGAGCTTGAAACGCCCGTTCTTGTCAATCTTGTCGTGGGCCGCCACGGTGGGGATGTTGTTGAGCAGGTCGTCAAACACCAGCAAGCGGATCTCCTCGTTGCAGGCAAACGGTGCCTCGCCGGTGATCACCACGGGCTGTTGCGCAAAAATCCGCATCCCGATGCAAATCAGGACGAGCAGAAGCGGAATTTTGTATGTATTTGACTGTCCAGTCATTATGGCGCATCAGGAAGTTTATAGGATAAAAAGGCGGAGTAGTCGGCGTGCAGCGACCACAGCTCCCTGATGAGCGAAGAGGACACGATTTCCAATTCCGGAGAGGTGGGGATAAAAATCGTCTCCACCTCGGGGTTCAAGGCCAGGTTTATCCGGCGCATCTCCTCTTCGGCGGCGTAGTCGGCGGCGTTGCGGACCCCGCGCACCAGGAAATTGGCCCCGAGTTTGCGGCAAAGGTCCGTGGTAAGCCCTTCATACGCCATGACGGTCACCTGAGGCACTCCGTCGTAAAGGTCCTTGATCCATTGGAGCCGTTGCTCCACAGGGAAGATGTCCTGCTTGGCATGGTTGTGACCAAGGGCAATGTAGAGGTGGTCGAAGAGCGGCAGGGCTTTTCGCACAATGTCCTCATGCCCTTTGGTGAAGGGACAGAATGAACCGGCAAATACGGCTATATTTTTCATAACAATCAGTCTCTGAGGATGGTGAAATTGTAATCGTCGAGGAATTTGATCAGGCGGGAGGGCTTGTAGTCGATGGAGCTGGCGAACTCGTGGGGCACCACGTGGTCCATCTGGCGGATAATTGCCGGGGAAATGTCCTCGAAGGTTTTCGGGGTGGGCTCGCCGGCGATGTTGGCGGAGGTGGAGACGATGGGCTTGCCGAGGGCGCGAATGAGCTTACGACAGAAGTCGTTGCTCGTGATGCGGATGGCGATGGTGCCGTCGTCATGGACCAGCTTGGCGGGCAGATTCTTGGCAGTGGGGTAGATGAAGGTGGTGGGGCGCGAGATGTGCGGGATCAGGTCCCAGGCAATCAGCGGGATCTGCTCCACGTAATGGGGCAGACGCTCCGCCGAGTCCAGCAGGATGATCATGCTCTTCTTCTCGTTGCGCTGTTTGATGCGGTAGATGGCCGCGACAGCCTCCTCGTTGGTGGCGTCGCACCCGATGCCCCACACCGTGTCGGTGGGATAAAGCAGTACTTTGCCCTCACGCAGCAAAGTCGCACACCGTTCGATTTCTTGTTCCATATCAGTCGTTCATTAGCAATGGCAAACGTTCAATTTGCAGCCGCAAAAATACTTAAAAAATCAACATCCGATACATACCTTTTATTGCCTTTTGACATATAAAAAATTATAGGAAAAGATTTCCGTTTTTTTCGCTATCTTTGCCGCTTCAAAAAAAAGCATATTAGTTATCCTAAAAAATACTGCAAATGAAGAAAGTACATGGCCTTTTTGTGTTCCTGATGTTGGTCTTGGTTGGGGTCAATGCCCAGACATATCAGGTGGTAGAGAACTCCTATCAGCGAGTGAGAATTGCCTTTGAAACACCAACGCTCCAGACAGAGGAAGTCAAGGTGGGACAGGATTTTTATGACCGTCTCGTCATGGATGAATATCTCCCTTCGCAGGAGGTTGGTGCGCCGCAGTTGCCTGTTTTCTCCAGACTGTTGGAAATCCCCCTGTGCGACTCCGTGCTGGTCAATGTGGTCTCCAGCGACTATGTGGAGGTGGATGCGTCGGAGCTTGGTGTGAACCATGCCGTGATGCCCGTGCAGCCCCCGTATCCGAAATCTTACCGCGGGGAACGCCCCTTTGTGAAGAACAATGAACTTTACGCGCGGGATGCTTTTTACGCCCAACCGTTGGTTCAAGTGGAGAAAAGCGGCATCATGCGCGACGTGAATCTGGCCAATATAGCCTTCTCCCCGGTGTCCTACAATCCCGTGACCGGAAAGTTCCGCATCTGCCGTAGGGTTGAGGTGGAAGTCTCCTACCTCAACGCCAACATCCCGGCTACGATGGAGATGAAGGCCCGTTATGGCAGCCCTCTGTTCAACGTGGCGGAAAACATGGTGATGAACCCGATGCAACGCGACCGCAACGAGTTCACCCAGACGCGTATCAAATATCTCATTATCGCACACTCCATGTTTGCCAACAACGACAACCTGCTTGCGTATGCCAACTGGAAGAAACGTATCGGCTACGATGTGGTGCTCGCCTTTACCAGCGATGCGAATGTGGGTACGACCACCACGTCAATAAAGAACTTTATCATGTCGCATTACACCAATGCCACAGCGGAGAATCCCGCACCTTCGTTCATTCTGATCGTAGGTGACGTGGCACAGGTGCCGGCGTTCAGCACCCAAGTCAGCGGAGAGAACCATGTCACCGACCTGTACTACGCCACATGGACATCCGGCGACTATATTCCGGACTGCTACTACAGCCGTATGTCGGCCCGGTCGGTGTCTGAGCTGATTCCGCAGATTGAAAAGAACCTTATGTACGAGCAATATACCATGTCCGACCCTTCTTACCTCGGAAAGGCTGTGCTGATTGCCGGAACGGACAATAGCTGGTCCCCCACTCACGCTAACGGCCAGATCAATTATATTACCAATAATTACATAAGCACAAATTCATCCACGCATAACTATACGACGGTATATGCGCATCTGCATCCCTGTAATAGTCAGGCGGCCACCATCCGCAGTGAGATCGGAGCAGGCGTGGGCTGGGCAAACTACACGGCTCATGGGTCGGAGGATGGCTGGTATCAGCCGGAGTTCGTCAATTCGCAAATACCTGCCATGACGAATGAGGGCAAATATGGTGTGATGATCGGCAACTGTTGTGTCAGTGGCAAGTTCGATGAGGCCACCTGCTTCGGGGAGGCGCTCTTGAGAGCGGCCAACAAGGGGGCTATGGCCTACATCGGCGCTTCCAACAACAGCCTTTGGAACGAAGATTTCTATTGGGCAGTGGGTGTGCGCAGCAACATCACGGCAAACGTCTCGTATAATGCATCCAATCTGGGCGCATACGACCGGGTGTTCCATACGCATAGTGAAAACCACGACAAATGGGTGACGACGTTGGGAGGCATTGTCATGGCCGGCAATTCTGCCGTGGAGTCCTCCACGTCGAGCGAAAAGCGCTATTATTGGGAAATTTATCATGTTTTCGGTGATGCATCTATCCGTCCCTATCTGGGCATCCCCACCACGATGACCGTTACCTGTCAGGACGTTCTGATGGTTGGAGCCAGCTCGCTGGCCGTGCAGGCCCCGGCATACGCATACGTGGCCCTTACGTATCAAAATAATGTGGTGGCGGCAGGATTCGCCGATGCAAATGGCAACATCACGCTGACGTTCGATCCGCTGTTGGTCGGCACGTATGAGTTGGCCGTGGGTGCACAGAATTATATCCAGTATTTCAAGAATATCAACGTTATCGTGGCCGATGGTCCGTATGTGATGGCCACCCAGCTGACACCTTCCGGCAACGCTTCTTTGGTGGCTGGCTCCTCTGCGAATATGGACCTCTCCATTGAGAATGTCGGTGTGGCGGCGGCCTCGAACATTACGGCAACTTTGAGTCCGCTCACGGCTGGTGTCACCATTTCCAATCCAACCTGCACATGCAGCCCGTTGGCCCCGAATGCCACTTCCGATGTTAGCAATGCATTCACTGTCAATATTCCTGAAACAATGAAAGACGGTGAAAATATTGCCTTGAAGCTGACGATGAGCTGGAACGGTGGGCAAAGCGAGCGCAATGTGTCGTTTGTCGTCACGGCTCCGAATCTCCAACGTGTCAATGTGACCATCAAAAATCAGAACGGGTCCAATACCATCAATCCCGGCGATTTGGCTACGGTGACGGTGACCGGTGAAAATGTGGGTCATGCGGTCCTTTCTTCCGGTGTAGTGGATTTGACCTCCAAGTACAGTGGCGCTATTGTCAATACGTCCGCCTATACGGTTTCACAGCTGCAACCGGGTCATACCAGCGTCAACGCGTTTCAGGTGCAGGTGGGCAACGGTGTGCCGTCAGGCTCGTTGATACCTCTCTATTACCATAAGATCTATGCCGGTCAGGATAATGTGGACACGCTGTACATGCTGGTGGGAACGTCAATGGAAACGTTCGAAACGGGCGACTTCGCTGCTTTTGCCTGGCAGAATACGGGCAGTAACCGATGGATCATCACAACACTCCAGCCGTATGCAGGATCCTATTGCGCCCGTTCCAAACAGAATCTTGGGGACGAACAGAGCTCGGAAATGCAAATTACCCTGAATGCATACGCCGATGGTGTGGTTTCCTATTATCGAAAGGTCTCTTCGGAAAACAATTATGATTACTTCTATTTCTTTATTGACGGTGAACAAAAGGAGAAAAAATCCGGTAACGTCTCGTGGGGCCTGTCCTCATTCCTGGTGTCTGCAGGAACCCATACGTATAAGTTCGTATATGAGAAAGATTATAGTACCGCAAGCGGCAGCGACTGCGCCTGGATTGACAATGTAACACTCCCTGGAGCCGGTACTAAGGTTACGGAGGACATAAACGATGTGGGTGTGGAATCCCACGAGGCTGCGCAGGTGCATGTGTTCCCCAACCCCGCCACCGACCGTGTGACCGTTACCGCCGAAGCCCCGATAGACCGGATCATGCTTTATGGTATGGATGGTCGCTTGCTGGGAATCCAGGCTGCCGCAGGCGATGACACGCATCAGGTGGATGTGCATCATCTCGCCTCGGGTATCTATCTTTTGAAAATCTGTCTGAAAGACGGTGAAACGGTGAACACTAAAATCATCAAACGGTAATGTCGAACACATCGCAACAATACGACGAGATCATCCGGCAATGCCTGGACCTGTTTTCCAAGAAAGCCATGGACTATGGTACGGCTTGGCGCATCCTGCGCACGCCATCGCTGACGGACCAGATTTACATCAAGGCCAACCGCATCCGCAGTATCCAGGAAAAGGGCGAGGCCAAGATTGCCGAAGGCATCATTCCTGAGTTCATAGGCATCGTCAACTACTCCGTCATGGCCCTGATACAGCTTGAAATGGGCGTGGCCGAGAACGCCGAGCAACTCGAAATGAAGCCTGAAACGGTGGTGGAGCTTTATACGAAGTTTATCAAGCAGGCCAAAAGCTTGATGATGGACAAGAACCACGACTACGACGAGGCTTGGCGGCAGATGCGCATCAGCTCCCTGGATGACATCATCTTGATGAAAATCTTCCGCATCAAGTCCATCGAGGACCACAAGGGCGAAACTATCGTGTCGGAAGGCCTGGATGCCAACTACTATGATATCATCAATTATGCCATGTTTGCCCTGATACGGTTGGTGTTGGAAAAAGAGGGTACAGGTGACAGGGGATAGGTGTCAGAAAATAGTTTATACAAATTAATATTTAGACAAATGAAAAACAAAGAACCGATCTGGTTGAAAATCATACGCCTGTTGTTGGCGGCCCTTTTCCTGTTCTCCAGTTTCACCAAAGCGGTGGATCCGGTGAACTTCGGCATCACGATGAACGACTACTTTGTCTCTTTCGGGATGGGCTTCCTGCATCCGCTGGCCCAGCTGGCGGCGGTGTGCGCCATCCTGTGCGAGTTCGTGCTGGGCTGCATGATGCTGTTCCGCATACGGGTGAACCTGGCATCGTGGGGCTATCTGCTCTTCATGTCGTTCTTCTTCCTGCTCACCCTGTGGCTGGCTGTCGCGGAGTATCTGGAAGTGCATCATATCCATGATTTTGGCGTGGTCAAGGACTGCGGATGCTTTGGCCAGGCGGTCAAGATGTCCAACCTGCAGACATTCCTGAAGAATGTTGTTCTCATTATCCCGACCATCATCGTGTTCGTGAACCGCAAGAAGATTCCTGACTGCCGGCTGACCATCCTTGGCCAGTGGATTGCCGTCGCCGTCTTCGCCGCGATTGCCGTCTTGTTCCAGTTGCACTGCATCCGCCATCTGCCGCTGATCGATTTCACGGATTGGAAAAAAGGTAACGATGTGGTGGCTTTCATTGAGCAGCCCGCCCAAAAGGAGGTGATGTTCATCTATCGTAACAAAGTGGATAATACGGAAGTGAAGCTTACGCAGGACGAACTGATGAGCCAGAGCGATGATTTCTACGAGAACTACGATTATGTGGATCGCATTGACAGCATCATTAAAGATATTGTCAGGGCTAAAATTGATGGTTTCAATATGTTGGATGAAAACGGGGCCGACCATGCCTTCGAGTTGATCAGCCACGACAACGACCAGCCGCTGTATGTGCTGTATATGCCTGATTTGAAAGAGACTAATTTGAAGGGCGTGGAGAAGGCCAAAAAGCTGGCCGCCGACTGCGCCGCCAAAGATGTGGCTTTTGTGGCGGTGTCCAACTCTTCGCAGGAGGATATAGCCGCCTTTGTGGAGGCCAATGGTCTTGATTTTCCGGTCTATTACAATCCCATTGATCCGATAAAGGGACCGTTCATGGTGCGCGATGCCGTGCGCTCCAATCCGGGCATCATCCTGTTTGAAAAGGGTGTGGTGAAGGACAAATGGGCATGGCGCGATTTCCCTGAAACTTGCGTGAAATAGACGCACATCATTCCATTTTATCATGCTGGTTCGCGAGTTTGCGGATACGATGAAGCAGAATTTGCTCCCGCTGTATGATGAGCGGGAGGCTGCTGCTATGGTACGGCTTTATCTGTCTCATCGTCTGCAAGTTCCTGCATATCAATTGGCCCTGATGGGCAATGATGTGCTGCCGGAGACGCAGCAGGAACATTTTATACAGGACTTGGAAAAACTGAAAAATGCCTGTCCGTTGCAATATGTGCTGGGTGAAACCGAGTTTTGCGGCTGTCGGATTACCGTGAACCCTTCCGTGCTGATTCCCCGACCGGAGACGGAGGAGCTGGTGGCGTTGGCGGAAGAACAAGTTTCGCATGGCCGGCTTGACGCTCCGCTCAACGTGTGGGATGTGGGTACGGGAAGTGGCTGCATTGCGGTGGCGCTGGCCAAACGGATTCCCCAGGCGCAGGTTTTCGCCTCCGACGTGTCGGAAGCGGCGTTGCAGACGGCCCGTGCCAATGCGGAGAACAATGGCGTGCAGGTCACGTTTGCGTGCCATGACATGTTGGATGCCGATAATCTTCCTTTCGGCGACCGCCTTTTCGATTTGATGGTGAGCAATCCGCCGTATATTCCCGAATCCGATCGTGCGCAGATGCACCGCAATGTGGTAGATCACGAGCCGCACGGGGCCTTGTTCGTCCCGGATGACGACCCGCTGGTGTTTTATCGGGCGTTGGCGGTCATCGGACGCAAATGTTTGAAACAGGGCGGCATAATATTAGCGGAAACCTATGAGGATTACCATGCTGATCTTGAAAAGCTGTTTGCGGAAATGGGTTATGGACGCTTCCAATCCCTGTGCGACCTCAACGGGCGGAAGAGGATGGTGGTGGCTTCTTTGTAGTTGAAAAAGAGGTGATATTTTTTTTTGCTGTTTCCATCCTTTTTTACTATCTTTGCCGACCGTAATAAAAACTACAACACAGTGGCAACAACAACTATTCTTTATGCGGCGCTCACCATCGGATTGATTGGTATTATCGCAGCCGTGATTCTGTATTTTGTATCCAAGATTTTCCATGTGGAAGAGGATCCGCGCATCGATGCGGTGCAGGCCTGCCTGCCCGGCGCCAATTGCGGCGGCTGCGGCTTTGCCGGCTGCCGTGCCATGGCCGAGGCTATGGTGACCTCCATGGATCTCAGCATCGCCTACTGCCCCGGCGGTGATTATGACAAGATAGGGGAGATTCTGGGCATCAAGGCCGAGGTGCGCGATCCGCAGGTGTGCGTAGTGCGCTGCAACGGCACGTGCGAGAACGCCCCCTCCAAAGTGCATTACGATTCGGCGATGACGTGCGCCTTCGCCCACTCACTCTATGCGGGCGAGAGCGCCTGCCCGTTCGGGTGCCTTGGCTGCGGCGACTGCGTGGCGGCGTGTTCCTTCGATGCCATCCACATCAACCCGGAGACGCATCTTCCCGAGGTGGATGAAGAAAAATGTGTGGGTTGCAAGGCGTGTGCGAAGGCTTGTCCGCGCGGTGTGCTGGAAATCCGCAACAAGGGCAAGAACAACCGCCGCGTGTTCGTGGCGTGCAACAACAAGGAGAAGGGCGCCGTGGCCCGCAAGAACTGCAAGGCGGCCTGCATCGGTTGTGGCAAATGTGCCAAGACGTGTCCCTTCGAGGCCATTACCGTGACCGACAACCTCGCTTACATCGATTTCGAGAAGTGCAAGGCGTGCCGCAAATGTGTGGCCGAGTGCCCGACAGGTGCCATCCATGCTGTGAACTTCCCCGAAAAGAAAGCCCCGGTGGCCGTGGAGACAGCCGCTCCTGAAACAGCTAATACCAATGCTAATCCCGTAGAATCCTAAGTCTATGAACGATAAAATACCGCAGTTGGCCGGCGAACTGGCCTCCGAAATCAAAAAGGAACTCAAGTCCGATATCAAGAAGTTGGGGAAGAAGACCTTCCAGCTGGGCGGTGTGCATCCCGAAGCCAACAAGTTTGCCCATTCGGCAGACGTGGAGACCTTCCCGCTGCCCGACCAGACCGTGGTCTATATGACGCAGCACCTCGGCGCGCCCGCCACGCCTATTGTGCAAAAAGGTGACAAGGTCAAGGTGGGACAGCTCATCGGCGAGGCGCAGACGTTCATGTGTGCCAACATCCATGCCCCGATTTCCGGCACCGTCAACCGCATCGACATGATTGCGGACATCTCGGGCTACAAGAAACCGGCCATCGTCATCGACCGCGAGGGCGATGAGTGGGACGAGAGCATCGACACCACGCCCGACATTATCCGCGACATCAAACTCAGCAAGGAAGAGATCATCGCCCGCATGAAATCCTGCGGTATCGTGGGATTGGGCGGCGCCTGTTTCCCCACGCATATCAAATACATGCTCAAACCAGAGCAGAAATGCGAATACCTCATCGTGAATGCCGCCGAGTGTGAGCCCTACATTTCCACCGACAACCGCGTCATCCTGGAACGTACCGAGCAGTGCATGATCGGTATTGAGGCCGCCTTGATTGCTTCCGGTGCCCCCAAAGCTATCATCGGTATCGAGAACAACAAGCCGGAGGCTATTGCCGCTTTGGTGGAGATGGCCAAGAAATTCACCAATATTGAGGTTCAGCCGCTGAAGATGAAATACCCGCAAGGTGCTGAGAAACAGTTAATCAAGGCCATCACGGGACGGAGCGTGCCCAACGGCGCCCTTCCTATCTCGGTGGGTTGTATCGTCAACAATATCACCACCATGTACGTGCTGTATCAGGCGGTGCAGAAAAACAAGCCCATCGTGCAGGCGTACACCACGGTTTCCGGCAAGTCCATCCCGAAAGAGCAGTGCAAGATTTTCCGTTTGCGTCTTGGCACGCCTATCCGCGATGTGCTGAACGCCGTGGGCATTCCCGAGGACACGGGCAAGATTATCTCCGGCGGCCCGATGATGGGCAAGGCCATCGCCAATCTGGATGCATACATTGCCAAGGGTATGGGCAGCCTGCTCTTCATGAATGAGAAGGAGAGCGTGCGTGGCGAGGTGCGTCCGTGCCTGCGCTGCGGCAAGTGCGTGAGCGCGTGCCCCATGGGCCTGCAACCCTATATGCTGCACGCCCTCTCCGACCTGAAACGCTACGAGGACTGCGAACAGTACGGTATTATGAACTGCATCGAGTGTGGTTGCTGCTCCTTCTCATGCCCGTCGTTCCGTCCGCTGGTGGACATGATCCGTGTGGGCAAGGCCAAGACCGGTGCCATGATTCGCGCCCGCAATGCGGCCAAATAGAGCATCATAGCCCCACTTTGGTTGATTCTTCTTTGATTTTTATTCCTTTATGACAAAACCAAAATTCAAAATTCCGCACACCTTCACGATTGTGTTCTCTATCATCGTGGTGTGCGCGGTACTCACATGGCTTATTCCCGGCGGCGAGTTCGACCGGCAGACTGTCATGGTGGACGGTCACGCACGTAATGTGGTGGTGGGCGATTCTTATCATCATGTGCAGAATCAGCCGCAGACGTGGCAGGTGTTCACCGCCTTTTTTAAGGGCTTTGAGCGTACCGCCAACATCATCGTGTTCATCCTGATGATTGGCGGCGCGTTCTGGATCATGAATGAGACCAATGCCATCAACAAGGGCATCTATCTGTTTCTGGACAGGACACAGAAGATGCAGAAACACAAGTTCTTCCGAGCCGTTGGGGTGAATAATCTCCTGATAATAGCTATCATGCTGATGTTCAGTCTCTTTGGTTCGGTGTTCGGCATGAGTGAGGAGACCATTGCCTTCATTGTCATCTTTGTACCGTTGGCCATCTCCATGGGTTACGACTCCATTGTGGGTGTGCTGATGTGCTACGTGGCCGCGCACGTGGGCTTCGCAGGCGCCATGCTTAACCCCTTCACCATCGGCATTGCGCAGGGCTTGTCCGGTTTGCCCACCTTCTCGGGCATCGGGTACCGTCTGTTCTGCTGGATATTGTTGACGGTGGTGGCGATTATTTTCACTTTGATTTACGCCAGTTGGGTGAAAAGGAATCCGCAGAAATCCATCATGTACGAATTGGACCAGTACTGGCGCGACAAACGCGAGGAGGTGAGCACGGAGCAGTCGCTGACCAAGTCCACGATTGCCACGTGGGTAGTGTATGGCTTCATTGCGGCGGTATTGCTGGTTTGTGCCATTGCCATTCCCAAGACAGACATTACGGTAGGGTTGGGTAGTCATCGAATGGTTGTATTTCCCATTGTGGCAGGCTGTTACATCCTGTTGGGATTCTTTGCTGCCCGCAAGTCGGTGCATCATTTCATCCTCACCTTATTGCTCCTCACCATCGTGGTGTTGGTGATTGGGGTGCTGGGCTACGGCTGGTATGTGATGGAGATTGCCGGGCTGTTCTTTGCCATGGGCATTGCGGCCGGTTTCGCCTTTAATCTGAGACTTGACCGCATTGTGCGCCTCTTTTTGGAAGGCTGTAAAGACATCATGGTGGCCGCGTTGGTGGTCGGGTTGGCTGGTGGCATCATCATCATCTTGGAAGACGGCAAGATTATTGACACCATCCTGTATGCCGTGTCGCAGGGCTTCGGCGATGCGGGGCGCGTGGGCACCACAGGCGTGATGTATGTGGTGCAGAACCTCCTCAACCTGATAATCCCGTCCGGTTCCGCCAAGGCTGCGCTTACCATCCCCATGATGGCCGAATGGTCTGATTTGATGGGTGTTTCGCGCCAGCTGACGGTGTTGGCCTTCCAATTTGGCGACGGTTTTACTAATATGATCACGCCCACCTCTGGCGTGCTGATCGGCGTGCTGGGCGTAGCCCGGATTCCGTATGCCAAGTGGTTCAAATTCATCTGGAAATTCCTGCTCGCCCTTATCATCCTCGGCTTCTTCTTGTTGCTTCCGCCACTGTTTATGCCGTTTGCAGGGTTTTAGAAGGGAATAGGGTGCAGGGTACAGTGGTCAGTGAATAGATTTCCCCTTCTTTCAAGAAGGGGTGCCCGCAGGGCGGGGTAGTTGGACAGTAAACAGGGTACGGTAGTCAGGGTACAGTGGTCAGTGAATAGAGTTCCCCTTCTTTCAAGAAGGGGTGCCCGAAGGGCGGGGTAGTTGAGAAGGGATCAGTGGCCAGAGGAGACGGTTTGCAAACCGTCTCAAGAATACATTAGGATATAATCGCCCAAATCAGCAGCCCGATCTGGATAATCAGAATCAAGGGAACGCCATACTTGAACTTGTTGTGTTGGGTTTTGTGGCGCCAGACCATCATACCCAGCCAGGCGCCGATGCTCCCGCCGATGGCTGCCAGTCCCAGCAGCACGCTCTCCGGGACGCGCCATCTTGCATGCTGCGCTTTGAACTTGTCGATGCCATAGACGAGAAAGGTGATGATGTTGAGTGCCAGCAGGCAGATAAGCACGATTTTTAAAATAGAAAGGTCTTTCATAATAACAGTGGCAAAAATAAGCAAAACAATTGGAAATTAAGAGTGTTCAATCTCCTCCAACGCCCCTGTCTCCGAATCAATGATGAAACCTCTGACCACGATATCTTTTGGCACAAGCGGGTGCGTCTTGATGGTTTCAACGGTTTTGCGGACGGAGGTCGGAGTGTCCTTGAAGCCCTCCAGCCAGTGGTCCAGATCGATGCCGCATTTGCGGATGGTGTCGAGCGTTTCGTCCGTCACGCCGCGGGCAATCATCTCGTGGTGGAAGTGGTCGTAGCTCATGTGGCACGCCCCGCAGTGACTGTGCGCCACCACCATAATCTCCTCAATGCCAAGCTCGTAGATGGCGACTATGAGGCTGCGCATCGCTGAGTCGAAAGCCGAAATTACCAGTCCGCCGGCGTTCTTGATGATCTTCGCGTCGCCGTTCTTCAGTCCGAGCGCGGCGGGCAGCAATTTCGTCAACCGCGTGTCCATGCACGACAGCACCGCCAACTTCTTGTCGGGGTACTTATCTGTGAGATACTTCTCGTAGCCTTTCTGTTCCACGAAAGTCTTATTGAAAGCGATAATTTGGTCGATCATAATTTGTTTTTATTAATTTTTCCGCAAAATAGCGAATGATTGCAGTTGATAGTTCTATTTTCCAGTTTGTTGCCCTTTAATAGTCTTTTCCATCAAATTAAATGATTTCGTCGTTCCATAGCGCTTTGAAGAAATCGACCACGTAATATAAATCGACATCTCCGCTTCTGCGGCTGATACGGTCGCGAGAGACAAGGATTTGCTTTACGTTGGGATGTTCTTTGGCAAACTCCGAAAGACCTTTCTTGTGGTTGTTTTGGACCGAATCGGTCGATTTGATTTCGATGGCCACTCTGGCGTCACCTATCACTGCATCCACCTCTAAATTATCGTATGTGTGCCAGTAAGTCAATTTCTCTTCGCTGTCTTTATAACCCAAATAGGCCACAATTTCCTGTAACACAAGATGTTCAAAAGCATGTCCGTATTCAGGTGTCTTGGGTGCCAGATGGTGACGTCCAGTCAGATAGTTGGCGATTCCCACATCAAAAAAGTAGAATCTGGGGGCTTTGGAGAGTTTCCGCTTGATGACTTTCCTATAAGTTGGTATTTCGAATCCTAATAGCGTGTCACAGAGTATCTTGTAATAGGCTTTAACCGTGTTGGCCGAAACGCCGCAATCGCTGGCTACATTCTCATAGTTGAGCATTTCGCCGTCCGAGATGGCTGCCACTTCCAAAAAACGGATGAAGTCGTCCACATTTTGTACGGCGGCTTCTTCCATGATTTCCTCTTTCAAGTATAGTTCGATATAGGACTTGAGACGGTTGCGGGCGTTGGCCACCATATAATGCCGGGGAATCATCCCGTTCTGTATGGCACGTTCAAGATCAAAATCCGGGATTTCCGCACTGACCAAAGGGAAGAGGGTCTCTGGAATGGCGCGGCCTCCGAGATTGTTGGCACCCCTCTTTTTCAATTTACGGGCACTGGAGCCACTCAGTATAAAGAATAGCCCCTTGTTCACCATCAACCAGTGAACCTCATCCAACAAATCGGGCACTTTTTGGATTTCATCTACAATAATCAGCGTTTCGGCAGGAAACCGCAACAAGCTCTCCCGAAACTCCTCTGGATGCTGTCGGAAACGGTTTCTCAGCTCGGAGTTCAGCAGGTCAATGTAAACAGCCTTCGGAAAACGTTCCTTCAACAAAGTGGATTTCCCCACCTGACGGCCGCCAAACAAGAACATTGCCTCGTCCAATCGGTTCTCTATATCGAATATTCTATGATACATAACAAATCAAATTTCCTCAATCATATTGCGGATATTTTAAGAAAATCCGCAACGACGCTGCAAAGATACAATAAATTTCGAATGTGTGATTAATGTTCGAAAAAAAACCTCGGATTGCAATACAACCCGTGACTTCTAGCAATTTTACTGATTGTCTCTTCCGGCAAGCGGCTGTGAAAATGAAGGTAATAGTCATATCCGACATCAACCTGCACTTTTTTAGCTTCGTTTACCAATGCACACCAAAACAATTCTCTTAAACATGCTTTCAATACCGTATCTATCTTGGAAACTGCTATCCGTTGACCTTCCTTCAAAGAGGAAACAATTTGATACAGAGCCTTGTTCTCTTTGTTGAATGCCTTTTCTCGACGCAAATAATACGTGTTTGGATTAACAATCGTCAAGAACTTGACGCCCGATGTCTCCAAAAGCTCTTTTACCGTATCAACGTATGCAGCCTCGACTCTCAGATACTCTTCCTTGGTCAACACCTCTCCGTCAAAGCTGCTCCCGATGTCGCTAACTGAAATCCATTCGTTTTTTGTATAAATACCATCTTTGTAGTATTGAGGTTTGTATTTGACAATCTCACATCCGAATTTTCTGAACGGACTGTTAAGATTCGTGCTGTTCATTCGTTTGAAAACCTTGTCACTTAACATCTTACTTTGATCTTGATGATTCTTGTTCTTCACTTTTTATCATCTCCTTCACCTCCTTGATGTCCTTTTCCAGTTTGCCATAATCTAAATCGAGGCACCAACGTTGGGCGAGACGATACCATCGCAGACTCTCCTTTAAATACTTTTCAACGCCGAGGCCTTTTCTGTAGCATTCCGCCAGGTTGAGGGCAGCATTTTCATTATGCTTACGGGCCGCCTTAAAGAAAAACTTATTCGCTTTTTCTTCATTCTTTTCCACCCCAACACCCTCCATATAGTAATATCCCATCACATTTTGGGCATAGTCATCCCCTTTTTTTGCAGCTTTTTCCGCCCAGAAAATCTCCTTTTCCAAACTTTTTTCTACACCAACACCTTTGTAATAGCAATAGGATAGTGCTCCTTGAGCTTTGGCATCACCCTCTTCCGCGGCTTCAGCAAAAAGCCGGAATGATTTAGGAGCATTTTTCCTTACTCCGTCACCATATCGATAACAGTATGCGAGTTGTCGTTTTGCAAGAGTGTCACCTCTTTTCGCTGCCCGTTTATACCAACAGGCAGCCTTTTCCATATCCTTTTCCACGCCAGTTCCATATTCATAACAAAAGGCAAGGTTCGTCATAGCGAAATCATAACCGTGCGCCGCCGATTTTTTATACCATTCCACTGCAAGTTCATAGTTCTGTTCAACCCCTTTGCCTTCATCATAGCATACCCCCAAGTTGAATTCTGCGGTACGGCTGCCCTTCTCTGCTGCCATACGAAATAGAGTTATGGCTTTCTGTCGGTCGCGCACCAGATTCCATCGTCCGTCTAATAATGCGTTCGCCAGACTATTAATCTGTTCAGATTGTTCGCCTGTCAGCCGTTTGGCTTTCTGCAGGATTTCTATCGCTTCTTCGTAAGTTAGTTTCTTCATGTTGATGGAGGTTTTATGGGTGCAAAAATAAAAAAAATCGCAAATTTTAGCTGCAAAATTTGCGGCTAACGAATGCTGTTAAGCTGCACGCAGTGCAATTAACACCCCTTACCACGGCTTGTGCTTCTTCAGGAAATCTTCTTTTACTTTTTCAGGGAACGACTCCTGGCCGACAGCACCACCGTGGAAATTGAACCAGCAGTGGTCATTGTAGGGAATTGCCACCCAATTATTCATCGCTGACGCTTTCTCTTCATCGCTCATCGGACGGTTGAGGATAGTGTAAGTATAGAGCCCCCAACCTACACGTCGGAACCTTATCTTCAGCCTTTCGGGTATGAACTGTGAAAACTCGATGCCTATGCAACCCATATCTTTCAACTGCTTGCAGATGTTGTCGTATTCCTCTTGAGATAGTCCCGCAATGAGCAAAAGCGAGTCTTTATGCAGTATGGCTTCTTTTTCACCATAGTGCAAATAATTGTCCTGATTATCTACATCAAACATCTCAAGTTTATTTCCATTGAATTCCAATGTGATTTCACAGCTGTCGGCGATGGCGGATTGAACGTACTGGTGAAGCTCTTCCATTTCGGTGTGATGTTCCTCATAATGTTTGGCCATAATGTCCGGATTACATCGTTGGTTGGGGGTTTGCACAAGAAAGTAGAGGATGAGTATCAGCAGGTTGAGTCCGCCCCAAACAACAGCTATCCGCTGCCAGATGTCTCGCCAACGCAACCCCATAATAAAAAACACTATCGAAAGCACAACGGCTGGCAGAGTAATCCAAAAGAAGAATATTGCCAACATAAAGCCGCGAAAATCGTCAAGCCAGAATAAGACAATCATCGCTGTGACAATGGCGAAAGGAATCAGCTTTAAGATTCCGAATAGAGTTGTGCGGGCTTTATCTGTCATACGATTTCAAATAATCATTTCCACTCAAAACTCCCTTCCCCGGCGCCGATCTCGAAGTGGCATTTGGCGATGCCGAGGTCGATGGGGGCGTAGCTGGCGAAGATGGCGAAGCGTTTCTGCGCCTCCACCTTGTCGTCATCGTGGAGGATGAAGGTGAACTTCTGCTGGTTGACGGCGGTGGGGGCCATCAGGGCGGCTTCCACGCCACGCACGAACCACTCGGGGAAAGGCTTCCCGTGGTCGGTCGTACGGCGGTCTTCCGTTACATCGGCGATGGTCCGTTTCTGCGGGTGCGGCACCCCTTGCGTGGCACCGTAGCCGAGCGACACCACGCAGACTAACGTCTCGTCGCTCTCCACCTTGTAGCGGTCAGGCTGTTTGCGGTAGGAGGCACCCACCCAGCAGGTGTTCAGCCCGAGCGTCTGCGCCAACAGCACCACCTTCTCGCCGTAGTAGCCGAGGTTCACATCGTCGCCCTTCTTGCAGACCATGGCGATGTAGTTGCGCACGCCGCGGAACTTGCTGTAGTGGGCGACGATGCTGGAAAAGGCATTCGGTTCGTCGGTCACCAGCTGGATGTGCAGGTTCCCGTCGCGGTTGCATTGGTCGATGAGCTCCTGCAACTGCTGGATTATCTCCGCCTCAATGGGCTGTTCGGTGTATTGCCGCACACTGTGGCGGGCAACGATGGCTTCTTGTAGGGTCATAATGGTTGTATTTAATGTTTATTCCGTACACATCCGTTCAATCAACTCCCCGTGCTGCGGGTACAGCTTCATCAACTCATCCTTTTTGGCCAACTCGAAGTTCTCGAAACGGAAGGCCGGACCGACGGCGCAACCCACGAGGCAGAAGCCACGCTTGGAGGGGATGTCGGCAGCGAACCACTGCTCCGGTTGAATGACCACCTGCATTTCGTCTTGTTCGGAAAGCTGATGGACAGTCAAATTTCCGTCAGGATCAATCACATAGATGTTGAGGGGTTCGCCCGCGTGGAAATACCAGATTTCCACCATGTTGTGCAGACGATGGAACGCCGACATATCGTTGGCAGTCAGCATATAATAGATAGTAGAGATGGGCTTGTCGCCCGTTTCGTCGTTGCCGAACAGCTGGCGGTAATAGCCTCCTTCCGGATGGGGTACGAGGCCTAATTTTTGGATGTATTCAGTGGCGTTCATATTTTGGGCATTGCTTGTATTCCGGCTTCTGTCATTAGTCCTGCCGACATCAGGCGGTGGCAGCGGTCGATGTTCTGTTCGGTCCAGTGGCTGCCTTTGCAGCGGGGCGACAGGCGTTGTGCCAGCCGGCCGTCAGGCAGGCGCTTGCAGGTGCTGTCGATCCACCCGAAGCAGAGGGCCTCTTCCACGGCATCGACATACGGCACCGCATCCTCGCGCGGCGTTGTGCTGCGACTGGTTGTCACCCAGCACTCCTTGGCGGTCTCGTGGTTTTCAGCGAGCCATTGCCGAAGCTGGGTACGAGTGTTGTATTCTAACAGGTTGGTGATTTGCATAAATGTATAATTCCCATTATTCTTCTCGAATCAGCTTCTTTATGTTAGTAGTTTTGTTGATGCAAAGATATGAAAAATCCAGAAATCGGTTTATTTAAGAGCGAAAATTAAATTCCATTTAGCCCCGTCAGGGGCGACAAATCACGGGCAGGCGGTGAAACCCCTGCAAACAAGGCGGTGAAACCCCTGTAAACGATGGATGATGGCATTGTCAAGCCCCGCAGGGGCGGCAGAGAATTAATCCCCAAACGCATAACGTTTATCGTATTGTATCCCAGACGCATCAAGGAACATTCACAATTTCTTCCCCACCATCCTTTGCATCACCACGGCGCAGGAAGCATCGCCCGTGACGGACATGACGGTGCGGCCCATATCAATGATTCGGTCGATGCCGGCGGCCACGGCCACACACTCCACCGGAATGCCCGCCGAGGCAAACACCATCGCCATCAGCGCCAAGCTGCCGCCCGGGATGCCCGGTGTGCCGATGGAGGCAACAGTAGAAGCGAAGGCGATGGCCAAATACTGACTCATGGTGAGGTCGATGCCGCAACAGGCCGCCATAAACACGGAGGCCACACCCAAGTAGATGGCCACGCCGTCCATGTTGATGGTCGCGCCCAACGACAGCACAAAACGACCGATGTCCTTGTTAACCCCCATCTTTTCCGTACACTGCATCGTATAGGGCAGGGTGGCCACCGACGAGTCGCTGGAGAAGGCGAACAGCATGGCCGACTGCATCCCCTTGAAGAACTTCAGCGGCGACATTTTGCCCAGCAGACCCACCGCCGTCGAATAGACCACTCCCGCGTGGATGGCAAAACACAAGTAGGCCAGGACCAACAGCGCCGCATAGGAGCCCAACACCGCCGGTCCGTTCTCGACCACCACGGGCGTGAGCATACAGAACACGCCGATAGGCGCCAACGCCATGATATACTCTAAAATCTTGCCCACCACGTCGTTAAAGCTAAGCGTCACCTTGCGGGCCATCTCGCCCTTCTCGCCCACGTGCACCATCGCGATGCCGAAGAAAAGGGCGATCACGATGACCTGCATCATCGCCATGGAACTCACGGGCTCAAGGATGTTGTTCGGAAACATGTTGACAATCTGATCCATCACCGACAGATGCGGCGTTTCGATGGTCTCCGCCGCCGTTGTCGTGTTGATGCGTATGAGCGGCAGGATGCCCTTCAGCAGGGATGGCACCACCAGTCCCAATGTCACGGCGAAGAGGGTTGTCGTCATGAAGTAGAGTAGGGCGCGGAGTCCTAACTTCCCCACTTTGGAAATGTCGTTCATCGACAGGATGCCCGCCATGATGGAGAAAAGCACCAGCGGCACTACGATGAACTTCAGAAGGTTGAGGAAGATGATGCCGACGGGCTGGATATACGTGTTGACAAAGTCGGCCTGGTGGCGCAGCAGGATACCGGCCAGTACTGCCAACACGAGGGCGATGCCGATTTGGGTGGTCAGGGAGAGTCTTTTCATAATCCGTCACAAAAACGTTTGTGCAAAAATACAACTTTTCGGCTTAGTAGATTGTGTTGAGGTTGGCTGGTTCCAAAGAAGAATTGTTAAAGTCTTACCGTAATCAACACCACGGCGACGATGGCGATGGCAAGCCCCAGATAGTTCTTCCACGTGAGCTTCTCCTGGAAGACCAGCCAGCCGATCAGGGCGGTGAGGCAGACCACGCCGATATTGTAAACGGGGAACAGCACCACATTGTCGAAATAACGCATGGCGTGGAATACGCAGTAGGTGGAGAAGAAGTTGATGACGCCCAGTGCAATGCCCCCGAGGAGGTTCTTGCTCTGCCATTTGGATTTGCCGCTAAGAAGGTCGTAGGCTACCAGAAGGATACCGAACAGCATGGCAATGAGGTAGATGAAGGCAATCATGAAGCTCATATTGTGCCCCGTGTTGTGTTGAGCACAGAGCTTCATCAGAATGTCGCCGGTGCCGGTGCCGAAGAAAATCAAAATGGGCAGCAGCAGCTTTGCCCTTTGTGCACGGTCGGATGTTTCTCCATTCCTGCCCACCACCAGGACCAGCGCCACCAAAGCCAGCAGGATGCCAATGGCAACTTTCAGGTTCAGGTGCTCTTGAAAGATGAGCACGCCGGCCAGGGTGGGCAGCACCACCGACAGCTTGCTGGAGAGCGAGGTTATGGTGATGCCCGACGACTGCGTGGAGGCTGTCATGAGCAGATAGGTGAATATGAACCAGAAGCCCGTCAGCAATGCCAGACCAAACCAGGACTCGTGGACCAGCTGGGGAAGGGTGTCAAACCGTTTGCATATAAGGAATCCGGTGACCGTGGCGAAGACGTAGTTCCACATCAACGCCTGATGGTTGTCCAGGTTGAAACGCTTGAAGATGCGCATCGTGACGAAGACACCGGATGAGAATACTATGGCTAAAACGAGATAAATCATCAGAATGTGAATGGTACAACCAATTTTTATTACACTTTTTAAAAGAACATATTTCCACGATATCGTTCCGTTGCGGCAAAAATACAACTTTTCCCGGTTTTTGCGTATCTTTGCACTTTCAAAAACCAAAACACTATGCTGCAAAAAGGAATGAAAGCCCCTGATTTCGAGGGTATGGACGAAAACGGGAATCCCGTCAAGCTGGCAGATTTTGCCGGAAAGAAATTGGTACTCTACTTCTATCCCAAGGACAGCACGCCTGGCTGCACCGCCGAGGCCTGCGACCTGCGCGACAACTACGAGCGTTTTATTGCGTTGGGTTACAGCGTTCTGGGTGTCAGTCGCGACAGTGCTGCCTCTCATCAGCGGTTCATTGCCAAATACGAGCTTCCCTTCCATCTCATCGCCGATACCGACCTCACCATCTTGAAGGCTTACGAGGCTTGGGGCGAGAAAAAGATGTACGGCAAGGTGACCGAGGGCACGTTGCGCACCACCTACGTCATCGACGAGAACGGCATCATCATCGATGCCATCGGCAAGGTGGACACGAAGAATCACACGGCGCAGATATTGAAGTGAGAGAGGATGCTAACAGCTTGAGGGCTTGTTGGTTGTTTCAATTGTTATTTTGTAATACAGTTTCCGTATAATCACTAAGCGCACCAACCAGATGGCGAAGAAGGCATCGGAGAGGACTTTGTAGAGCGGCGGCATGGTGACGAACCACGACACGATCCAGAGTACGAGGTCGATGTCGAAAAGGATGTTCCACAGCCGTTCACGGTCGTGGAACGCGCATATCACATCGCCGGTAGGGGGTATGTTCACCTGCTCGGTGGCGGACAATGACAGGTCGATGCTTTTGCCGCTCTTGCCCAGCGGGACGCGCCCGCCGAACTGCACGCGCAGCGCATAGTTGCCCGGCGGAATGTCTCCCTGCAGCTGGTCGTCCTTCATCATGCCGGCATAGTAGCCGTTCAGGAAGACCGCGTGCGGCAGCCTCGGCTCGTACCAGTGTCGTTTGTGTCGGATGGTGAGGGTGGGCATGATGACTTGGTTTTATGGAAAGTGACAATGAAGTGTCTCTTAATAAAGTAGAATAAGAGGCTGCAAAAATACGAAAAGCAAAGTTCATTTTGTTGTATCTTTTTCCTATCTTTGCAACCCAAACAATAAGAATCTTAAACTAAAAACGAAGAATATATACGAAACAAATAGTAGAATAAAGAGTAAATAACATATTATAAAGCGTTTTTGCTTTTCGAGTATACCTGAAATCGCCAAATTTTCAACTTACTACACGAGAAAGCAGAAATGCTCACGGTATATCCGTGGGCTTTCTTGTTTGTAGTAAGGGTTTTGGCGAACCTCAGGTATAGACAGAAAGACTCACGGATTCTTTTTGTGACACTCCGAAAGGCGAAGCGCCAAAAACGCCAAGCCTTATGAGCACCAAGTTTTTCAATAATATCGAGACGAGGCTGATGGACAAGTTCCACGGTATCGCCTCTGCAATGGCCAACTTCGACATTTTCCATGCCGTGGTTGGCTATTTTCGTTCCAGTGGTTACTTCAAACTGCGAAAGGAGTTGGAGAATGTCAGCGAAATCCGCATCCTCGTCGGCATCAATACCGACAACCTCTTCCGTCAATCACAAGCCGCCGGCAAACTGTTTTTCGGCGACAAAGAGGCGAGTCTTGAACAATATTGTGAGGATTTTCTCCGCGATGTCAATCAATCGGAATACGCTTCCGAAGTGGATGAAGGCATCCGCCATTTCTGCGCCGACATTGCCGATGGACACTTGCAGCTGCGCATCCATCCCACTAAGGACCTTCACGCAAAATTTTACCTCTGCCTGCCAAAGGACCATAGCGAGCACAGCGACGGCTGGGTCATTATGGGCAGCAGTAACCTCAGCGCACAAGGACTCGGCACCACCGAACCGCCACGATATGAATTAAATGTGGCAATGAGAGACTATGACGATGTGCATTACTGCGAGGAAGAGTTTCAGAATCTTTGGGAAAATGCTATTCCGATCACCTTGGATGATGTGAATCATATCGTCGAAAAGACACATCTCTCGCCAACTGAACATCAGCCCACTCCCTATGAGCTTTATATGCGAATGCTCATTGACCATTTTGGAACGCAGGTTGAGGATGATTTCGTGCCACAACTACCAGAAGGTTACGATGATCTTACTTATCAACGTGATGCGGTTGTCCAAGGTTATGACATTATGATGCGGCATGGCGGTTGTTTCATTGCTGACGTGGTGGGTTTAGGTAAAACAGTGATAGCAGCCATCATTGCCCAGCGTTTTATAGCTGCCAATGGTTATAATACTCGAATTCTCGTCATCTTTCCGCCTGCTGTGCGCAGCAACTGGGAGGACACATTCCGGGATTTCAGAATCAAGAACAAGTATAGTCGTTTTGTCAGCAATGGTAGTCTTGATAAAGTTGTTAATGGTAATGGCTACGATGAGAAGGAGTACTATGACCTTATTATTGTTGATGAGGCGCATAATTTTCGACATGACAGTACTGGCAATTATGATTTGCTGCAGCGTATATGCAAGTCAGCACGTTTGAACAAAGGTAATGTTGAAGGAAACAAGCGAATATTGCTGTTGTCAGCCACACCACTCAATAATACTCCAGAGGACATCAAGAACCAGTTACTGTTGTTTCAAGATGCTGCGCGCTGTACGATTGACGGCATCAACAATATTGCCGACATATTTGCTCCGTGGATCAAAGAATTCAAGATTCTTATGTCGCAACGTCGCACATTAAGCGCCGGTTTCCTTACCAACCGTATCGATGCCATTAATCAGGAACTTCGTCACAAGGTGTTGGAGAAAGTGATGGTGCGCCGTACCCGCAGCAATATCCAGCACGAACCGCGCTATGCCAACGAGATACATTTCCCACAGTTGCTTGATCCCACCGATCGCACCTATCAGATGTCGCCCGAATTGCTGAAACTTTTCATTGACACCTACCTAAAACTGGTGGACACGCCATCGGCGAATCTGAAGGAGGTGAACTCGGATATATTCAACGGAAGCGGCTTGCATTATGCCCGTTATCGTGCGGTGGAGTATTGTCCCTCTTACAAAGTCCCTTCCGGTAAAATGGCCAAACACATGGCCGATTCGCTTGCTTCCATCTACCAGACGCACATGGTCAAACGGTTGGAAAGCAGTTTCGATGCCTTCCGCCGCTCGCTCCACACTCTTCTGGATGCCACAAGGGGGATGATAAAAATGTTCCAGGAAGACAAAGTCATCATTGCCCCCGAGCTAAATGTGAAAAAGTTGCAGTCAGACGGGGTCGAGTTGGATGAGATCATAGAACTGGCCATCGGTAAGGGATTCGACCAGAAAGAGATACTCTTCCATGCCGCTGATTTCAAACCTGATTTCCTGCCGATGTTGGAATATGATGCCGATGTGTTGGACCAGCTGTGCAAGCGATGGGACAAAGTGAAATCTGACCCCAAGTTGGAACTGTTCATCAATATGCTACAGGGAGAACTGTTTGACAAAGAAAAGAATCCAGGCGGCAAACTGGTGGTGTTCAGCGAAAGTGTGGACACCGTCAACTATCTGGAGAAAGAGCTGAAAGAACGTCTGCACCGAGACGATATTTTGGCCGTGTGCGCCAAAAACCGCAAGCGTCTTCAAAAAACCATCCAAGCCAACTTCGATGCTAAGTACAAAGAAGAGTGGCATGACGACTACAACATCATTATTACATCCGATGTGCTGGCCGAAGGTGTAAACCTGCATAGAGCGAATGTCATTGTCAACTACGACAGCCCGTGGAATGCCACACGATTGATGCAGCGCATTGGCCGTGTGAACCGTATCGGCTCCACCGCTAATGCCATCCACAACTACATGTTCTACCCTTCCGACCCTGGCGATGCCATTATCAGCCTGAAGAAGAACTCTCTCATCAAATTGCAAAGTTTCCATTCCGCCCTCGGCGAGGACACCAAAATCTACTCGCACGACGAGCTGGTACACGAGTTCAAACTCTTCAACACCGACGTGCGCGACGAAACCGACCGCAGTCTGGAGCTGCTGCGCGAAGTGCGAGCCCTCCACGACAACAATCCTTCGCTCTACCGCCGAATCAAGAAGCTTCCGCCGAAAAGTCGTTGCGCCCGTAATGGAGAGACACTTCAGACCATCGTGTACCTGTCCTCTCCCATCAAAAAAGCCTTCTACCTCGTCGGTAACACCACCCGCGAGCTTTCCTTCCTCGAAGCTGCCGACATCTTCCATGCAGAACCCGATGAGAAAGCTGTGCCCTTCGGTGACAGTACACAACGACATTACGAACAAGTACAGAGCGCAATAAGGCAATACACCATCGACCAGCAGCGCGAGTATCAGGAAAACAAAATCAAAATTGGCAGCAAAGACAACGATGCTAAAAAAGCCGCCGCATTCCTGCGTGAAGTGCGTCCTCTGTTTGACGAGGAGGGTCGCTGCACCATCGACCGCCTGAAGCAGATGGTGGAACGTGGATCCTACAACCAGTTGGCCGATGCCCTTAACCGTATCTCGAGAAAGCAGAAAAAAGAGCCTGCGCCGCTCACCAAGATACAGGAACAGCTTGAAGAGTTGGACAGACGCTACAGCCAGCCTCAGCCGCAAACCGCCACAAAACAGGTGGCATTCACCACAGCAGACATCATTTTAAGTGAAACATTCAAATAAGCCCAACAATGAATACCGAGAACCTCCGTCAGATTTTCAAGTCGCCGTTTGACTATAAGACTTACAGCAACGAAATCGTTCATCGTCTTTTCGGTTGCAACGACGTGGTCTCACGTCCCGAATTGCTCGACACCAACGCCGAAGGCGACCAAAGTTTTTTCATCGGTCAGATGGATGACACCGACCATCGTCTGCTCGGTTTCTTCTACACCCGCGTGGCGGATGGCGGCGATGTGCGCCGCAAGCGCGTGGGTCTGCGCAAGCTGATCAGTCCCTATCTGAAATATGATGTGGACGGAGCCATTGCCGTTTTTGATGACGGTCGGCACTGGCGCTTGTCCTACATTTGCGATCTCAAGGAGGGCAGCACCTCGGCCAAACGGTTCTCCTATATCTTAGGCGACGAAAACGGGCAATACAAAACGCCGCTTGAGCGATTGGAGAAGGTGGCCAAACTGAATGGTCGCTTAAAACTATCCGATATCAAGGAATCCTTCTCGGTGGATGCGCTCAGCGATGAGTTTTTCGACGAATACCATATCCATTATGACCGGATTGTGGCGGAATTGGCAAGACAAGGAAAGACAGGCGCAATTCATCACGACTACGTCAAAAAAATGATGGGACGCATTGTATTTCTGCACTTTCTGCAGAAAAAAGGATGGCTCAACGGCAATCCGACGTTCTTGCGCGACCTCTTTTGCCACAGTCCCCATCAGGCTGATTTTCTCGAACAAGTCTTGGAACCGCTCTTTTTCGGAATCTTCAACACCGAATCCGAACAGCGTGAGAAATTGTTTGCCAACGAACATTGGGATAAGGAGTTGTTGAAGCAGTGGGAGCAGCTGCCTTATCTCAACGGCGGTTTGTTTGAGCGCGATGAGATAGACAAGATGAACATACGGCTACCGGCCTCGTTGTTCGACAACCTTTTCACCTTTTTGGCCTCCTACAACTTCACCGTGGATGAAAACGACCCCGACGATGCTGAAATTGGTGTCGATCCTGAAATGTTGGGTAAAATCTTCGAAAGTCTGTTGGAAGACAACAAAGCCAAGGGCGCGTTCTACACCCCGAAGGAGATTGTGCGGTATATGTGCAAGGAGTCGTTGATTGCGTATCTCAGTGAACAATGTACAATGAACAATGTACAATGTAATGATGCGGTTCGGTCGTTCGTGGAGAATCACGAATTCCCGAAGGAATTAAAACCTCATTGGGATATTCTTGACAAGGCATTGCGTGAAGTGAAAATCTGCGATCCTGCCATTGGCAGCGGCGCGTTCCCGATGGGATTGTTGAACGAATTGTGGCGGTGCAGGGAGGCAATAGGAACACCATTGTCGCGTCTGCAATTGAAAAAGGAGATTATCGAGAACAACATCTACGGTGTGGACATCGAGCGTGGTGCCATCGACATTGCCCGCCTGCGTTTCTGGCTCAGTATTGTGGTTGATAGTGAGGAGCCGCAGGCCTTGCCCAACTTCGACTACAAATTCATGCAGGGCAACAGTCTGATAGAGAGCTTCGAGGGGGTGGATTTGAGCCGGATGATGGACCAGGATGGGATGATGAGCGGTCTTGGCAAAGGGAAGAGCAAGGCAGGCGCGAACCAGTTGGGCATCGAGTTCGTGAGCGAGGACACCAAGCGCAATTTGCAGCTGATGTTGCGCGAATACTTCAGCATCACCGACCACGTGAAGAAAGCCGAGATGAGGCAGAGCATCAACGACAGCGTGAAGAGCTACATCCGTCAGTTAGGGATTTCCCCACGTGCCGAAATCCGCCTCTCCACTCTCGACCCTTCCGCCAATCAGGAGTTCTTCCTCTGGCACACGTGGTTCAAGGACATCTTCGATGGGGGTGGGTTTGATATAGTGATTGGGAACCCGCCGTATATCCGCCGCACAGAATTACCAGAAAGTGCCAAACTACAATATGAGCGCACATATAAAAGCGCAACATTGCAATATGATATATACTTGTTGTTCATTGAATTTGGTCTATCCATTTGTAAAAAAGAAGGACAGTTGTGTTATATCAACCCTATTAGATTTTTTAGTTCAGATTACGGACAATCATGTAGAACATTGATAATAAAAGATCATTTATTGAAAAGGGTTGTTGATGTTTCGCAAATTGAGGTTTTCAAGAGTGCGATGACATATCCATGTGTGCTTCATATCCAAAATCGAAAAGAAGCAGATTATTCAATTGAGTTTTATGCGCCAGAATGTCTCCAAGTTATTGATAATGTTACAAAGGGGCCGTGTAAATTACTACAAAAAAAGAATGTTCTTGACGATCCCGAGCATAGAATAATTGTCTCTGAAAACCACAATTTGATTAGAAAGATCGACCAAAACAGCAAGCCTGTAGAAACATGGTTTAAAGTATCAAGAGGGTTGCCAAACAATAAAGTTGATTTCATGGGCGATAATTACTATGCATTGAAATCAACTATGGTGAAAAAATATAGGATTACGGACGCATACAAATTAATTGACACTGACTTTAGTGATGCTTTTAGAGATGAGATGATCATTCTTCCGCGGACAGTTCTCTTTCTACAAGCGACTATGAAAGAGAAAAATATTGTATTGCTTGACAGAATTTATTATTTGACTCAGAAAGCGCCTGTCAACACACGTTTTGTTCTTGGCGTAATCAACTCAAAGGTTACCAATTTTTGGTTTGAACATTATTATGGAACAACAAAGGTTTCTGGCGGTTATTTTGACTTGAATGGAACACAAATCAAAAGCATTCCCATCCCGAATGCGACGACCAAACAACAAAACGCAATATTATCATTGGTCGAAACTATCCTCAAAATGAAGAAGCAAGACATTTCGACAGACACGTCGGATTTGGAGAGGGAAATTGATGGGCTGGTGTATCGGTTGTATGGGTTGACGGAGGAAGAGATTGCAAAAATTGAGAAAGAAAGGTGAAACCCTTTTTTCAATTTGTTTATTTCATTTCATAATTTTTTTATTTTTGCAAAAACAATTAATCGGTATGGCTACATTAGGTGAAATCATGAGAGACCCTTCGAAAACATCAAAAGAAGACATTGAGAATTTTGAAGGAATTGTAAGGATTCTTAAAGAATTCAAAGAAAATGCTAAACCTTACGAATCTATTTCTTTAGATTCAGGACGAAATATATCAGAAATCTCTCAACGAGTTTACCAAGAAAACCTCATATTATCTGCAATCATAGAGGCTTTTGTTTTCAAAAAAGAATATAAATTCAATGAATTAAACACTTGGGTTTTTAATTATGTGGATAAAGATTTTATTTGGGACGTTTCTGTTCCCTATTATAGAATGTGCATAGCCAAGCTATGCAAACTTCAACTCCTCAATGAAACAAAAGAAAATGAAGAGGATAACAATCCACATTATACAATAACAGATAAAGGCATGGACTCCCTTCGAGAACAAATTTTTTCTAATTTGGCACAGTCCTCTTTGTATAATTATCAAGCTAGCAAGATGAATGAACAATCCATTTCAATAAACAAAAGCATTAAGAGAATCACATGGGGTGCTTTGATTACTGCCATTGTATCTGCTGTGATATCCCTGCTGGCTTTAACATTTACAATCTTTCGATAACTTATAAAAAATATAATGCTCCCAAAATTTCGGACAGTAGGTTAAACCAAAAAGTTAATTTTGCTGTTTGAAAGGAAAGAGAGCACATATTTAACGCTACTTTATTAAAAACGCTTCAGATGATAGAATATATTGTACCACAAATAATAAAATATCAGAACGTCGATGACTTATTGGAGAACAACAATAGGGACCGTTTATCATTTGACACAATAAAACACCTGTCAATAGATGAATTACTTCAAGATGACTTCGTTTGTGTTGTAGGCGAGCCAGGTATTGGGAAAACAAGACTTGTTGATGAGATAGAGGACCAAATCCCGACAAGGTTTCACCATTGTACTGCTTCAAAGATTAGTCTTGAGCCAATCCCAAGAGATATTGAATATTGTATTATAGATGCTTTGGATGAGGTTGAGGGAAATTTGTTCTATAGTACGTTGCTATTAATCAAGCAATATAAAGAAGACAATCCCAATGTCAAAGTTTTGTTCACTTGCAGGAAGCACTATGTCGCATCTTACGCAAAGCATTTTTCGTCTTGTAAAGGGCTGTTATTCATAGAATTGTGTAGATTAAGCAACAATGATGTAATGGAAATTGTTAATGGGTGCTCCGAAATGATAAGAACCAATGTTGCAAAAAGCACAAAACTAAAAGAACTCTTGACAATCCCGAGGTATTTAACATTTTTGCTAGAACACGAAAAGCAAAAAGGTAGTTGCTCAAATATCGGTGAACTATTTGAGTTTATTATCAGCAACTCAATACAAACAGCCATAAACAAGCGTCAATACAATAATAATCGTCAAAAGAACACAAAGCGTCGAAAGAGGATTGATCTTCAAGACAATATTAATGAAGGAAGTCGAATCCTTATACAAAGAGTTTTAGAGAAAGTTGCTTTCATCATGGAGATAAGTCGCAAAGACCAAATCTCAAAAGATGAGCTTTACACGATTCTTGATGAAATAAAGGGAAATATGGCGCAGATGCTTGTTGTAAATTTTGATCTGCTTTATTTTGAAAGTCGCATACTGAAAGACACAAATGGAATATTACAATTTGAAAACACCGAGCTGCAGGAATATCTCGCAGCTAAAGAGTTGTGCCGACAAGATAATATAGAAAGTGTACTCTACGATGTCGCCGTACAAAAAGACTTAAAGCACATATATCCCAACTGGTATGATGTTATTCCTCACATATCATATACAAAAGATGAGATTCACACTTTTATCAATGTGATCAAACTCATCGTTTCATACGAATCAAGCCTTGAGAATAATTCATTCGAATCACTTTTGAGATATGTCGATCCTTCAGTTTGCACGCTTCATCAAAAAGAAGAGCTCTTTTCTGTATTACTTGAGCATTATCTACGCATGCCAGCATACATTGGGTGGAAAAGCAAAACCGTCAAACTGATGCAGGATTGCTATACCTCAAAGTGTAGAAACATGTTAATGCCACCTTTTAAGCAGCTAAACAAGATACAATTGACAAACATCTATGACATACTTGAAGAAATTAATGAAGAGAACCAACTTGACACCGAAGTATCAAAGTATTGGACGAATGCTGCAAACGTTCTCATCCAAGATGAAAATGATGAAAAAAAGACAGCAGCCTTAAATCTATTTAATGCACTTAAAGACCAAGAAAACCTTATTCGTCTTTCTAAAGATTATAACAGTTTTACTTTAGACGTAAAACAAAAGTATAATGAAGTAACTGGCTACAGTAGACTTACGGATAAGGATGTAGTAGATTGTTGGTTGGATGGATGCTATGGATGTAATCCTTATGCAATCAACGCAGTTTTATATATCGAAGACGTTTCTACTATTACTTATGCATACGGTAACATTATAAAAAAGGATAAACTTCGGGAATTCTTTGATCCACAAGGGACATTGGCTGTATTTTATGAATTGTATCTAAAGAAACAATTCGATATTGTTTGGAATAAAGACGTTGAAAGCAAAATGCTGATAGTAAAAGTTTTTGCGGGTTATATAAACAATCCTTCATACACCACTCACGGCGAAATCAATGCTAGTGTCAAACAAATATTGCTCGAAGAAAAGACAGGGGCGTTATTTGTTGGTTGTTTTAATAAAAACGAATGGGTTTTAGAGAATCTTTTCCGTCGCTTTGACGCTAAGCTAATCGATGCAGAACTACTATCTGCTATAGACATCTTGTTGAATAAAGCAACGATGCAAAAATGGTTGGTGGATCATGTCCTCACTTCTCTTGTTTACAAAATACGGAATGATGAAGTCAAGAGAAACTCTGTGTCTAGTTATTTTAATCGTTATGCTGAAACATTTGAAAGATGGGACAAGAATTCAGAAGAAGCAAAAAAGGAACAAGTAAATCCGGAATTTCTTAAGGCCTACGAGAGTCTTTCAAACCCTGACGTGTCAACAAATGAAAAATATGAAGCAGCATTTAAGTTGTCAAAAAACCTAGATTTTATTCAGCAACAAGATCCTCGTCCTTTCTTGGATGTTATTGAAAAGTTCTTTGACGAGTTTGACCTGGACAAAATGATCTTGGAAAAGACGGGAGAGAATTCTTTTAGTTTGTCATCACCCTTGGTAGCAATACCAGATTTTGTAAGGGCATTGCACCATTTAAAGAAGCGAAACCTATTGGAGAAACACAGAATCGTTTTAGCTAAAACTTTGCCATTTGTTTGCTGTACTACAAATTCTGGCGTTAGGGAAATAAGAGACATTTATAAGTCAGTAATTGGGAACATTAGTAAAAAGGGAAAAAACGAACTTGTTGATTGGTGGCAATCAAGAAAGGACGACCTAATGAATATAAGTTCAGACGATATATTTGCTTGTATTACTGATTATGGTATTGATTCATTATCATATAAGCTGGAAGAGTACATCGACGACTACATAAAACAACAAGAGTTGAGTCATTGGTTAGCTGCATCAAAGGCTTTGGACTTAATTTCAAAAGGATACCGGAACTGGGATGCTGAGAAATATCGAGATTTATTTAATGCATTGCACGCTGACGATATTGAAAGTATAAAAATGCAATGTAATGCTATAATGATTGAAAAATACCAAGACGAAACAGCAATATCATGGCGGATTGAATATATCAAGAGCCATGTGGTGAAGTCGCTTCATAATAACACTGGTCATGTCCGCGCCATCTCTAAAGAAGAATTTGAAATGACCAGTTCCAATCCTCAAATGTTCAGATGTTTTATGAACATAAAGGGAAATGTAATGCTAGATAAACAAATGTTTGAATTATTTGATTTTGCCCTAACTTTATGCGTAAAACCTGACACACAAGAATATTCAAGTTATCTCCTTAATCAGATATACCATTTTTTTGCAGAGACAAATGATGTCCATTCTATTGTTGAACTAAGAAAGAAGGTAGAGCAATTTAACACTAAAAATATAAGTTATCTCCCAAACAACATCATGAACAATGCTGAAATGATGTATTTGCAGAATGATAGAATCCCTATTGAAAAATCTATTAGAAAGTACAATAAATGCGTTGAAGAGTCTCATTTGGAAATTCGTAATGATGGTGATTTGAGAAGGTATTTTACTCTTATCCATTATGAGGTCCAAAAAGAGATACAGGATCAAGGTATATACGCTTTAGTTCGTCAAGAAACTTTAAGTGAAGACTTCATTCAAAGAGAGTTGAAGAATACAATTATTAACAAGTGTTGCCAGCTGGGATTGGAAACGGTTCGAGTAGATCGGGAGGTCGCCCTTCAAGATAACAAACGGACGGACCTACTTATTAGATATGGTTTCTGCAATCCAATCATGGTAGAACTTAAGTTGCTTCATAACAAAGAGATTCAAAACAAGAAACAACGTCAAGAATACAAGAGCAAGTTTATCCAATATACTAAAGCAACCAATGCTTGTTTATCAGTATTTTGGGTGTTTAATGTTCATAAAAGAGGTAGTAACGTGGCTAGATTCAATGATTTAAAAGCAGAATACAAAGATCTTGATAATACAATGGTTCTATTGACGGATTGTAAATGTAGCTGCGGTTATGAAACAGGGTTGCCAAAAAAACAAAAAAAAGGGTTGCCGAATAAAAAGAAAAGGGTGACTAAAAAGCAGTCACCCCTTTAGTGGACCATACGGGATTTGAACCCGTCTCTCTTGATTTTCAGTCAAGTATTCTAGCCAACTAAACTAATGGCGATGCAAAAATACAACTTTTCCCGTAACAACCACTCAGAAAGTATTTTTTTACCTGCTCGTTCGGATTGATAATCTGAACAAATTGAATATTAGTATTTGTACTGCGAAACAAGCATCTTGTTAGTCATAACATTATATTGCGAATTCAGCCGAACTAGATGCTTAGTGTAGCTCAATCTATACAATACTTGTTGTATGCCTCCATATAGATGTTATGGATCTTTTCCTGAAAAGAACTTCTTGTATTATGTAACTCTTTCAGTTGGCCGCTTATATGTTGATATATAATCTGATGAGCGGGATTAGGAAGTGATGTTTCATCAAAATCATCCATTTCAAAGTCATCTTCAGTAACAGCAGAATAAGCAAGATTTAATAAATCATCTTTCGTCATATCGGTCACGACAATCCAACTTTAACCTTTTTTATCCTCAACCTTACGCCTCCGACACCCGCGTCGGACTGATGGACAGCACCGTGCCGATAGAGGCGATGGTGAGCGGGGTTACTCATCCCCGTCAGGGGATGCCTATCTGTAGCAAACGGATGCACACACGCGGGTTCAAATCCCCAGAGGGGATTCATATTCAACGGGTTGCCGAAACATTGTTCTGAAATTATATTCGTGCAATATATGCGCCCCCTTCCTCGTTAATTTCTGAAATAAAAAGGAATATTTAACAAACAGTAAACGAAAATAGAGTGGAAATAGGAAATTTTGGATACTACTGGTTGGACACCTGGGTGATGTCCAACGTGATACAACTCGCCACGCAGGATTTCTGCAGACGCTATCTTAACCTCTCCAACGATCCGTGCGGCCGCCAATACGACCAGATGACGCAAGCGGCACGGTCTGTGCCGGCCAACATCGCGGAGGGGAACTCGCGACACGCCACCTCAAAGGAAACCGAGATGCGGCTCACAGATGTGGCTCGCGCCAGTCTCGCAGAACTGGCCAACGATTACCTGAACTGGCTCCTCCAGCACGAAGAGCTCCCATGGTCCGTGAAATCGGACAGCTACCGCAAGGTGGCAAACACCCACCTCGACAAGCCCTTATACAAGGACGATGTGCAACACCAAAGCTGCCAGCATATACTGGCCCAAAAGCACAAATTCGACGAGTGGCTGGAGACAAAGAACTCGATTGTGGCGGCCAACTGCTTGTTAATCCTCTGCAATCGTTTGATCATGATGCTGAGGAAACAGCTGACCAACCAGCTGGCCACTTTCCGTGCCGAAGGCGGTTTCACAGAAGCCTTGACGGCCGAAAGACTTGCCTTCCGAGCCGAACAAAGCACTAACGCCAACGCCCCTGTGTGCCCGAAATGCGGCAAACCGATGCTGAAACGCATGGCGAGAAAAGGAATCAATTCGGGAAAGGAGTTTTGGAGCTGCTCCGGATACCCAGCGTGCAGAGAGACCAGAAACGTAGAGTAAGGGGGTACTGTTGGTTATCACGTAATTACGTTATTACGTGATAACGTTTATTTCACGTGATAACGTAATCTTCATAGGAGGAGTGAAACATTGGAGTCACTTTATCCGCTCCGATAAATCACTAAAAATCACCAATGTATTAATCGGGGCTCCGATCTCGACATTGTGGACTATATGTTTCAAAACAGTTTTTCTGCCACGCCAGTCGCTCGTCGCCGTTGGCAAGGTGGATGATGCCGCAGTAGGTGAACCCGTGCTTCAGGATGTTGTGCTGCATGATGCGGTTGTCGCGGTGCGTGTCGATGCGGATGTTGCACTCCCTCGCGAAGCAGAACTCCATGATATCCTGGAAGATGCCGTGTGCCTCCGGGAAACTCGCGATGCGGTGGATGACGTGGTACGGTTGTGTGTCATCAAGCCACTCGCCGTCGTAGATCCTGGCGTACGTGGGCTCCGGACTTGGCAGGAACGCGAAGTAGGCCACAATGCTGCCGGCCTCCTCAATCACGTAACCGCCCGCTTTCGCCATGTCCGCCCGCACAATCTCCAACGAGGGATAGCTGTCGTTCCACTGGCTCCTGTTGCCGTCAGCGACCATTATGGCCCTGGCAGCAGCGAAAACCTCCAAGAGCCTTGCCGCATCCTGCGGCAAGGAGACCTGTCGGATGGTGCGGGTTTTCAATGTTGTGTTATCCTGCATTTTAGAGTGTTTCTATCAGCATCTTTTCGATAATCTCCTCCGCTACTTCACCGTCACGCGTATGCCCTCGCTGTGCGAGGTGAACTCGGGTGCGTACATGCACTGGATGGTGGTGAGACCGTTGCTGTAAGTGCCTGTCATGGTGGCCATCAGCGTGTATTCGAACACGTAGGTGCCCTTGGGCAGGTAGTCGATGAAGAAGTTGGTGGAGGCATCTTTTGTGGCTTCATAGTACCGCAGACCGTCTTGATAGCGGTGGCCCGACAGCACGTTGGTGGGCTCGAAGCAGGCCGCCCGCATGTCCTTCAGATGCACGTACTCCATGTCGCGGTCGGTGCGGATCTCCACTCGCACGCGCACCTTGTCACCCACCTTCAGCGGCGACTGCTCTGTGATGGCGGTGAGCACCTCGCCGCGGTCGCCAACCTCCACTTTGTACAACTGCTTCTGTATGCTGAAATCAGCGTCCTGGCTGTGGTCCAGCTTGTCGATGTTTTCCAGATATTGCCAGTAGAGGCCGCCCCAAGCGGGTCCGGAGGTCTCTTTCTCAATCTTCAGCGTGCTCATATCGGCGGTCACGTCGCCACCTTTCCAGCTCTTCTTGATGTAGCCGGTGCCGGCCTGCGCCTGCTCGGTGCCGTCGCCTTCGGTGTAGCTCCACTGGTCGCCCAACGTCAGCCGCACGCCGTTGGATGTCTCCAACGCATTGTTTCTGAGCAATAAAGCGTAGATGGCCTCCGTGGTCGATTTGGTGGTGGGCCAGCTTTGCGTCTGCTTCTGTTTGAGCAGCCATAGCTGCATCTTCTCGATGGATTCCATGTCGAGAGGGGTGATGGCGTTGAAGGCCTCGATGAGCAGTGCCTGCCGCTCGATGGGCGCTTCGTACCAGTAGTAGCCGTAGCCTGCCTTCTTCCAGAACATGCCCAGTTCTTCAGAATACTGCGCCATCGACTTGATGTGGGTGATGATCTCCTTGGCGGTCTGCGTGTCGCCGTTGCGCTGGCATACGAGTGCGATCATGCCCTGCATATAGATGGACTGTTTTTTCCAGTTCTTCTTGATATTGTTGTAGTTATAATTGTAGGCCTCCAGGTGGGCTGGGCTTACTTTCTGGTCCAGGAAGAAACTGCGCGCATAGAGGTAATGTATGTCGCCCCAGGAGCTGGTGTTGTTTTTCTTCTGCCAGCGCTGGTAGTAGTCGTTCATCTGATTGTCAATATAGCTGATGGCTTTTTTGAGGGTGGCGGATTTCATGTCCGTCTTGACGTCGAGTGCCTGCAGGTGTCCCATGCCGGCCATGATGTGCTCGGTGATGTAGCTGCTGCTTTGTCCGCCGGCAAACCATGGCCAGCCACCGTCGCCATTCTGATTGTCTTCCAGCTTCTTACAGGCATTTTTGCCCTCTTTTGCCATGCGATGCAGGTCGAAGAGCAGCGCCACGTTCTGCTTGCGCGAGGATTCCTTCTGGGCATCGAGTACCCACGGGGTCTCCTCCAGCAGAACGCTCTTGAGCTCCTGATTCTTCTCCAGCTGCGAGCAGAAGGCGTCCGGGGTGGAATTGAGCCACTCGTCGAAGACCTCCTTGACGCGCGGGTGGCTGTTCACGATGTTGGTGGCCAGTGTGTTGGCGTAGTAACGGCTGAAAATCTGCTCGTTACACTCGTAGGGATATTCCATCAGGTATGGCATGGCTTGGATGGCGTACCATATCGGGTTGGGGGTGAACTCCAAGGTTAGTGACTGCGTGGAGAGCGTGGGGCTGGCACTGGCCGAGAAGCTGTTCTTCAGCCGCTCAAAGGTGAACGTCTTGGTGCCCTTGCCAGAGATGTGCAGCGGCAGGCTCTCGGTGATCAGGATGCGGTTGGTGAGGATGGGCAGTGTGCGCTCCTCGCCGTCGGTGAAGGCGGGACTTTCCAGGTTGCGGGCCTCGATGCGGCAGGTGACGGCTCCGAGATTCTGCGGCACCCGCACGCGGAAGCGCACCTCCTGCGATGCGCCGGGTTTTACCTCGAAAGGTTGTGCATTTGCACCCTCAACAATCTGGATGTCAGCGTTATTGAAGGGGTTTCGGAATGAGAGCGTGATGTTGCCGCATTGGGTCACGGTGTCCAGATTGACCACTTTGGCCGACAGCACCAGCATGTCGCCTTCGCGCAGGAAACGCGGCACATTGGGCACCACCATCAGCTTCTTGTAGGTCTGGACGTATTTCTCGAAACTGCCTGTCATAAGGTTCGTGTTGTGGGCGAAACCTAATAGTTTCCAACGAGTCAGCGATTCGGGCATGGTGAAGGAAACGAGCACGTTACCTTCTTTGTCGGTGTGCAGGTTCGGGTAGAAGAAGGCCGTCTCGGCGAAGTTGGTGCGGATGCCGCCCTGCTCCTGCGGCTCTTCTTGGGCGGTCGTTTTTTCGCTCATGCTTTCGCCTGTTTCCAGGTCAACACCATCCCACGAAAAAGTGGCAGCCAAAGGAGCTTCCGCTTCTTCCATACCAACAGCATCTTCTACTATATTCAAGACGACTTCTCCTTCGTATCTGCTTTTGGATACCGCTCTACCGGCTGCTCTGGCGGAATACCTTGGATAGAACCAGTCGTTGAGGAATATAAGTTCGGGATATTCGCGGACTTTGGGGGACAATGTGGATTTTTTGCCCAAAGAGATACTGTGGTTGTTTGTAAAATGTGCCGTGTTTCTATCCAAGGAATATTCGAATGAGGTGTAATTATTCCATTGTACAATATACTTTTTGAAATCGTTGGGTGAGGCAAAAGCATCCAGGGAGGCATCATACATGGAACAGAGCATTTCGGCGGCCACCTTGTCGCCGTTCTTGTCTTTCAGGCGGATTTGGTATTGCTCATTGCTTCCGGGCAACGTCTTGTCGCGGAAGGTGATGAATTCGAAGTCGATGTCCTTGTGCGAGTAGGGCACATAAACGGTGAGGTTTTCGTCATATTGCCTGTTGTTCTGTGCCGTGAAGGCGTGGAAGACAACGTTGCCAAGGTCTTTTTCTGTGAGGTTGTAGGTGAACGAAGCCTTGCCCTGGTTGAGTTTTATCCACTTGGATTCCATCACGCGCTCGTTGGAGATGATTTCGAAAAGCACGTGGGCGTTGGTCAGATAGCTCTCCACCGTGACATGGATGGTGTGGCCCATCTCGTTGATGTCATTTTTGTCCTGATGAATCCAGAGAGGGTCGTAGATGACGGATTTTTTACTGTTATTCTGATAAACAGTGATATATGATACCTCCCGTATTTCGTTGTTGTCGCGGTCGTGGGCGATGAACGTGACTTTGTAGGTGCCTTCATTGAAGTTTTCTATATTGGGGATGGCGAAGTTGTTTTTGCCATCGGCTTCAAAATCACCGCTGCTGACAGTCCCTATAACCTTCCAGTTCTCAGGATGTTGTTCCCCTTGTAAATCCAGATAGGGTAGGGCTTTGGCCATGGCGACGGAGTCGGAGAGGTAGTAGTCGTGTTCCGGGCAGCTGTATCGGTATTCGGATGGGGTCTGCAAGGCCTCGATGGTGTAGTGGAGCGTGCTCTTCTGTGGCTCGCCGGCCAGGTTGGTGGTTTTCACGCTGAAGCTGTTCTTGTCGGTGGTGGCTATCTGGCGCGGAAGGTCTGCGTTGATGAGAAGTCCCTTCTTGCTGATGCGCACGCTGCTGTTGGCGGAATGGGTCTCCCCGGTGATGTCAGAGACGTCAACGGAGATCTTGAAATTGTAGAGGGGATCGTGCCGCTGGTTCTCCAGGTCGGGCAGGGCCGTGAAGCGGACGCGGAAGGTGCCGTCGGCATCTGTAGTCACCTCGCCGGAGGCTATCTGCTGGGTGGGACTGCTGGGCGACCACCACCAGCATCGCCACCAGGGGAAGGTGGCTTCGCGCACCACGCGGTACTTGACCGTGGCTCCCTCCAGCGCGTAGCCGGCGTAGGCTTTCACACTGCCTGCGACTTCCACCTCCTGGTCGATCTTGAACTGCTCCTTGGGCTGCTCTATCGTCACCTCAAAGGTGGGGCGCTTGTACTCCTCTACACTGATGTATTTGACACCATACTTACAATCAATCAAATAGCTGCCGGTGAGTCCGGAGGTGGGCAGCACAAAACTGCCGGAGAAGGAACCGTATTCGTTGGTGGTCACGGTAATACGCTCCAGCACTTGATGGTTGGCATCCTTGAGGGTGACTTCTTCTTGCACGTCCGCCATCACACGGTTCTCCATTTTGGAGGTGAAATTCCCGACATCGTGCGCCTCCATGACAATGCCCTTGTAATAGACGGTTTGCCCGGGCCGGTAAATGCTTCGGTCGGTGAAAATATAGGTGGTCCGTTTGGTGGAACCCAAGTCGTTGATATAATTGCTGCGTCGGCATTGGATAAGCGTGATTGTCTCCCCGTTTTTGGAAACAACCGCATTCAAATAGCCGATCTGTTTTTCCGGGAGAGTGTAATGGCATCGTCCATCTTTGTCGGTGCTCAGCTTCTGCTGGCTGATAAGATGCCGTTGCCAGTAGTCTTCATAAAATTTAACCAACACGTTGGCACCGCTGATGGGTTCCCCGGTCACCCGGTCGAAGACGAAAAAGTCGTATTGGTTGGCATTGAATCGGTAGGTGGCGTCAAGGTCGGTAACTTGGACGAAAGTGTGGGTGTATTCCTTGCGGTTGCTGCTGTCGAAGGGCCCGTTGGAGGCCAGCAGCACGTAGGAGCCCTTGCTAAGGGCCGGCAGCAGGAAGTTGCCCTGTTTTTCGCGGTAGTCTCCCTCGTCGGGCGCGGTGATGGTGGTCTCGAACGTGTACTTCCGGGCGATCAGAAGCTGGAACGGGTGTTCGGTGGACAGCGTCCTTTGATACTCGTCCGAAGTCATCGGGATCACGCGCAGGTAGATTTTGTTGCTGTTTTTGTAGTTGAAATTGATGAGATTGGGACGGTTGGCCGGCAGCGTGCTCATCATCGAGAAGGCCACAGAGCTTGCCTGAATATAATCAAGGGCAATCTGGGCGTTGTTCCCCTCGATGGATTTCGGGGCCACCGTCAGCACTTTTTGATACCATTCCACAGCCGTGATGAGGTCGGTGCGGTACTCCGGATGCTGGTCTTTGTCGTAGGATTTCGCTCTGTTTTGATAATATTCACCCAGTTTGTAGGCAATCATCTCGTACCCTTTCTGGTAACGGTAGCGTTGTTCTAATTTCAGGAGCTCTTTCAACAAGGTTTCCTGCTCATTTTCCAGATTAGAAATGTCCGACAGATATTCATAGCGGCGCAGGGTGACATCCAATAGGGCGTACGGTTCCGCGTCGTGCAGGTGCAGCCGCGTGAGCTCCTGCATGATTTTCAGGGAAAGATAGGAGAAGGAGTATTCGTCCGGCGAGTTGATCAGCATGTTGGTGAACACCTCGTTCTCGGACCAGTATTTCCCGTTGTTGACATCGAACGGCGTGACGGGGATGGGCATCTCCTTGATGCGGTTGGACAGGAAATCCAGTGCGCGGTTTGCCAGCAGGTCGTACAGGGTGGGACGGTACGGCTCTGTGGGCGGCATGTCCAGTATCGCCGCATAGTCTTTCAGGGGAATCTGTATCAGCAGGTCCGCATCGCGGAGCGACTGCTGGTAGTGGAATACAATCTGCTTCACTATCGTTTGCAAATCCCATACGTTGAGGTCGTTCGGTAGCTCGCCCTCAATCGGGGTGCGGTCCAGTATGCGGTAGCTGTTGTTGAGGTAGTAACGGGTGAGCAGGCTGGCCATGCAGCTGTGCCATACGGCGCGGCTGGCGGGATGGTTCTCCTGCTGTTGGATTTGTTGCCCGATTGCCCGATATACTTGCTCGTAGCCGTTGTCATCGCGCTGGAGCATCAGCTCATAGTCACTCAGTGCTTTTTTGATTTCAGCGGGCGTCTGTTGTGCAAAACTGTTGTTCATGATGCAGAAAAATAAAAGGGGGAGAAAAAAGTGTGTCTTTTTCATGTTATAGTTTTTTGGGGCTTTTCATAAACGGGGTACCGATTTTGAATATTGTTCGGGGTTTAATTTTTATACAATAAAGATGGATGGTGCTGAAAAGCATTCCAGCCGCAAAGATACGAAATAATGGCAAAAAATTCTTAGTTTCTTAACTTCTCAACTCTAATCCCCTAAGTTCATTGTCAAAGTTCATAGTCCAAAGTCCTACTCCTCTTTCCGCTGGTTGTTCTTGCGGTACTCGTCGGCATATTGGTAGAACTTCCGGGCCATCTCCATGTTGTGGCGCCGCTCGGCCTCGCGGGCGATGGCAAGGTACGACTCGTACACGCCCTCGCGCGAGAGCAGGATGCCGTGGTAGTAGTCGTCGTTGCAGTAGCCCGACGGCATGTTGCTGCAGAACTGCTCCAGGGCCAGGAACACCTCCAGCGCGTCGGCCGACCGCCCCGATTGGATGTATGCGTTGCCGATGCTGTACAGCTTGTCGTATAGCTGGAGTGAGAAGTCCGAGACGGCCTTCTCCTGCTCGTCGTTTAGCTCCGATTTTGTGTAGAGCAGGTGTATGAGATCGACACTCTCCTTGTAACGGCTCTGCCGGAGACGTAGCTGGGCTTTGAGCAACAGCGCGTCAGGGTTGTATTTGTTGAACTGCAAGGCACGGTCCAGGTTGTAAAGGGCGGCAGACGTGTCGGAAAAGGCCATCTCCTCCTGCGCCCGCAGGTAGAACAGATGGTCCACCACCTTCTTGCGCTCTGACAGGATCTCGTTCAGCCGGTCCGACTTGTAGGCGATGCGGTTGAACTGCGAGCGCGTCAGGTAGTAGTCGGTTTGGAGGCATTTGACCAGATGGGGTAGGGTGGTGCTTCGGAAACGGTCCATCTCCTTCCGGATGTCCTGCAGGAAATAGTAGTGCAGCGTGATGATCTCAGGGTCCTCGGTGTTGAGCTTGTCCAGGCGCGCATTCCATTGACGGAACTGCGAGCCGATGGAGTCGCACGGTATCTGCGCATCCAGTCCGATGAGGCAGCAGCATAACCCGATGATGGCGCAGAGTCTCTTCAAGGATGGCTAATTTAAGAAGTCACGGATGGCGTTTTCCATTTCCGTCTCAGACGGTGCCCCGACCATCTTACGGGGCTGGTCGGTGGTGTTGAAGAACAACAGCGTCGGGATGTTCTGGATGCCGAAGGCGGCGCACACATCCTGGGCGCGGTCCACATTGATTTTGTAGATGATGAGCTGCCCCTTGTATTTCTTCGCCATCTTCTCCATCATGGGCTTGATGCTCATGCAGGGCCGGCACCAGTCGGCGTAGAAGTCCACCACGCAGGGCGTGTGGCCCTTGTAGCGGAATCCCTGCGGATTGTCGATGTCGGTGATGCGCTTCACGAAATCGTCGGCACTCAGCGCGATGACATTGCCGGAGAGGTCTTCTTCCAACGCGGGTGTCTCTTCGGCCTGGTTGTCGGACACGTAAGGGTTGCCCGTGTTTTCGGTGGTTTCGGTGATGTTCTCGTCGGCGTCTTTTGGGCGGTTGCCGTTCCATTGGCAGGCTCCCAGCAGCAGGAGCGTGGCGGATAGGAAAAGGATGATTCTATTCATGTGTCTGTTTTTGATTGTATTCGACAATAAGGTTTTTGAAGATGCGCCCGCGTTCCTCGAAGTTCTTGAACTGGTCGTAGCTGGCGGCGGCGGGCGAGAGCAGCACCATGCGTCCCTCCTCGGTATGCCCAAAGGCGAAGGCCACGATTTGGCGGAAATCCTGCTCGTGGATAACGTTTTCCGGCAGCGGATATTGTTGCCGCCATTCTTGCATCATGCGCGCGCCCGCAGGACCGGTGAAGGCGATGTTCGACACGGGGTTCTCATGCAGGTATTCATATAATATATTGTATTCGATGCCCCGGTCGAAGCCGCCGAGGATGAGTGTATCTACCTTTTTCAACGCCTTCAGGGCGGCGATGGTGGCCTCCGGGATGGTGGAGATGCTGTCGTTGTAAAATTCCACCCCTTGGAAACGCCCCACATATTCGATTCTGTTGGGCAGTCCCCGGAAGCTGCGCAGTCCCCGCTCGATGTCCTCGTGCGACACTTTCAGATGCCGGCACACCGCCATGGCCGCCATGATGTTGTAGTAGTTGTGCGTGCCCGGCAGGTTGTAGTAGTCCGACAGGTCGTACTCGTCCTCCACATGGCCGGAGATGGCGAAGTGGATTTTCCGGTCGCGGCAGCAGGCGTACGGTCCCTCCTGCGGCTCGGTGCCGAAGATGACGCGGTCGCGGTTCAGGTGGTACGACTTGATGAGGCCCGGGATGTGCTCGTCGTCGCCGTTATAGACCAAAAACTGACGGTCGTCCTGAAAACGGGTGATGTTCAGCTTGGCGATCTGGTAGGTGTTGAAGGAGTTGAAATGGTCGAGGTGCTCCTGGTAGAGGTTGAGCAGCACGGCGTAGTCGGGCGAGCGGCGTACGAACTCCAGCTGGTGCGCCGACAGCTCGGCCACCACGATGGTCTTGGGCGTCATTTGCTCGATGATGTCGAAGAAGGGGGTGCCGATGTTGCCCGCCAGGATGGTGTCGCGGCCCGCCGTCTTCAGGATGTGGTAGATGAGCGAGGAGGTGGTGCTCTTGCCCTTGGTGCCGGTGACGCCCACCACCTGCTTGTGGAAAGCCTCCAGGAAGAGGTTCGTCTGCGAGGTGATCTTCTCCGTCTCGATCCAATAGTTGACGTGATTGAAACTGATACCCGGGGTCTTGAAGATCAGGTCGTAATCGTTCAGCCCTTGGTCGTAGTTCTCCCCCTTGACAACCGTCAGGTGCGGGTCGTCCAGGTCATCGGTCTTCAAGGCCTCGCTGCGGTCGGCCACGGTGAGCGGCATGTCCGGGAAGTGGCGGCGGATGAACCGGTAGGTGGAGATGCCCTCCCGCCCGAATCCGAGGATGACGATGCGCTTGTCTCTGATTTGATCCAGAATGTATGTGGAATCCATTGTTGCTATGACTTGTGTAAGAGGCGGCAAAGATACGAAAAAAACAGCCGGCACGGGACATGATAAAACAATCGATGCGCCTTCATGGCGCATCTAGAGCAAAACAATGTGAAATAAATTATAATGAAATGATATGGAAAATGTGAGCGGAAAACGGGGCTCGAACCCGCCACCTACAGCTTGGAAGGCTGTCGCTCTACCAAATGAGCTACTTCCGCGGGTGAAAAAAGTGGGAGAGGAAGGATTCGAACCTCCGAAGGCTTAGCCAGCAGATTTACAGTCTGTCCCATTTGACCGCTCTGGAACTCTCCCATCCTATTTCTCAAGTGCCGTAAAGAGCCGATAGAGGGACTTGAACCCACGACCGGCTGATTACAAATCAGCTGCTCTACCAACTGAGCTATATCGGCACTACGATTTTCTATCAAAGAACTCTCTTGTTTTGAGGCCGCAAAAATAGTCTTTTTTTTATATCCCACATCTTCTGTAACCTGTTTTTCTTTGTGTTTTATTATAATAATCTATAAATCAACAAAATAATTTTACAATAAGCAAAAAAACGGGATGGATTTTACTGGCAAAAGGGCGATATGTTGTTATATGAGTATTTCTATTTTGGAAGAAAAAAGGAACTCGGTGCCGAAAAATGGATCGGGATGTGTGGTGTGCAGGATGGCAAGGAAGGATGGGAGTGTGGTGGAAAAAAATCAGGAGCGTTGCGGTATTTATATTTTTTGTATTTTTGCCGCCGATTTTAAAAACTCATTCTTATGACAGAAGTAGAAATTTTAGAAAAGGTACAATCCATAATTGCAGAAAAGCTCAGCGTTGATGCTGCCGACGTTATGCCGGAGAAGAGTTTCACCAACGACCTCGGTGCCGATTCCCTGGATACCGTGGAGCTGATTATGGAATTTGAGAACGTGTTCGGCGTTTCCATCCCCGATGAGGATGCTGAAAAGATCCAGACGGTGGGTGACGCAGTCGCCTATATTCAAGGCCATATCAAATAATATCGAAACACTCTCTACTACCGTTTCATTTGTTTGATGGAACTCAAACGAGTTGTCGTTACAGGTTTGGGTGCTTTAACGCCGATTGGTCTCGGCGTGGGGTCGTATTGGCGTGCCCTGTTGCAGGGCGTGTCGGGTGCGGGTCCCATTACCCATTTTGACCCTGAGAAGTTCAAAACCCGCTTCGCTTGCGAGCTGAAGGGCTTTGACGTTGACAACTATATGCCGCGCAAGGAGGCCCAGCGCATGGACCCCTGTGCGCAATATGCCATGGTCTCCACCATGGAAGCCCTGGCGGATTCCGGACTGGATGTGGAACGTCTGGACAAGGACCGTGTGGGCGTCATCATCGGCACCGGCGTGGGCGGCTTCACCGCCATGATGGAGACGGCCAACGTCTTCGTGGAGAACGGGCGAACCCCAAGATTCAGCCCCTACCTGCTTTTGAAAGTGCTTGCCGACATGGTTTCCGGTTACATCTCGTTGCGTTATGGTTTCCGGGGGCCCAACTATGTGACCTCGGCGGCCTGTGCCTCGGCGGGCAACGCTATCGGCGATGCCATGAACCTCATACGCCTCGGCAAGGCCGACGTGATCGTGTCGGGCGGCACGGAGGCGGCCATCGTGGAGGCGGCCGTCGGCGGCTTTGACGCCATGCGCGCGCTCTCCGTGCGCAACGACGACCCGCAGCACGCCTCCCGTCCCTTCGACAAGGACCGTGACGGCTTTGTGATGGGAGAGGGCTCGGGTATCCTGATCCTAGAGGAGATGGAACACGCCTTGGCCCGCGGAGCCAAGATCTATGCCGAGCTCGCTGGCGTGGGCATGTCGGCTGATGCATCCAATGCTACCGCTCCCGACCCGAACGGCGGCGGGGCCGTGCGCTCCATGCACAACGCCCTTGAGGATGCCGGCCTGTCGCCGCTCGATGTGGACTATATCAACATGCACGGCACCTCCACCCAGCTCGGCGACGTGGCCGAGTGCCGCGCTATCCAGACCCTCTTCGGCGACCATACCAAAAAGATGGTGATGAACTCCACCAAATCCATGATCGGACACCTGCTCGGTGCCGGCCCGGCGGTGGAAAGCATTGCCATCCTGATGTCGATGCGCGACAGCATCGTACACCCCACCATCAACCTGCAGCATCTGGATCCTGTATTGCCCCAAGACTGGAACTACGCCGCCAACACGACGGTGGAGAAGGTGGTCGATGTGGCCATCTCCAACTCCTTCGGCTTCGGCGGCCATAATGTCACCCTGTTGTACAAGCGCTTCCAACCGTGATGAACAGGACCGACAAGGAGATACGATGCTATTTTAAGAACATTTTTGGCTTCCATATCCGCCATCTGGACCCGTATCGCATTGCCCTGACACACAAGTCGGCATCGGTGCGTGATTCGGTGTGCGGCAAACTCAACAACGAGCGCCTCGAATATCTCGGCGACGCCATTCTGGGCTCTGTGGTGGCTGATTTTCTCTATCACAAATATCCGTTGGAGGCGGAGGGCGTGCTCACGCGGATGCGCTCCAAGCTGGTCAACCGTGCGCGGCTGAACACGCTGTCGAGGAAACTCGGCCTCCACGATCTGCTCAACACCTGTGGATGCGACAATTCCGTCTCCGCCGACGGCAATGCCTTCGAGGCGGTGGTGGGCGCCATCTATCTGGACCAGGGCTTTCGCAAGACCTATAAGATCATTGTCAACAACATCTTCTGCACCCATCTCGACATTGACCAGATTTTCAAGGATGATGATGATTACAAGAGCCGGATTCTGATCTGGGCGCAGCATAATCGTCATAAAATCCAGTTCGAGACCGTTTCGCAGGGCAGTGACCGCAACGCACCGTACAAGGTCGTGTTGAAAATGGATGGAGAGGTGTGTGCCGAGGGATTGGGCCGTTCGGTGAAGATGGCCGAGCAGGCCGCCTCGGAGAAAGCACTTTCCTTGTTGTGAAAAAATAATCCATCTGGATATTCGTATTTATTATATTTGTATTTTTGCAGCAGAAATTTAATCATTCATCAAAATCATAAGATATGAAAAAGATTTACCTTTTAGCATTGTTTTGCTTGACCGGCTTGTTGGCCGTCGCCCAAAGCGTGTTGACCGATGCCTCATACGCCACCGATTTCACGCTTTATGAAATTGACAAAACATCAGGTCAGATTTTGTCAAACAATCCTTATACGCTTTACCAATATACCGATTCGGGTAAAACGGTCTATTTGGATTTCTTTGCAACATGGTGCGGTCCATGTTGGTCGTACCATACTTCAGGTGCTTTTGAAGATCTTTATGCTGCCCATGGCCCGAGTGGAACCAATGATATCATGACGATGGGCATTGAGGGCGATGACGGCAACTATGCTGCTTTGAGTGGTACGGGTGCGGATGCAGGTGGATACGCCTCACAGGGCAATTGGCTTAATGGGGTTGAATATCCGATTTTCCCCACCAAAATGAGTCCGAATACAGCTGCGTCGGTAAGTGCTTACAATATCACCTATTTCCCTACGGTGTATATGGTATGCCCCACGCGCATTGTGTATGAGATCGGTCAACGGACAGCGGAAGTGTTGTACAATGCGAAAGCATACTTCTGTCCTCAATATGATGAGTCTGTGGCGGTTAATGGCGCATTGGCACAGTTTAGTGTTTATAATGAAATAGGCGGCATCAATGACGCGTATCTTTGTACGGCAACTGCGACACCCAAGGTTGTGCTTCATAATGTGGGTCAGAATGACATCACCTCCGCTGAGTTCACCATCACGTTTGACGGTCAGACCAGCACCTACAACTGGACGGGCAATTTGAGCCGATATCAGAATGTTAAAGTGTCTATGCCGCAGATAACGACATCCACACATGGAAGCCATACTTATACGGTAGAGCTGACCAAGACGAACGGTATGGCGGAGTCGGATGCAACAAACAATACGCGGTCATTTACTTTCAATGTCTCTGCAGATGTTCAGACAGGGGATTTGGACGAGGATTTCGCTTCAGGTATAGAATTCCCGTGGTTTAATCCGGATGGGGATTTGTCTGTATATCAAGGTGCAGTGTATTATTACACGCCCAATTATTCCTCAGGAGAAGTGGCAGCGCTCTATGCTCCTATCGTGGATGTTTCCGGTTTGGCACATCCGGTGTTGAAATTCGATCTGGCCCACAAGCAAAGAACTTCGACCAAGAAAGACAAACTGCAGGTCCAGGTGTCCGGCAATTGTGGTTCGTCATGGACCACGTTGTACAATGTGACGGATCCGGATCTGGCCACAGTGTCCGGCTATGCGAGTTCGCAGGCGTATGTGCCTTCCGCATCTCATTGGCGTACGGAGGTGGTGGACCTCTCAAATGTTTCCAATCCGGGACAGGTGGCGTTGAGATTCCGTTTTGTCAGCGGAAACGGCAACCTTATCTGGGTTGACAATGTCCGCATCGTGGACGGTACGGATGTGGAGGAACATGACGCCCGGTCTATCTCGCTTTTCCCCAACCCCACATCGGATGTCCTGAATGTGAACACGTCTGATGCAATCAGCGAAATTCTGGTCTATAATATTGAGGGTCAGCTGGTGCGCGTTCTGAAGGGCGACAACCACATTGTCTCCCTCACAGGTCTCGCCAACGGAATCTATACCCTGAAGATAATGACCGAAAAGGGTATGACCATCCAAAAGGTGGTGAAACAATAACAATCTGATTAAACATAAGGAGAAGGCTGCTGAAAGGCGGCCTTCTTCTATTCTAAAATATAGCCAATGACTCTTGAAACTCTGTCTGTTAGGGATTTTGTATGGCATGTCATCATCAATCCTAACGCTTGTGAGAAGAAATGTTTCGACTCCTGGCAAAACATCTCCGATAAGCTGGACGAATCCGGCATTCGCCACGAACTGCATCGCGCCGACGCCACTGGGAAGGGCATGGAAACGGCCCGTGAACTGTGCCAACAGGGTCACCGCCATCTGATTGTCATCGGCGGCGACGGCACCATCAACGAGGTGGTGAACGGCATCTTCACCTCCGGGGTGGACACCCGCGAGGTGTGGCTCGCTGTGCTCCCCCACGGGCGCGGCAACGACTGGGCCCGTGCACACGACTTCCCGCAGGATGTCTTTCAGAGCATCCAAGTGCTGGAGCAGGGCCGCTTCCTGTCGCACGACATTGGCAGGGTGCGCTGTCACAGCGGCGATGCGGAACCCTTCGAGCGCTTTTTTATCAATATCGCCGGCTTCTGCTTCGATGCCGAGGTGATTTACGATGTCACATACAACAAGCCTCATTTTCTGGGCATTTCCGTCTATATGCTTAGTCTGGCCAGGATGCTGTTTAAGTATGAAAGTCAGAAACTTACGATCTCATCGCCGGATTTCACCTATAATGACAGTACTTTCCTGATGGTGGCGGCTATCGGCAAATACAACGGCGGCGGCATGTGCCAAGCCCCGCAGTCCGTGGCCGACGACGGCATGTTTGAGGTGGTGGCCATTCCAGACGTCAGCCCCTTGACGGTGATTGCCAATGTGAAAAACCTGTCCGACGGCTCGCACATACAGAAAATCAAGAAGGTGAAATCTTTCCGCACCAGCCGTTTGACCATCACCGCTGATCCACCTGTGCGCGGCGAGGTGGAGGGCGAACTGCTTCCACTGGGCAAGTACGAGATTGACATGCTGCCCAACGCGTTGCATGTGCTCACCAATCTGGAGTGAGAAAACTTCCTGTTACCCTTTGATTTGAATAGTGAAGCCCTCTGCGAACAGGGGCTCCAGCAGGGCGCGCATCTCCTCCACGGTGAATTTCTGTAACCCCTCCGCCGGCGTGGGACGGTCGATGGTATAGACCATGACCTCGCGTGGCTTCAGGGTGCGCACGATGTCCATCCAGCCGCTCAGCACTTCTGGGGATGATGAGTCGAAGTCGTTGCTTTTCAGGAACATGGTTTGTAGAACAAAATTTCCGTCGAAGCCGCGCAGGGCCTCCACCACGGCGGCCACGTCATAGCCCGGCGCGGGATGGTTGATCCGTTCGGCGAGCTCGTTGGTGGGCGCGTCGATTTTCATGATGGGGTTGTCCACGCGTTTGAGGGCAGCCAGGATTTCCGGACGGTGTACGCGCGTGGCATTCGACAGTACGGAGACCTTGGCGTTAGGGTAGTATTGGTCGCGCAGGCGCAGCGTGTCGTCGATAATCTGCGGGAATTCGGGATTCAAGGTCGGCTCCCCGTCGCCGGAGAAGGTGATGGAATCTACGGGCGTGCCCTCATGCGCCAGCCGTTTCAACATGGCTTCCAGGTCGTTGCGCACCTTTTCGGCGGTGGGCAGCACGGTGTCGTCGCGACCGTCCTTGTTCCACCCACATTCGCAGTAGATGCAGTCGAAGGTGCAGATTTTGCCGTTTTCCGGCAGCAGGTTGATGCCTAATGAGCTGCCCAGACGGCGGCTGTGTATGGGTCCGAAGACGGTTTTCTCTCGTAGCATGATGTTCGTGGGTTTCAGTTTTGGGGCGGCAAAGGTAATAATTTTGCCGATATGGCGGGATGCTTACAGCAACAGGTCGGCCAGAGCTACTTTGGGCACGTAATGAACGTCGTTCTCGCGGTAATAGCGGTGGCTTTCCCCTTCCCGAATCTCAGTTAGCCGGATGGTTTCCGCCCCTTTGCCGATGGCGAGGATGAGCAAGGGCTCGTATTTGAGCGCAAACGCCTCCGTGATGGCACTTTTGTTGAAAGCTCCAATCATCAGACCGTTTAATCCCAGGTCCACCGCTTTCAGCAGCATACTCTGGGCGGCGATGCCCAGATCGATGTCCACGAGTTTGCTTTCGGGCTCGGTGCTGCACACGATGATGTACGCCTCGGGCTCGGTGCCCTCGAAAGGCAGGTGCAGCTCCGGCAGGGCTCCGCCCATCTTGATGTTGGCCAGTACGTTGTCGGCTCCGCTGTCGCGGGTGACGAGCTTGAAGCGCAGCACCTGCTGGTTGCGCGCGGAGGGAATCTTGGTGTTCACTGCCACGATCTTCTCCAACGTGGACATGCCTACCACCACTTTCTTGTCATATCCCCGGTAGCTGCGGTTGCGAGCCAACAGGGTGTCAAGGGTGTTTGCTTTGCGTGGAGCAGGACGTTTAGCCCGATCCCGCAGCTCTTCGAATTTGTTTTCCAAGTAATTGTCGGCCATTGTCTTGTATGATCAATTGTGTTATGTTAAAACTTGAAGTTCTTCGTCGCTTTGCGAAAACTGCTGACCTGCTCCATAATAGCTTTCACCAATTCGTATGGGAGGCTGTGTTTTAGTCCATCCGTGGCGGTTACATCCATAACGATCTTGTTGTCATTGGTTTGGATGGTCATGTCACGCAGAGGTAGGATGTCTTCTTCCCCTATTTCACGAAAGAGGGTGTTCAGGTACACGCGGGCGTACAGTGGGTCTTGCGTGCGGATGCCCGCTGGCGAGGATTTAGTAGGATTAAGGATGCTTTGCATAATCTCAGCTTCACCGAAGAGAAACAGTAGGTTGTCTTTTGTCATAATAAAACATGTTGTGTCATAGCCATATACCCATGTGAAGGTTTCGTAATCCAAATTCTTCTTGTAGGTGGTGAGCGTGTAGAGGTCATACCCGTCCGTATGGGTGAGTGCGAGATGCTTGTGGTTTACTAACGAATCCTCAGGTGAGGGCTCGTAAGGTGCCTCTTCGATATCATATTCGTCATCTCCGGACCCTTCCTCGGCGGCCACTTCAACAGAAGCAGTATCTTTTGACCGACTGGCCTTAAAGACAGAATCCAGCGCTTGGTTGCGGAGGACTACATATTGTTCCAGCGCCGGTTTCACCCTCTTGGGATCATCAATGGTGGTGCAAAGCAGGGTTCCCTTCTCCGAATGTATGGAGCCTATGAAAGGATGGTTGAGCAGCGGGGCCAATGCCTGGAAATCCGGATGGGAGGAGAGATACGGTGCGAGCGAATCGCCGAGACCAACCACATTGCATGAGATGACGGCAATCGGATTCTCCAGCACGTATGGCAGCAGAGGGACAGTTCCCTCGGGAGAGAGATTTTTCATGGAAATGGGTTCCAACCCGTTTGGTGTGGACTTGTATAACTCTGTTTTGCTCCCAAACCGTTTGTTGTCAATGTCGCCTGTGCTGAACATGAGCACGTTCAGCTTGTCCAGATTGGAGGAAAGGGACGTGTTCTGTTTCTTGATGATGCCGCTCAGCATTTTCAGGTCGGGGTGTTGGGCGTTGTAGGCCACATAGGAGAGCATGCCCCGTTGGATGAAAAACTTTCCTACTTCGCTGGTGGGAAAGGTTGATTTCTGCATCTTATCCCAAGTGTGCACAAGGGTTTGTTGTAGGTTGCGGATGCTGGCCTCTTTTTCAGCATCGTCATCCTCGGATTCCGACAAGTATATGCAGGCCATGTCTTGGGTACACAGGATAGCTATCGACCCTGAGGCGTCGTTGGTGAATCGTAACAGATGCTGGGCGTTGCCGGATATGGTCTTAAAAGGGTTTACATCGCCTACTTTGCGAACCGTTTTCTCAAAGTTCTTTTCGTTGGAGAGTGGTACAATTAGGCAGTTTTTGTTGATGAATGCGGCTGTTGTCGAGAAGTCAATCCCAGACTTGTCATCCATTTGTATCCAGCTGCGTACAAAACTCTTAATGATTTTTTTCTCTTTGTATAATGGGTTCAGAATCTTGTCCTTATCCAAGGCTGCCAATTTAAAGTCGTTTGATAACTCGCTCCAGTTGATCAATTGGAGTTGATAGCAGTCGTCGGGGATGAGACTGAGCACGCGGGGCGGCTGAGGATTTTGTCCGAAAACAATCAGGGAGGATAACCAGGCCAGCAGGAATAAAAATCTTTTTCTCATTGTGATAAGATGTTTGGGTGTGGCAACCGCAATGGTTGCGCTAACGATTTGCAAATATACGTTTTTTCCGGTCGCCCATTTATTGTTGTTGTGAAAATAAAAAACGGGTGCCGATTGGTTTCAGCACCCGTTGGATGTTATTTTGTAGAGACGCAATGCCTTGCGTCTCTACCGTGTGATGTCTAATGGATTTCCTCGAAATCGACGTCTTGGACCTCGGGGTCGTTGCCGCCGTTGTGGGCACCGCCCTGCGGACCCTGCTGACCGGCTTGCTGGTTGAAGCCGCCAGCGTTGAAGTCGGCACCGGGTTGCTGGGCACCGCCCTGCTGGTACATTTTGGCGGAAGCGGCCTGCCATGCGCCCTGCAACTCAGCCGTTGCGGCGTCAATGCCGGCGAAGTCCTTGTTGTCGTGTGCGGTTCTCAGCTTGGCTGCCGCAGCCTCGATCTTGGCCTTGTCGTCAGCGGGTACCTTGTCGCCGAACTCCTTGAGTTGCTTCTCGGTCTGGAACACCAGGCTGTCGGCGGCGTTCAGTTTGTCGATTTCCTCCTTGGCCTTCTTGTCGGCGTCGGCATTGGCCTCGGCCTCGGCCTTCATGCGCTTGATTTCGTCATCGCTCAGGCCGGAAGAGGCTTCGATACGGATTTTCTGCTCCTTGCCGGAGGCTTTGTCCTTGGCTGTAACGCTGAGGATGCCGTTGGTGTCGATGTCGAAGGTGACTTCGATTTGCGGCACGCCGCGTTGCGCTGCCGGGATGCCGTCCAGGTGGAAGCGGCCGATGCTCTTGTTCTGGGCTGCCATCGGGCGCTCGCCTTGCAGCACGTGGATTTCCACAGAGGTCTGGTTATCAACGGCTGTGGTGAACGTCTCCGTCTTCTTGGTCGGGATGGTGGTGTTGCTCTCGATGAGCTTC
>JAFZKY010000003.1 GCA_017551725.1 Bacteroidales bacterium
CCGCCGCGAAATTACAAAATAATTGCAAATCACCCGTTCTATTTCACGTTGGGTATGGGCAATGGCATTTTCCCCCATGGCTGCAGGTCGTCATTTCCGCGGCGTGAGGGCTTAATGCTCTGTGGCAAGCCTCTTCCGCGCCGCGGGGGGGATGTGCGGGCGGCATCCTCATGCTACCGAGATGGAATCCCTGACGGGATTCAGCGGAACCAAGGGGGGTGATTTCTCAACGGGCTTTTATTCATGATTGGATTTCGTAAACGATGAATTCGCCGTGTCTCCAAAGTCCCCGTCAGGGAATACAAATCTGTAAAACAACGTCACCTCACGACCTCCAAGTCCCGCAGGGAAAGAAGCTCGGTAGCAATGGGCGTTACGATGTGTGTCTCCAAAATCCCCATCAGGGGATGCATATCTGTAGCCGGGGATGACAATCCCCGGTGATGGACGGCGCGTGCGTATGTGGGCGCGGCACGGGTTGCGTGTGCGCAGATGACGTGAACGTGCATGCCGCACAATGGCACGAGCGTGCGAAGATGGGAAATATATTGAGATTTGGGGTTTGGGTGTTGTTGAAAAAAACATTATCTTTGCCCACCGAATAATCCGATATGAATCAGCGCATTACATATACCAGTTCCTCGTCTTCCCGCACCCTTGCGGAGATGTTCACCTTCTCCGCAAAAGAACGCGACGCGGAAACCGGTTTAAGCTACTTTGGAGCAAGGTATTACTCCTCCGATTTGAGCATCTGGCTCAGCGTGGATCCACAGGCCTCGAAATATCCCTCCCTGAGTCCGTATGTTTACTGTGCGGATAACCCGGTGAAGCTGGTGGACCCGAATGGGGAGGAGGTATCTGTTTTTGGAAGTAGTGAAAACAAGTACACAATAATTAAGAGTCTAAACGCGCATTTTGACAACATAACTGTTGGCTATGATAAGGAAAATCCAGACAAATTGATAATCATCAAGGGCACTGCGCAAACTGAAGATGAAATAGCGTTTGCGGAAGCTTTAGCGGACACTAAAATAGATGTGAATCTTCTACTGGTAGATGGGCGAAAAACCGGGTACCAAACATCAGCAGGTGATGATTTAGAGATAGAAGGGGCAGGGGCTTTTCTCGGAAATTCTATTTCCTACAGTAGTGGAACACAAACAAAAGAAAACATTGCAAAAGTTCACACATTGCAATGCCTCAGTGTTGGTGAGATGAAAAGGCTTTATAAAGAGAAGGATTGGGGTCAGTTAATCAATCATGAGATAACAGAATCATTTAAGGGAGGTCTCATTTCATCAGACACAAATGTTCCAGGTCGCAATGAAAATGGCGTGATTAATTCCGACATACAGAAGAAGGCTCATGCAGCTGCAACGCCACAACCCTTTACGATTGGAGCATCATGGTTTCATCACTAAATTCATTTAACATGAAACGTTTTTTTGTTATTTATACATTAGCTTGTTGTTTTGCAATAGGAGTAAAGGCACAAAACGATACAGATTTCCACCAACCAGATAGCATCTATGAATGGAAAGATTCAATGTCTTATGCGGAGAAAGAACGTTGGATCATGTCCTGGATGAATCAACATTATGCGCTGTTGGCAAAAGAATCTTCCAACTTCGATAGCTTGAAACCCTTTTGGGTTCACAAAATCCGGGAATGTGATACCTATTATGCAATCGAGGTGATTGATTCTACGAAAATATTCCACTACACAGTGGTTTCTCCAAAAACAATAAAGTCAAGACACAAAAACAAGAATGACATTGTTGTAGGTCACGTGTATTATTTCACTTTACGAAAACTCACGAATTATTCTGGCAAAATTGGATGCAGTGAGGTGTTGTACGATGTTACTTTTGATGTCAATGGGGTGAAAGTACGTTATTTTTCCTCTGATGTCCTTGATGGTCCTCCTGTTTGTACTGAGGACTTAAACGGATTAATGTATGTCAAAAAACTAAGAAAAAAAACAATTCATCAATCAATAATCAATTAAAAGTGATATTTGGTGATTTTTCGTTTGCCCCATCGAAATCCTATGTCCGCCATCCACACATATAGCCCGCATATCTCGCAGACACGCACAAACTGCCCGCACACCTACGGCGTGCGTATGTGCCCGTGTGCCGCCTTGGCTACCGAGCCCGGCAGACCTACGGCCTGCATTTCCCTTCCCCATCCTTCCACTGTTCCCTGTCCCCTGCCCCCTGTCCGCTGGACGTTCACCTTCTCCGCAAAAGAACGCGACACGGAAACCGGCTATTCTTACTTTGGGTCACGCTATTACAGCAGCGATTTGAGCATCTGGTTGAGTGTCGATCCACAGGCCTCAAAATATCCTTCTTTGAGTCCGTATGTGTATTGTGCGGATAACCCAGTGAAGATTGTAGATCTGAATGGGGAAGAGATTTGGATTGTTGGAGACGATGGTGTTAGATATAAATACAACAATGGTAATTTTTACACAAAAGAAGGAAATATATACACACCTGAATCTGACTCTTTTTTATCAAAAGCGGGAAATGCTATTGATAAACTAAAAGGGACAAAAACAGGAAACAGATTGATTAGCTTTTTTGAAGGTTCTGATAATAAAGACGTGATAATCGAAAGTGGTTCCCAAAGTACTTGTGATAACCTAACTTTAGATTTCGAATCAGGCGAATTTGTTAGTCAGACTATTCGTTGGAATTCCGAAGGAACTAATATTGAAACAACTGCTGGAGAACAAAAAAACAGCACTGCCGATTTGGGGCACGAATTCTCACATGTTTATGACAACGCAAAAAACATAAAAGGATTGAGGGATTTATGTCCAAACAAAGGAAGTCGTTCGGAATGGAGAGCTGTTTATAGAGAAAACTGTATGCGGGAAGAGATGGGGTTGCCCTACCGAACAGGTTATACTTTTAGGAATCCCGACAATTCTACATATTTTGTTTCAATGCTCAATCGAAAAGGAAAACCATATATGCCAAATTCTTTTCAATGGACACCTTTTGAAATTTGTAAAAAGAAAATTTATTGAATCCTATGATGAAAAAACATCTCATTCTACTAATAATCACAGGACTTTTCGGAACGTGTGCAGGTCAAGCATACTGGATATATTTGGAGGCAGAAAAATATTATTACGGAAGTGATGCCAGAACACAGTCTTATGACAAAGCTTTTTATCTATACAATAAAGCTGCATCTTTAGGAAATATAGCATCGTTACGAAAAATGGGGATCTGCTATTCTCATGGCTATGGAGTGCCAGCTTCTAAACATAAATCTTTTGTTTATATAAAAAAAGCGGCTGATTGTGGAGACACGACAGCCATGGTGATGTTAATCTCGTATTATCTTAACGGTGAAGGGTGCAAAAAATCAATGAAGAAATGTTTTAGATATGCGTATAAAGCTGCCAATCAGGGCAATGAGCAGGCAATACTATTTCTTCAACAATTTTCATGCTATACCCGAACTGAAATTATTTGGAAAGATGATTCTGTATGTACAAAAAGAGTGAAATCAGTCAATGAGATGAAAAAATAGTAGCTGTCTACATCAGTGCAAGTTGGTCGAAACCATATAGAATTTTTTTGTAATTTCGCGCTCAAATGAGCAGAATAACACCGACATATAGCCCCATAAGTACCCCGTGCCTGACCCCTGTCCTCTCCATGTTCACCTTCTCCGCCAAAGAACGCGACTCGGAAACCGGCCTAAGCTACTTCGGCTCACGGTATTACTCCTCCGATTTGAGCATCTGGCTCAGCGTTGACCCGCAGGCCTCGAAATATCCCTCTTTGAGTCCGTATGTGTATTGCGCGAATAATCCGGTGAAACTCACAGATCCAGATGGGCGGTGGATTCCTGGGTTGGATAAGGATGGGAATGTGACATATACGGCGGAAAAGGATGACAATTATCATACTTTTGTGAATCAATTTTATTGTTTTAAAAAAGGAAAGGACAACAAACTTCATGATAAAAGTCTGGAAATTTTTAAAAATGCAGGTTATACGGGGGGTGAACATGCTGAAGTAAAGGAAGGGGATGTGATAACAGGCAAGGCTGTTTATGATGCCATGGGCAGTGATGTCCTTAAAGGGAACTGGTCGAAAATGACAGATAATCAGAAAGCTTATCAAATAAAATTCGCATTTGATTACGGAAAAAAGAATAATTCTTTAATTGGGCAGGAGAAAGCGATATATCTTAATGATTTTATTCATGGTTTCTCAACAGGGTATAGTGCAATGAAACTAAATGATGTCAAAATTCCAGAACGAGAAATAAGCACTGTTATTATGACGACTGTAAATATCACAATATGGCCAAAAGACGGATTAGTGAACACAAATGGGCAAATTCCCATTTATTATCTCCCTCAAGCGACAGGTGAAAATTACAGAATGCATAACTATTACAGTGCAAAAAACCCCTCGGCAAACTGTAAAATACAAGCAATCACCATATCATACCAACAACCAAAGAAATGATGTTAAAGATGAAAGCTCTTTTGTTAATAATCTTGTTCGTTCCTTTTTGTGTGTTTGCGCAAACATCTAATTTGGACACAATTGCTCTGGCCGACTGTGACGCCAACTATCCCATCATTGGAACAACCGCTGATTTGCAATTTGTGCCAAAAGTTACAAAATGGCACTACTGCTATAATGTGAAAAATCAACGTTATCCAATATCAAGATCGACGGATACTATATTCTATTATTGTGCCAACCAAATATTTGGTGATGATTATGAAATCTCGTACCTGGAAAATGAGGGGAAAATCAGATTAGAATATATTTTGCTGAAAAAGCACAAAAAGTTTAAAATGAATACTGGTAGTTTCGGTGGGTCAGGCGGATTAACTTTACAATATAAAACATCATTGAAAGATGTTTTAAAATATTTTAACAAAGATATAACTTGTTTGACTTGTGAAGGAGGGAGAGGGCCTCTCTTGATTGGAACAAATCTCAAAACAATGTGGCATATCACACTTGTGTTTTATACAGGAGAACCATTCTATACACAAATTTCATTAACTTTCAATAAACGTAAAGAACTTATTATTATCGAGATAGACTATTATGAACAAGAGCATTTAAAAGTAGGTTCGTATTCTAAAGATTCAGTTTTTTAATATTTACAAAAACTTCTAAATACTGACAGAATTTAGAGACTTCGTCTTTATCAAAAACCCATGCCCACCACCCACAAATATAGCTCATTGTCGCATATGATTCCCGAAGGAGACGTCTTCTACGCGAATCCACGTGTCCTGTGGGTGCCTGACCCGCGCCCGCACACCTACGGCGTGCGTGTGTGCTCGTGTGCCGCCTTTGCTACCGAGCCCTGCAGACCTGCGGCCTGTACGATAGTGTCTTCGAGACGGAATTAAAGCCAATTCCCAACGGCCAACCGTCAATCGTAAACCTTACGAACACTCCACCAGCAGCCCTTTCAAATACTCCCCTTCGGGGTGATAGATGCTGACGGGGTGGTCGAGGGCGTGCTGCATGTGGTGGACGACCCGTACGTTTTTCTGTTCCATAGCGGCGGCGGAGAAGACGATGGTGCGGAAATCGTCGTGGCTGATGGCCTGCGAGCAGGAGAACGTGAAAAGCAGTCCGCCTGGGGTGAGTTTCTGCATGGCCTTGCGGTTGATGTTGCGGTATCCCTTGATACCTTGTTCCTTCACACGATGGTGCTTGGCGAAGGCGGGTGGGTCGAGGACGATGAGATCGTAGGCGTGGTCGGGGGCATTCTCCAGGAATTTGAACACATCCTCGCAGCAGGCAGTGTGTCGGCGGACAGCCTCTTCGCCCAGCAGGGCAATGTTCTGCTCGGTGAGGTCGATGGCCTTGCGGGAGATATCGACGGAGTCCACATGCGCGGCGCCCCCGCGCAACGCATACGCGGAAAAGCCGCCGGAATAGCAGAACATGTTGAGCACGCGGCGTCCTTGGGCCAGCTGTCCGACCATTGCCCGGCTGTCGCGTTGGTCGAGAAAGAAGCCCGTCTTCTGTCCGCCCGGGATGTCGATATGGAAGCGGATGCCGTTTTCCAAGCCGATGATGTCGTTCATTGTACCGAAGAGAAGTCCCTCATCCATAGGCGGTTCTCCGTCTTCCGTGAGGGTGAGGCCGCTTTTGTTGTAGATGGATTTCAGGTTGGGCAGCAGTTCTTGGAGAATCCGTACGAAGGTGTCTTGCAGCAGGTACATGCCGTAAGAGTGGAACTGGAGCACGGCGTTGCCGTCGTAGATGTCGATGATGAGGCCGGGCAGCCCGTCACCTTCGCCGTTTATGAGGCGGAACATGGTGGTGTCGGGATTGTCAGCCAACCCGATATGTTGGCGGAAGCGGAGGGCGTTTTCCACTTTGGATTTCCAGAACCCGTAGTCGGGGGTGGTGTGGTCGAAGGTGAAGATGCGCACGGCGATGGAGTTGTGGTGGTAGTGGCCCAGGGCAAGGAAGTTGCCGTCATGGTCGCACACCTCCACGATGTCGCCGTTGGCGATGCCCCGGTCTGTTTTGCCGATGGCGCCCGAAAAGACCCATGGATGATAGCGGCGTACGGATTTGTCTTTGCCTTTCTGGAGGAAAATACGTTTCATAGCAATCATTTATTTCTTCTTCACAGGTTCGCAGGTGAGGCCGATGCCTAATTTCTTGAATATCTTATGATCTACTTCGCTGAGCATGACGGTGGTATGAGCTTGGCAGCCTTGCAGTTGCGGCAGACATTCCAGTGCTTTGCGGCACTTTTCGTCGTGCAGACTCAGCATGGAGAGGGCCACCAGCACCTCGTCGGTGTGCAGGCGCGGGTTGTGCCCGTGCAGCAGGTTGACCTTGGTCTTTTGGATGGGCTCGATCATCTCCTGCGGGATCAGCTTCACGTCATGGTCGATGCCGGCCAGATGCTTGGTGGCGTTGAGCAGCAGGGCGGCGCTGGGTCCCAGCAACGGGCTGGTCTTGGCCGTGATGATGGTGCCGTCGGCCAGCTCAATGGCGGAGGAGGCCAAGCCCGTCTCTTCTTTGCGGCGCCGCGCCGCCACGATGGTCTTGCGGTTGTCGGTGGTGACCTGCGCCCGCTTCAGCAGCAAGGATATCTTGTTGACCTCGTTCTCGGTGGCCTTGCCGTCCACCACGTTGCACAGGGCCGTGAAGTAGCGGCGGATGATCTCGTCTTTGGAGGCCTCGCAGCACACTTCGTCGTCGGAGATGCAGTAGCCGGCCATGTTCACGCCCATGTCGGTGGGCGACTTGTACGGGTTTTCGCCGTAGATACCCTCGAAGATAGCATTCAGCACGGGGAATATCTCGATGTCGCGGTTGTAGTTGACCGCCATTTTGTCGTAGGCTTCCAGATGGAAGGGGTCGATCATGTTCACGTCGTCCAGGTCGGCGGTGGCGGCCTCGTAGGCGATGTTGACGGGATGTTTCAGCGAGAGGTTCCAGATGGGGAAGGTCTCGAACTTGGCATATCCGGCCTTGATGCCGCGCTGGTTCTCCTGGTAGAGTTGGCTCAGGCACACGGCCATCTTGCCGCTGCCGGGGCCGGGGGCCGTGATCACCACAAGCGGACGGGTGGTCTGCACGTACTCGTTGCGCCCGAAGCCCTCGTCGGAATCGATGAGATCGACATTGGTGGGGTAGCCTTCTATTATATAATGGTAATAGACTTTGATGCCGAGCCGCTCCAGCCGCTCGCGGTAGGCGATGGCGCTGGCCTGCCCGTTGTAATGGGTGAAGACCACGCCGCTGACCAGGAAGCCCCGCTCCATGAAGATGTCGCGCAGACGCAGCACATCCTCGTCATACGTGATGCCTAGGTCGCCGCGGATCTTGTTCTTCTCGATGTCCACCGCGCTGATGACGATGACGATTTCCGCGTCGTCCTGCAGCTGCGTCAGCATCCGCAGCTTGCTGTCGGGCTGGAAGCCCGGCAACACACGGCTCGCATGGAAATCGTCGAACAATTTCCCTCCGAATTCCAAATAAAGTTTGTGGCCGAATTGGGCGATACGCTCCTTGATGTGCTCTGATTGGATCTTCAGATACTTCCCGTTGTCAAAACCTGTTTTCATAAATAGCAGTGTTTAATACGGGATGCAAAGATAATGTTTTTTCATTCACCAGACAAATCGTTTGAAAAAAAACGGAAATATTTTTTTTGTATTTTTGCAACCTTGTAAAGGCTTTTACTTTTTGTGTAGTAATAACTGAAAATTCGTGTTTATGATAAGTGTTTACCTGATGATAGCCGGTTATTTTATTTTTCCGGTATTGATTATCCTGCTTTTCAACAAGAAGAAATGGGCCCAGAAACTCGGAACGGTTATTCTGGCGTACGCGGCGGGTATCGTCATAGCCCTGCTGAACACAGCCTTCGGCTTCTTCCCTGCGGAGGGTGAGGCGGGTGTCGAACTGCTCACGAGCGTACAGAAGAACCTGATGAGCGTGTGCGTGCCGCTGGCCATCCCCCTGATGCTTTTCAATTCCGATTTCAAACTCTGGACCAAGTCGCTGCCCAAGACGCTGGCCGTGCTGATCGGAGGTGTCATCTCCGTGGCCATTGCACTGGTGGCCGGCTATTTTATCTTCCAGACCCGCGACTTCGGCTCCGCCGAGGAGTTCAAGAAGGCGGCGGTGATGATGACCGGCATCTATACCGGCGGCACCATGAATTTCGCGGCCCTCGGCGAGATGGTTCACGCCGATCCCAACACCATCAGCATCACGCTGGCCTTCGAGGAGATTATCACCCTGCCGTTCATCATCTTCATTCTGGCAGGCGGTTACAAGCTTTTCCGCAAATTGCTTCCGTTCAAGGATGAGACATCCCTCACCGAAGAGGATGAAAATATGAAACTGGCGGAAGGCACGTTTGAGAACTACCATGGCATGTTCAAAGGCAAGACCTTCGGCAAGATGATGCTCGGTCTGCTGCTCTCTATCCTGATGCTTGGCGTGGGCGTGGGGCTTTCTTTGCTCCTGGTAGGCAAAATCAACGAGTTGGTCGTCATCCTCACCATTACCACTTTGGCTATCATAGCCTCGTTCAGCAAGAAGGTGCGCTCGTTGCCCAAGACCTTCGAATTGGGCATGTTTTTCATCCTGATTTTCAGCGTGGTGGTGGCCTCCATGTTCGATGTCACCAAGATTGACCACTCCTCCCTGAACATCATGTGGTTCATCCTGTTTGTGATGGTGACCTCCATCGTGCTACACCTGATTTTCTGCCGGCTGTTCAAGGTCAGCGGCGACCTGTTCACCGTAGGGCATATCAGCCTGCTATGCTCGCCGCCGTTTGTTCCGCCCATCGTGGAGGCTCTCGGCAACCGCAAGGTGCTCATCAGCGGCATCGCCATCGGTCTGGTGGGCTATGCCCTCGGCACCTATCTGGGCTCGATTTTTGCCACGCTGCTGGGGCTGCCGCTATTCTGATTGTGATTAATGTTTTTTATTATAAATGATTTAGATCATGTGCGAACGTGTAACCTTGCTTGACAAAACCTTTGTCAAATTCATCCCCTCCGAGGAGATCGATGCGGCCATCCAGCGGCTGGCGGACCAGATCAACAACGACTACCGCGACGACGACCCCATACTCCTGGTCACCCTCAACGGTGCCATCGTCTTTGCCGTTGATCTGCTAAAAAGATTGACCATCCGTTGCAAGATCACCTGCGTGAAACTATCCTCCTATAGCGGCACCCAGTCCACCAACAATGTGAAAAGCCTCATCGGGCTGAACGAGGACCTGCGGGGCAAGCGCGTGCTTGTGCTGGAGGACATCATCGACACGGGACGCACGTACGGGCACATCATGGAGATGCTGAAGGATTCCGGCCTCCAGGACCTGCGCATCGCCACCATGACCTACAAGCCCGATGCTTACAAGTCCGACTTGCCCATCCATTATGTGGGCTTCTCCATTCCCGACAAGTTTGTGGTGGGGCGCGGCCTCGACTACGACGGCTATGGACGCAACCTGCCGGACATCTACCAGTTGGACACCAGCGTATAGTTTTTTAAGATTATTCACTATTAACACTAAAAAATAATGACCAATATCGTATTATTCGGTGCCCCCGGCAGCGGCAAAGGCACTCAGGCTAAGTTAATTGCCGAGAAGTTCGGCTTCGACCATGTTTCCACCGGCGATCTCTTCCGTTACGAGATCTCCCATAAAACTCCCCTCGGCCTCAAGGCCCAGGAGATCATCAACCGCGGCGACCTCTGTCCCGATGACATCACCCTCGGTATGCTCAACAACCACATCCAGAAGCACGCCGACAGCAAGGGCTTCATCTTCGACGGCGTGCCCCGCACTATCAAGCAGGCGGAGATGCTGGACGACAAGAGTCTCTTCCCGAATCTGAACATCGACATGGTGCTCTATCTCTATGTGGAGATGGAGGAGGTGGAAAAACGCATCCTCAAACGCGCCCAGCTTGAGAACCGCGCCGACGACACGCCGGAGACCGTCAAATCCCGCGTGGCCAACTTCTTCGAGCAGACCATGCCGCTGGTGGATTATTACAAGAACCAGGGCAAGCTGATCCAACTCAATGGTATGCAGGATATTGAGCATGTGTTTGCCGACATCTGCACGACGATAGAAAATCAATAATCATGGATAATGCCGCCAACAAACGCCGGATAGCCCTGCTTGGCTCTACCGGGTCGATGGGTGTGCAGTCGCTGGAGGTGATTGCGCAGCATCCCGACTGTCTGCAGTTGGAGGTGATAGCCGCCCATTCCAGCGCCGACCTGCTGATACAGCAGGCCAGAACGTACCAGCCCAACATTGTGGTGGTGGTGCAAGAGGCTGCCTATAAGCTTGTTAAAGAGGCTTTGGCCGACGAGGATATCAAGGTCTTCTGCGGTGAGCAGTCGCTGTGCGATGTGTGCGCGATGGAGTGTGTGGACATGGTGCTCTCCTGCATCGTGGGTGTGGCGGGTCTGCGCCCGATCTACCATGCCATCGACAACGGAAAGCAGGTGGCGCTGGCCAACAAAGAGACCCTCGTGGTGGCTGGCGAGCTGATGACCCGCCGGGCCGCCGAGCAGAACATCGGCATCCTCCCCGTAGATTCCGAGCACTCCGCCATCTTCCAGTCGCTGGTCGGCGAGCATTACAATCCGGTGGAGAAACTGATCATCACCGCTTCGGGAGGCCCGTTCCGTGGCTGGAGTCGTGAGGCCTTGCAGGCGGTTACGCCCGAGCAGGCCCTGAAACATCCCAATTGGAACATGGGCCCGAAAATCACCATTGACAGCGCCTCCCTGATGAATAAAGGCTTGGAGGTCATTGAGGCCAAATGGCTGTTCAACGTGCCGTTGGACAACATCGAGGTGGTGGTGCATCCGCAGTCGGTGGTCCATTCGCTGGTGCAGTTCCACGACGGCTCCATTAAGGCGCAGCTGGGTCTGCCCGACATGAAGCTGCCCATCCAATACGCCCTCACGTTCCCGCTCCGCTTGGAGAACCAGTTCCCGCGGCTGGACTTTGCCGACTACCCGCAGCTCACGTTTGAGAAGCCGGACATGGAGGCCTTCCCCTGTTTGGGCATAGCCTATCAGGCTTCCCGCGAGGGCGGCTGTATGCCTTGCGTCATGAACGCGGCCAACGAGATAGCCGTGCAGTGGTTTTTGCAGAAAAAGATCGGCTTCACCGACATTCCGGAGGTGATCTCCGGGGCCATGGAACGTGCCGAGCGCACCACGCCGGCCTCCGTGGACGAGTATCTTGCCATTGACCGCGAAACCCGCCAGCGGCTTTTAACCGAAATGCACTAAAGGATGGACGGCATCGTAGTCAAGTCAACGGGCAGCTGGTACAATGTACGCCAAGACGACGGCAGGGTGGTGGAATGTCGCTTGCGGGGGCAGTTCCGCATCCACGGCATCAAGAGCACCAACCCGGTGGTGGTCGGCGACCATGTCAGTTTTGAGATGGAACCCGACGGAACCGGCACTATCCTGCACATTGAGCCCCGCAAAAACTATATCGAGCGTAAATCCACCAACCTCTCCAAAATCAGCCACATCATCGCCGCCAACATCGACCAGGCCTTTTTGTTGGTCACGCTGAAGCAGCCGCGCACCTCGCTGGGCTTCATCGATCGTTTCCTGGTGGCCGCCGAGGGATTTAGAATCCCGGTGTGCTTGGTTTTCAACAAGATGGATTTATATACGCCGGAAGAGATGGCGGTGGTGGAGGAGCTTACGTTGATGTATGGCAGCATCGGCTATGGCACCTTGCGCACTTCTGCTGTCACGGGCGAAGGTGTGGCGCAGTTGCGTAACATGATGGCGGACAAGGTGTCGCTGTTCAGCGGCCATTCCGGCACCGGCAAGAGCGCGCTGATCCGGCAGATAGACCCCTCGCTTGACATCCGTGTGGGGGAAATCTCGCGCCAGCACCAGAAGGGCAAGCATACGACCACCTTCGCCGAGATGTTCCCCGTGGCCGGCGGCTATATGATGGACACGCCCGGCATCAAGGAGTTCGGGCTCATCCAGTATTCCAAGGAGGAGATACGGGACTATTTCCCCGAAATCCGTGCCTACAACAACCAGTGCCGCTTCGACGACTGCACGCACGTACACGAGCCCGACTGCGCGGTGATGAAGGCGGTGGAGCAGGGGCTCATTGCGGAAACCCGCTACCTGAACTACCTGGCCATCCTGGAAGACGACGACATGAAACTCGCCGACTGGAAGTTGGAGTGAGGGGCTGTTGAATTGTTGATTTGTTTATTTGTTGAATTGTTGTATTTTCCATACAAGTAATTGGGAACCTTTTGGTGCGTTTTCTTTGGGCAAGATCAAAGAAAATGAACATTATTTCATGCCATCGTTGCGCGGCGGCACGCGCACCTATTCATACCGCAGCTTGTTCAAGAAATAGACGGGCATTTTGCTTTTCGCATTGCCTTGCCGGAACCGGTATCCTGATAGAATGAAGTTGTTCCCGTACCAGGGACTCAAGGCGATATTGTAGGAAACGGGCCCTTTGGAGGTAGAGGATGGGAACAGCTCCGAGGTGCGTATGGGATCCAGCAGGTTGAACTGGAAATCGGTCAGCATGGTGGTCAGGGTCTGGTTCAGGGTATAATAATATATAATGTAGGACGGCAGGAACGAGACGCGCAGATGGGTGGTCAGGTTGGTAACCATCAGGTTGTCGAACGGCACGGAGTAGTTCCATATCCGCGAGCCGGACGTGTCGAAGACATGTACCTCCGCATCCATAAAACGGTACCCCATGAAGACGGGCTCGGTAGTGGGCACGCCATACGAATAGGTGGTGGTGTAGCGGTATTCGGGGTAGAAGGATTCCGTCACGAAGGCGCAAATCGAATCGTTGGGATAGATGCGGCCCGACAGGAACAGCACGTCGGAATTGTTGCGGCTGGTGGCTAACGTGTGCTTAAAGGGATATTCCTGCGGCGTGCCAAAGCGGTGCGCGTTGTAGCGTATCGCGTAGATGCCGGTGGCGGTGTTGCCGGATGTCTTGCGGAGCTGGTAAGTGCCGGCAATCAGGTAAGAGCCGTCGCCCATGCGTGTGAGGCGGGCGTTCTGGTAACGGGTCTCGCCCGTGTCGGGGAAGTCCACCACGCGGAGGGGCAGTCCGGCCATGTCGGTCTCGCACAGCCACAGCACGTTGTTCTTGCTGTTGGGGGAGGTGTTCACGCATACGGTCGCGCCGGAGCCGTCGTCCGCCGCCACAAAGTCGTCAATGGTGTAATCCGGCGCATTCGTCAGCCGGAGAGCTTGTATTGACGTTTCTCCTTTCGGCAGGAAGAAGAGATTCGTCTGATTGCTGTTTACGTAGGCGGTGAAGAGGATGTTGCCGCCGCGCACCGTGAAGTTGTGAATGTCGGACGCGGGCAGGCCGTTGACAGGGCGCTGCTCCAAGGCGTGCGATGCCATGTCGTAGGTTACCAGCAGGCCTTCCGGCTCTTTCTTTTTCTTGTTTGTTTTCTGGCAGAGGATGTAAAGGCGGTCGCGTGAAAAAGCGGAAGCCGTCACCCACAGGCGCTCGGCCAGCGGGAAGCGGCTTTCGTTTGTCTTTACCATATTCACATCATATTGAAGGATATGGCAGTAGGACGAGTCATTGACCACGGAAGGGTAGAGCACACATACGCCCAGCGTGTCGCACAGGACCCTCTGCAATTCGGTGGAATACCGTTCTGCGGGGAATTCCAGGCGGACCGGTTTGCCCGTCTGGGCCGTGGCGGATCCCCACAGGGCAAAAACCAGCAGTAAGAGGAGGATGTGTTTCAAGGGCTTATTGTACGATGTAGTCAACGTAAATGCCCGGCGTATGAACCTGCTCCATCGGGATGGTTCCCACTTCCACCAGTTCCTTGGTCTCCACGATCACAAGGTCGGCGGCGGTGGCCATCATGGGGTTGAAATTCTGCGTGGTGCCCTTGTAGATGCAGTTGCCCACGGTGTCGCAGATGCTGGCTCCGATGAGGGCTACATCTGCATGGAGGGGCATCTCCAGCAGGTACTCCTTGCCGTCGATTTCAATCTTGCGCTTGCCCTGTTCCACCACCGTGCCGAGGCCGGTGCGGGTGAGCACGCCGCCCAGACCGGCACCGCCGCAGCGGATGCGCTCGGCCAAGGTGCCCTGCGGAGCGAACTCTATTTCAAGCTCCTTGTCGTTGAACTGCTGGATGGTGTCCGCATTGGTCCCGATATGGGAGGCAATGAGTTTCTTGACCTGGTGGTTGGCAATCAGCATTCCGATGGCCTTGTTGGGATAGGCGGTGTCGTTGCCGATGAGGGTGAGGTCCTTCACACCTTTCTTGGCAATGGCTTCGACTAATTTCACGGCAGTGCCGGCGCCCAAAAAGCCGCCGAACATAATGGTCATGCCATCCTTCACATGGGATACAGCTTCTTCAATGGAAATAACTTTACTCATCTTGTTATGTTTTTAATACGTTAGATCTTTTTTTTAATGGGTTGCAAAGATACAAAATTTAATATCACATCCCATATCCTAATCCTGTAAGCAGCGTACGGACACACCAGTTGACTTGATAGATGTTGCAGCGTTATCCAACACGTAATGATAGGTGGAGGAAGTCTGGTAATTCGCGTTTATGTATAGCACTCGGATGTATTCGGCATCCAGCGACTCAAAGCCCCAGTAATACACATTGGCACCCGGCACCTGGTAATAGGTGGTTACGAAGCCGGCAAATTGCGGGTTGAAATTGCTGTTGAGGTTGTCGTCCAGGGTTCTGAGTTCGGCATTGGAGGGGATATGCCAGCCACGCGGGCATGCACCCTGCTTTCTGCCAAGGGATGTCGTCATATTGGAGCCCGTATAGTTGCTCACACCGTAACCCGTGGCGGCAGGCCAGTTGTAGAGATATCCGTAAGAACCTACGTTGCTGGCCGTGTTGTTGGGGTTGTAACGGTACGGATTGACGGCTGACAGCGTGGGACTGGAGCCTTCTTGAAGTGTGATGGCCGTACCAGTGCCGGATGTGGAGAAATTAACGGTGTTGTCAAAGTGTTTGGCTTTGAGATTCTGCTTCATCCAGCACTGGGAACCGATGGTCACCGTATTATAGGTGAAGCCGTCTTGGTCGGTCAACGTCTGACCACAGTTCAGTTGTGTCTTAACCACTCTTTTTGATGAACTGATGGTGGTTCCAAATGGACTTTTGGCGTATGCGACGATATAGTAGGTGGTGTTGCTCGTCAAACCATTCAAGGCCAGCGTCATATAACCGGTATTGGTGTTGGAAGCCGCTTGTTTCACCCAACCGGAGCTGGCATTGCTCACACTCGTAGATGTCGGAAGGGATGTGGGAATGGATGCGGCTGCAGAGGAACTGGAGGTATAAAGAAAACCTTGCTCGATCAAAGGAACTGAACTGCTAGAATACAACCGTAACTCGATTTTGTTTTTAGTGACATGTTCACTATAATAATAAGAAGATCCATATTCGGTCCCGAATGATGCGGATGGTTCGCTAGGGGTGGTGAAGGAAATGACTTCGCCGTACGAAATGCCAACATCGTTCTTGGCGTATGCCCGCACATACCATGTTTTATTCGGGATACTAAAAGATGTACCTCTGGTGAATTCACCCGTATAGGCTCCTGAAACAGAATAACTATTATAATTGTTTTCTAAAGTGGGAACAGGGTATGACTCATCTCCATAGACAAAGCCCTTTTCAAAGGAGGAGGAATTGGTGGGGTTGCCTATAGAGGTGACATTCCCTTTCCAGGTGTAGGAGTTGCCGGAGCCGGCGTAGGTGACCGATGTCGTGGTTACAGATGGCTTGGCCAGTGTGGTGAAATCTTTCGTGATGGCTGTGTCGGCATTTTGGGATGTGGTTGTCCAGGCCCCGCCACCATTACTCATATAATATATTTCCGCCTTGATTCTATATGTTACGCCCGGTTCCAAGTTGTAAAGGTTGAATTTAAAGTATCCGTTGGAGGTTGAGCTCGGCTTGGAAATGAGCGTGGCGAGAATGCCGTTCCTGGTAGATGTGCCAATATTTTCCCTGTCAATGTTCGCAACAGTAGTCAAACTGCCATTGGCATTCACTTTATATAGATAGAATCCATAGCTGGTGACAGAGTCGGCACCATTTTTATAGACGTAACCGGAGAATGTGCAATGAGTGGTGTCAATGTTGGTAGGGGTCTGTGTGTTCACGCGGGCGCCTTTCAAGGTGGAGAAACTCCTTACAGCGCCGTATTGGATTCCGTAGGCATTCCTGGCAAAGGCGCGATAGTAGTATGTGGCGTTCTGGGAAAGGCTTGTCAGAGTTACAGAGAATGAACCGGCGGCCACCGTTGCCGTCTTCCGGCTGTTGCTGTAGGTCGGTTCGGTGGAGACATCAGCATTGCAGTAGCAGATACCCATTTCGAGGACACTGTCCGCTTTGAAGGTGGCGTTGATACCGTCGGTGAGGAGGCTTCCGCCTGCCGTGGCCTTGTTGAGTCCAATGTTGGAGGCCCCGAAATCCGTCATTACGGAAGGCGGCGTGGCACCCTTGACACAGCGTACGGATAAAGCGTTTGACAAGCTTATGTTTAGAGCATCGGTCATTGGATCATCGTAGCTGATTTCCAGTGCGTTGGGATTACCTTTGTCGGAAGTCAAGAACACGGCGGCTGTGCCATAGTCGTAATACGTCGAGCTGAAAGAACGGCCGGCAGGGTAGGCGTTGAAGCCAGAAGCGTTGTTGGAAGACATTTCTTGGCCGGGGGAACAGACATCGGTGGAGGACTGCCAACCGGCTTTGGAGGATAGGGCCTTGCTTATCTTGGTGGATGAGCCACCGCACTGGTAGGCCGATTCTCCACGCAGATAATTGAACAGGGTTCCGTATTCGTTGAAGGAAGGCAGATGCCAGCCGGAGGGACAGACCCCCTGCACATCTTGCGTACCCACCTTCACTGATCCGTTCATGGCATCAGTATAGGTGTAGAGACGGCCGTAGTTGCTGTTCAAGGATGCGCCGTTGGGGAGATAGTTGGTGATGCTGCCGCCGCCCGGGTAGGTGGTGCTGCGCAGGTTCTGGGCCATCCAGCACTGTGTGCCGATCTGCACGGTGGGATAGCTGTTGCCGTTTTTGTCAGAGACGGTGGGGGTGCCGGGACATTTCAAACCGCCGCCGCCGCCGGCCGGCGTGGTGAAACTGTATTCCTCACTGTAGCTCCATCCTACACTGTTACAGGCCGCTGCCCGGAAATAGTAGGTGGTGTTGGCCTCCAGATTGGAGGTTATGATGAAATTACTGGCAGTGTTGTCGGTGAAAGAGCCGTAACTGGTCATGTTGCTTGTTGACGGATGCGGGTTTTTGGAGTATATGATACGACGGTATGTAATACTGGATCCGCCGTTGTCAGTCACTCTTGCTGTAATGGTTTTCTGATAGGCAGGATTTGTGGATGCATTCACCGATACGATCTCCACTTTGGGCAGTGTGGGCGATTCTGCCGTGGTGTTGGCATCCTTCAGACAACGCACACCGTATCCTGTGGTGCTGACACCAGAACCGACAGAGGCATTCTCTGCGTTATAACTGATGCAGAAACGGCTGATGTCGTTCGAACTCACCAGGTAAACATAATTTTGAGAGAAGTTGGGATATGCTAAGAAGTTCAGCCCAGTAGCATTGTTGGTGCTTTGGTTGTTGCCAGGAGTGTTTGCCGTACTGGAAGAGTTCCATCCAGAAGTAGAGGATAGTTTTTTGGCGGAATTGGCACCGGCATAGGTGATCAGTTCATTCCATTCGGCATCGTTCGGGATATGCCAGCCCACAGGACAGATGCCTCTTTCATTATATACACCCAAGGCAGAGGGCGATGCATTATACATGGCCGCAGCCCATTTGTAGGACTTTCCAGTATAAGAAGCGTTTGCGTTCGGAGTGGAGTATTCCACCGGCGTGTTGTCAGCGGCCTTGGTCACCTTAAGGTTCTCCTTGAGCCAGCACTGGCTGCCAATCATCACGGTGTTGTAGGTGTTGCCGTCAATGTCGGTTACTGTGGCGATGCCCGGACAGGGCTGGCCGTCCTTCACCGTGTGGAAGGCAACGGCCTCCCCGTATCCGCTGCCGACGGCATTGGTGGCGTAGGCACGGTAGTAGTATTGGGTGTTGGTGCTGAGGCCTGTGATAGTGCTCCCGATCATAGTGTAAGGCAGGTTGGGTCTTCCTGACCATTCTTTCCCGTTGAGAGCCGTCTCATACGTTACATTGGCTGAAGTGCCAATCACAATACCGTACGCAGTGATGGGCAAGCCGCCGTCGTCCGTGATCTTACCGCCCAGGATGAAAGCACTGGTCTGAGTGATGCCGCTGATGCTGTCGAGAGTCACCACCGTAGGGGTGTTGACAGCCGGCACCTCTGAAGAAGTGGAGGCGTCCTCATTACGGATGCAGCGAACTTGCTGGCCGACAAAGAAGCTGAATCCCGCATAATCAGTTGTCAGGCTGTTGGAAATGTAGGGACAATAAGGTCTGTTCCCATTACTGATAGTGGATGACCAAAAACCAGCGTAATCCCCATATTCAGTTATATCGATAGAACCCTCATCATTAATGATTTCGCCTAAAGGAATGGCTGAAAAACCTAATTTGTTCCAAGTTTCATCAGGTGTATCATTCCATAAGTTGTTATTTGCGGCGAAGATATAATCATCATTGTCATATTTGGTGGTTACATACGTTTTCAGCTCTTCCCATTCTGCCAAACTGGGTACATGCCATCCGTTGGGACAAATGCCTTGTACATGGCTGGGATTGCTGTTGCTGGATGTCGGAGTCTTGCCGCCTCTCATTACAGCAAACCAGTTATACAAATAACCGTATTGGTTACCAATGTAGGAGTTGTTGTTCGGGAAATATCTTGCATAAGTGGAGTCTGACTTAAAGGTGGAAGTGAAACTGGTAATAGAAGTTCCATCCGCATAAGATGTGCTTCTCAAACTCTCTTTCATCCAGCACTGGTTGCCGATTTTCACGGTGTTATACGTTTTCCCGCTGTAGTCGGAAACTGTTGGCGTGGTGGGGCAGGCCTCGCCGTCCTTCGGCGTGTTGATCTGCTTGTTGAGGCCGTTGATGCTGTCAAGAAGGTCGCTGATCTGGTCGTTCAAGGCGTTGAATTTGGCCAAAATATCGTTATATACTGTCTGCAGGTCGCAGAAGTTGACACTCTGCTCGCAGTTGCCGGAACCGGTGGAGTTGGAGAGGTTCAAGGTGCCGTTGGCTCCCACATTGTTGAGTACGGAAGGAACTTCCATGCTGCCGGTCGGGGCCACCGTTACGTTGTCCGTGAAGTTCTTGTCACCGCCGATGGATTCGTCTTCGGTCTTGGTCACGTAGTTGTTCAAGTTGGCGGTGGTGAGATATCTGCTCAAATCGGGCTTTCCTTGGATGTAGGACTTGGCGGTGGGGTCGGTTTCCTCCCAGTCGGCCTGCTCTTGAACGGGAATTTCCGTCGGGGTCACGAAGTTCATGTCGTTGTTCAACTGGCTCAATTGTGTGGGTACCGTGGGGATGGTCGGCTTGTTGTGGATGTAGGAGGGATTTGTGACGACGGTGTCGTTCCAGTCGGCTTGCACCTGAACGGGAATCGGCGGCACGTTGCTCAAGTCGTTGTAGTCACCGCTGGAAGCCACAGAAGAGAGGGTGGGCTTGTTGGTGAGGTCGTTGTAGTCGTTGGTGTAGGCTACGGTTGCGAAGGAGGGTTTGTTGGAGACATTACCCCAAGTGAGTTTCACAAAACCGCCATTGGTCAGATATACTGTGTCGTTGCTGATACTCAACACCTGATATTCGGGTGTGTTGCTCAAGTCGTTGTAATCGCCGCTCGTTGCAACTGGAGCGAGATTCGGTTTGTTGGTCAAATTATTATAATTGCCGTCGAATCCGGCGGGCAGTTTCACGAAGCTGCCACCTGTCAAGTAGATGGTGTCATTGCTGATGGTCAGGATCTGCGATTCGGTGAAGGTCGGCTTGTTGGTCAAGTCGTTGTAATCGCCGGAGAAGAGGTCCGGTTTTCCGGTGAGGTCGTTGTAATTGCCGCTGAAGAACGTCGGCTTGTTGGTCAAATGGTTGTAGTCACCATCGAATCCGGCGGGCAATTTCACGAAGCTGCCGCCGGTGAGGTAAATCGTGTCATTGCTGATGGTCAGGATTTGGCTCTCGGAGAACGAGGTGAGATAACCCGCATCGTTGGTGAAGGCGCTCACGTTGGTGGGCACTGTCGGGATGGTGGGTTTGTCGGTCAGGTCGTTGTAGCTGCCGCTGAAACCTTCCGCCGTGGGTAATTTTACAAAGCTGCCACCTGTCAAGTAAATCGTGTCGTTGCTGATGGTCAGAATCTGCGATTCGGTGAAGGTCGGCTTGTTGGTCAAGTCGTTGTAATCGCCGGAGAAGAGGTCCGGTTTTCCGGTGAGGTCGTTATAATTGCCGCTGAACAGCGTCGGCTTGTTGGTCAAATGGTTGTAATCGCCATCGAAGCCCGCGGGCAGTTCCACGAAGCTGCCGCCTGTCAAGTAGATGGTGTCGTTGCTGATAGTCAGTATCTGCGATTCGGTGAACGAGGTGAGATAACCCGCATCGTTGTTGAAGGCACTCACGTTGGTGGGTATGGTGGGCATAGATGGAATAGAATCCATGGTGATATAGCCCGCGTCGTTGGTGAAGGCGCTTACGTTGGTGGGAACCGTCGGGATGGTGGGCTTGTCGGTCAAGTCATTGTAGCTGCCGCTGAAGCCTTCCGCCGTGGGCAGTTTCACGAAGCTGCCGCCCGTCAGATAAATCGTGTCGTTGCTGATGGTCAGGATCTGCGACTCGGTGAATGAGGTGAGATAGCCTGCGTCGTTGGTGAAGGCGCTTACGTTGGTGGGAACCGTCGGGATGGTGGGCTTGTCGGTCAAGTCATTGTAGCTGCCGCTGAAGCCTTCCGCTGTGGGCAG
>JAFZKY010000031.1 GCA_017551725.1 Bacteroidales bacterium
GTGTTGATGGTCGGGGTATAGAAAGCTACCGCATTGTCGCCGTAGGTCACGGTGTACCAAGTGTTGCTGCTGACGGAATTTTGTTGGATATAGGATTGGTTGTAAGTAGCGCCGTTCTCGATGCCGCCCACGGCGATGATCACGCCGCCGTTGACATACACTTTCTTCTGCTCCTCGCTGTTGGCATCGATGGCCACTTCGGGCGATGAAGCACCGATGGCATAGACGAGACCGCCGTTGAGATAGCAGTTGCCGTTGGCGTCGAGGCCGTCGTTGTTGGTGGCACGGGCATAGACATAGCCGTCGGAAATGGTAAGGTTCTGTGCCGAATTGATGGCATCATCGTAAGCATTGACATATATCTCACCACCCTCAATGTTAAGGTGGTTCTTGCTCTCGATGCCCTCCCCGTTTGTGCCGCTGGTGGTCACCTTGACGTTGCCGCCACTGATGACCATGCCGCCGCTGTAGTTATAGCTGTTGCCGCTCTGCGTCTTCACGCCGGCCTTGATGCCTTTGGGTGACGAGTAGTAATCGTTGCTCACGTTGTCGGTGTTACCCATATAGTTGGTGTTCTCGGTGGTGCCGTTGTTGTAGTAGAGACCGCCGCTGGTGGTGACCGTGATGTCGCCATCGGTGATGGTGAGCACACCGTCGCACTTCATACCCTTGCCACCCGAGCCAGTGGAGGTGAGGTTGAAAGTGCCGCCGCTGATGTTCATGTTGCCGTCGCAACTCAGCCCGCAGGCTGCTTTCGTCTCCAAGTCGTCTTCATCCCAGGTGCCTTTGCCTGTCGTTGTCACCGTGATGGTACCGCCTCCGATGTTCATGTCGCCGGCACACTTGATACCTTTGGCGGCAGTGGCGGTACTGGTAATGTTAATAGAACCTCCGCTGATGTACATATTGCCAGAGTCTTCGTCTTCGTGGTTGACGGTTTCGCCGGTGGAGGTGTCGCCATCGAGGTCGCACTGGATACCGTCGTCACCTGTGCCACTTATGGTGATGTTGCCGCTCTGCATAAGGAAATACTCGTTGCAGGAGATACCGTCACCCACAGCTGAAGTGATGTTGAGGGTGGCGTTCTTCAGGGTGATGTACTCACCCGCCTTGATGCCGTGTTTCACGTTGCCCACGATGTTGAGCGTGCCCTGTTGCTTGAACTCGGCATGGCCTTTCACATAGAGACAGCCTTTCTGTGTGCCCGTAGCCGCATCGGTAAGCGAATTGGTCGTTCCGGTAATGACCTTCACATCAATGCGCTTGCCGTTCTGGATGTGTATGGCAGCACCGCTATAGACGGGAGTCGCATTGATCAGCGTCAAGCCGTTAAGCTCGATGGTGGCTTTGTAGGAGCCCGACATATAGAATTCGCCGTCGGAGGAGGTGCCACTGAGGTTGTAGGTGATCTCGGTGGCCAAACTGTCGCTCTGCGCGATACTGACATGTGCCCCGCTCTGTGTGATAGTGAGATACTGGATGGCGATGCTGTCTGCGGTGACGGTAGCCGAAGTTCCGCTGTAAACAACGCTGACATTCTGCGCTTCTGCTGCTACTGCCAACAGCGACAACGCAACGAGAAGGATCCTGATTTTCTTCATAATAATGACGATTTTGTTATTTCTTATTCTTCTAATTCTCCGTACAATTTTTATGCTCATGGTTCCAATCCAATGAATTTCAACTGCAAAAAAAGCTTTTCTAACTGTTTCTGTAAATAACGTATCGGTGGTTTTGTTTAACAATATTTCCGACAGCATCATTTTTTCAGTCGCTACTTCCGCCGGGAGACGGGGATGTCGCCCACCGAGTTCCGCGAAAGGAAATAACAGAGGTATGAGACGCGCCGACAGGCGCAATATCTTCGGGTCGCGATTTTTTTTTCATCTTTTTTCAAAATATCGTTCACGATATAAAAATATTTTGTATCTTTGCATCGTGAACGATATAAATGAAACGATGGCAGAGGAACAATTCAAATTAGAGAACCAACTTTGTTTCCGTCTCTACACGGCGGCGCGGTTGACCATGGGGGCATATCATCCGTATCTGGAACCGCTGGGCATCACCTATCCGCAATATCTCGTGCTGCTCGTGTTGTGGGAAAAGGACAAACGCCCCGTGTGTGATATCGGCAAACGGTTGCTCTTGGAAACCAACACCCTTACTCCGCTCTTGCAACGGATGGAGAAAGCGGGTTTGTTGACCCGCACGCGCGGTAAAGAGGACTCGCGCCAGCGTATCGTATCGCTTACGGGAAAGGGGCGCGCCATGCGACAGCAAGCGGCCGTCATCCATGAGAGTATGCGCAAGGAGGTTACGCTGAAATTGGGCGAGGAGAAAGAGATGATTCCCATGCTCGACAAATTGATTGAAGAATTACAAAGACTCAATAAACAACATTAAAATTTAGTATTATGGAAAAACAGAAAACTATCGAAGCATTACAGTTTTTCGTGACCGGCCTCTCCGAAGGCGCATTTGTGCACAAAATGCAGGGACAAATCTTCAATTCTGAAGGATTCACCAAACTCGGACAGAAGTACATCGACCATTTCAATGAGGAGATGGGCTGGGTTGAGAAGTTTACAGAGCGCATTCTCGACCTTGGCGGAGAAATCAAGTTCGAAGGCATGAAGAGCCGCGACCTTATCTGCGACCCCATCGAGTATATCAAAGCCGACCTCGCCATTCAAGTTCAAGGTGTGGACATCCTTCGCAAATGCATAGCAACCTTGGTCGATGACCCGACCACGTACGACATCTTGAAAGCTTACCTGCTCGATGAAGAGGAAGACTTGTATTGGAGCGAGGGCGCATTGGATCTCATCGAAAAGATTGGCAAACAGAACTGGCTGTTTATGCAAGTGTAAACCACCAATAAACGTTGAGATTATGAAAGAGAAAGTATTACAAGCCATGCGTGAGTTCGGTGCTCCCGTCAACGCAGGCAAAATCGCTGAGATTACAGGTATCGACCGCAAGGAGGTTGACAAAGCCTTTGCCGAACTGAAAAAGGAGGGTGCCATCGTGTCCCCCGTCCGCTGCAAATGGGAACCCACAAAGTAATCATATCTGAGGGCTATGAGAACCTGGAGATGAAGCGGGTGATGAAACTATAAGTCTTATAGTGATTGACTACAAAGTCGCGGTCTCCGGGCTGCGACTTTTTTTGTACTTTTGCCACTATGAATCCTGAAGAAACCCGCATATTGGAATTCGACGCGGTAATCCTTCAAAACGAAGGGATGGACGCCGCCTACGTGGAGGTGCCGTTCGACATCAAGGTGTTGTTCGGCAAAGGTCGATTGTTGGTACACGCCACCTTTGACGGGATACCCTACGACGGCCAAATCGTGAAGATGGGGACGCCGTGCTACATTATCGGGGTACGGAAGGACATCCGCAAACAGATTGACAAGAGCTTCGGCGACACCGTACACGTCACATTTCACGAACGGAAAAAACAATAATCATTCAGGTTATGAACTGGACAATCATCATTAATGGAGATTGATACAGACAAATGGTCGCTTTTCGCAGAGCATTCACACGATATCAAAAAAAATGTATTTTTGCGCATCATTGGATATTGATTTAACCGTATTAAAATGAGCAATCAAGACTTTTGGCATAGCATCCATTCGATTATTGACGGGGGCTTCACTGCCAACGGTCTGTCAAAATTAGAGTCGTATGCAGAACAATTCATCACACAACGGCTTGTATATAAGCGATTTTCACCGGCAGAACAGTATGGCTGCTCAATGGGAGGCTTTACGAATGTCATTGCATCCCTACTCGCGGGAGCAGAAACTGCAGCAGATAGAGATGCTGCACCGGATGTCGGCGGCTTCAAAAGAGAAATCCAACGCGGAGCGAAGCAGGCTAAGTTTATAGAGCAATGGGCGAGGACTGTAGGTTGTTGGACTGAATGTGTCGAAGATGCTCTATCTCGCTTATTAGGCGACCAGATTGCAGAAGGCGGAGAAGCCAAAGTTTACGACCACGGCGCCACATTGGTAAAAGCCATTGGGCTTGACTATTTTATCCAACCCATTTTGGCACTTGACCGCATTTCGCTGCATAACACTTATTTCCCTGAAACTAAACTGAAAGTGTTGGGATTTGGACGCTCAACAGGCGGAGACTTCAAGATTGTGGTGGAGCAGCCATTTATTGAAGGGGAGCATATGACGGATGAAGAAATTGCTTTGTTTGCTGAAAACATTGGATTCGAACTCATCAATCCAAAAAATTGGACTTTTGCCACTCCTGAAATCTATTTGAGTGACCTCCACGATGAAAATGTGATACGCTCGAAAGAAGGAAACATTTTCGTAGTGGATTGCGATATTAGGATAAATACGCCAGGGTTGAGATGTGGAGGGGTACGCAGTTTGACCACTGAAGTTGAGATAAACAATGGTGACAACTAAATATCTTTGTGTTAAGCCATCGAGAAAGATTTTGTCACCCGTCAATTTCGTTTGCAATGCACAGACCGCAACTCGGGCGGAAGTTTGGGTGACGGCTTTTTTGCATTTTTGCCGAAAAAAATATGTTATGAATCACGAAGAATGTCTGATTTGCGGGGCGCCACTAGAGTATCTTGAACAAGATACGCAGATGGTGTGCGTAATCTGCCACAAGAAAGAGAATAGCAAGACCCGCTGCGTTAACGGCCATTACGTCTGCTCGGAATGCCACACGGCGGGGATGGACACCATCGTCGGCCTCTGTTTAGCAGAATCGTCGAGAAATCCCGTCGAAATCATCAACAAGATGATGGAGTTGCCGTTCTGCCATATACACGGTCCTGAGCACCATGTGATGGTGGGTGCCGCGCTGCTGACGGCGTACAAGAATGCCGGCGGGGAGATCGATCTGCCCAAAGCTCTTGCGGAGATGATGAACCGCGGCAAACAGGTTCCTGGTGGAGCCTGCGGGTTCTGGGGCGCCTGTGGTGCGGGCATCAGCTCGGGTATGTTCGTCTCCATCATCGCCAAATCCACTCCATTGTCGCAAGAACTATTCTCTTTGCCGCACTGGATGACGGCCAAGTCGCTCAGTGCGATTGGCAATATTGGCGGACCGCGCTGCTGCAAGCGCGACTCCTACCTCTCCATTCTCTCCGCCATAGATTTCGTGAAGGAACATTTCGGCATCGAGATGGATAAACCGCATATCGTCTGCCATTATTCGAGCCGCAACAACCAGTGCATCGGCAAGAGGTGCCCATTTTCGAAAGCAAACGAATAAAGTTTTTGTTTTCAAGAAAGGTTGTATTTTTGCAGCGTCTTTTGAATAAAACAAGATGACATATTTGGAATTCGACGCGGTGATCCTGCAAAACGAAGATATGGACGCCGCTTGCGTGGAGGTGCCGTATGACATCAAGGCGTTGTTCGGATAATGAATAATGTTGCGTATAGACAACATTTTTTTTAGATAATGCTGTTTGCGGGCAACATTTTTATTATTTTTGCACCGCAAAACTGATTCTTTATGGATGCATTGTTTAGAAAAAGCGATAGACTGCTGGCCAATACCTCAATGGAAATCATCCGGGAAAAGATGGATGAGATTCATTGGAATTCACAGCTTATAAGCATTATAGGGGCAAAAGGTGTGGGCAAATCCACGCTCATCAAGCAGTATCTGAAACAAAATTTTGAACTTGGAGACCGACGTGTGTTGTATTGCTCGGCTGACACGGTTGACTTTTCCATGCGCACACTGGTGGGTCTGGCAGAGGAATTCGTGATTCACGGCGGTGAGTTGTTGGTAATTGACGAAATTCACAAATACCATTCCGCCACTTCGGATTGGAGTCGTGAAATTAAGGAAATCTACGAATTGTTCCCTGATTTGAAGATGATTGTGAGCGGGTCCTCTCTGCTTCGGCTGAAGGAGGGAGACGCAGACCTCTCGCGTCGTGTCATCAAATATACCATGTCTGGACTGTCTTTCCGCGAAGCACTCCGCTTCTATCATGGCTTGACATTTCCAATATGGTCACTGGAAGATATTTTGGCTCATCCCTACGACCTGTGGCAGATGGTTTCATCGAAATGCAAACCCATCGTTCTGTTCAAGGAATACTTGGAGAAGGGTTATTATCCTTTCCTGCTGGAAGGTGAGGGTGAGTACTACACGAGAATTGAACAGGTAGTAAACTATATCATCGAAACTGAGTTGCCTCAGATTTGCAAGGTTGATGTGGCCAACGTAAGGAAAATACAAGCACTCATCTCCCTGATTTGTGGCGAGGTGCCTTTTGAGCTGAATGCCAATAAGATTGCCTCCGCCCTTGAAATCGGACGTGACACAGTGGTGGAATACTTCAAGTATCTTGGCGACGCAAAGGTGTTGAACCTGTTGTATTCCGACAAGAAGAAGATCGGGAAACTGACCAAGCCCGACAAAATCTATATGGAAAATACCAATTTGATGTATGCTCTTGTCCCAACAAAGATAGATGTCGGCACCTTGCGCGAGACCTTTGCCGTGGGAAGTCTTTCCGAATCACATGACGTTGAATACAGCAAGACCCAAGGCGATTTCAAGGTGGATAATAAGTACACCTTTGAGATTGGCGGTCGCAGCAAAAACTTCTCACAGATTGCGGGTGTGAAAGATTCATACGTCTTTGCAGATGATTGGGATATGCCCGACGGTGCCAAGCTTCCTTTGTGGATGCTGGGATTCCTATATTAATCTACATTATCCATGAGCATCGAAGAAACCCGCATATTGGAATTCGACGCGGTGATCCTGCAAAACGAAGATATGGATGCCGCTTATGTGGAAGTGCCGTTTGACATCAAGGCGTTGTTCGGCAAAGGCAGACTATTGGTACACGCCACTTTCGACGGAGTACCCTACGACGGCCAAATCGTGAAGATGGGGCCGCCGTGCTACATTATCGGCATACGGAAGGACATCCGCAAACAGATCGGCAAGGGCTTCGGCGACATTGTTCACGTCACATTTTACGAACGGAAAGGAAAATAATCACTCAAACTATGAACTGGACAATCATCATTATTGAAACAATAATTCTAACGGCAGCTTTTACGGCCATGATCCTGATCCCGCTGGTCAAAAATCCCGTGTGGTGGATTGCGGACTATCCCGAGGACATTCAGGAAGAGTATTTCAAAACACATGAACGCATACCGTCGAAGTTCTTCACGCCCACCGTCTTACTAAAGAAAGGTATGGCGCTGCTTATCGCTCTCGCACTGTTGCTTGTGGTGGTCAAGTTGGCCGGCGCATACGATTTCTGGTCGGCGTTGGCTGTAGGCTATGGTATATGGCTCTTCATCGACTGGTACGACTGCTTCTTCTTGGATTGGGTGCTTTTTGCGAACATGAAGTCTGTACGTCTGCCCGGCACCGAGCACATGGACGAGGCGTATCATCAGAAGAAATATCACTTCATCCAATCCTGCTGGGGGATGTTGATTGGGCTGATCCCGTGCCTTATCGGCGCAGGGATTTATGCGTGGTTGTTTTAGCCACACAAGCCTGTTGCATCTCTCCGAGATGCCCATTGTGTGTGGCGCCGCCAACACCACACTGCGCTTTGCTTGTATGGTGTTAATTGCACTGCGTGCGTGACGCCTCTCCGAGGCTTTGAACCCGGAGGGTCGTCGCATTTCCAGCTAACTACGTCGGCCTTTTTTTGTATTTTTGCCTCGAATTTAGATGAATAATCCTATGACTGAATACGAGAAGATGATCAACAACCTGCCGTATGACTATACGGACGAGGAGATACAGAGGCGCATCCTGCACACCTACGAGGCGATGCGGGCGCTGAACCAATGCGGCGCGTGGGATATGGAAGAGTATCGTCGCTGTATGCTGGATTTGTTGCCCCATGCGCATCCGTCGGCGCTTGTTATCCCGCCGTTTCACTGCGACCACGGCGAGCGGATAACCATCGGCGAGGGTGTGGTTATCAATTTCAACGCCGTCTTTCTTGACGGCGGCGGTATCTCCATCGGCGACCATACGCTGATAGGGCCTAATTGCCAGTTGCTGACCCCTGACCATCCCCATGACTATCTGGAGCGTCGCAAAACCATCGAGACAGGCCTGCCCATCCGTATCGGCGACGACTGCTGGCTGGGCGGAGGCGTGATTGTCTGTCCGGGAGTGACGATAGGCAACCGTGTGATTGTCGGAGCCGGCAGCGTGGTGACGCACGACATACCCGACGATGTGGTGGTGGCAGGCAACCCCGCCAAAGTGATCCGTAAGTAATATCCACCACGGCGAGAACAGGGGCACCAAGCCTGCCTTCCTTTACATGTTCTATCTCACTTCGGAGAGCAGGGGGCACCATAAAGCAGAAAACACTGACAATCTATCTGATTATCAGTGTTTTCGTCAGGGAAGGTTTATTTCCCAAGTGGAGCCGGAGGGAGTCGAACCCTCGTCCAAACCGGCCGCAGAATTGCTTTCTACAAGTTTAGTCTCCGTTTGCTTGTCGGTGCCAGAATGGTACGGGACCAACCTGTCTGGCACGTATCCTCAAGATTTTCGCTTGTGCATCGAGGCCTGCACTCGCTATCTGTCCCTTTATGACACTTCTGGCCGGACGTCGGACCGATTAACTTCCGGGGAAGCGCCCGCGGCTGCAGACCTTGTCTGTGCGGCGGGATCCGCAACGGTTACGCTGCGAATGCATAAGAAGTTTCGCCGTTTATTGGCATTGAGAGTTGATTTTTGACGGAGTCGGCTCACAAACTCCGACCTGCTTACAATTCCCCGAACCCGCTGTCAAAACCAAACGACCCCAGGGTAGGGGAGGCCTTACTTGACCTCGCCCTTCAGTTGCAATATCACTCTGTCGGTGTTCGCGTTGGAAAGCACGGTCAGGCGCTTGCTGATCAGTCCGGTGTTCTTGGCCGTATAGGTGGCCTTGATGGTCCCTTTCTGACCCGGCATGACGGGCTTTTTCTCCCAAGTCACCGTTGTGCAGTCGCAGGATGAGATCACATCGTCCAGAATCAGCGGTTTCTTGCCGATGTTGGTGAATGTGATGGTCACGACCTTCACGTCTCCCACCTTCAGCGTTCCAAAATCCACGGTGAGCTTGTCGAATTGGATTTCAGCGCCCGTGCCCGTATAGACGGTCTTGGTGGTGCTTGCGCTTGTGCTCTTGCTCGTCTTGCCGGCTTGCGTTTTGCTCTGTGCCTGGGCAAAGAGGATGCCGCAGAGTAAGATTCCGATTAAAAGTAACTTTTTCATTGTTAATGTTAGTTGTTGGTCTTCATAGGACTGGCTTCATTGGCGGGCGCAGCTTCAGCCGGTTTGGCCGACACATTGCCTTTGATGTTCAGCACCACACGGTTGTTGACGGCGTTGGACTCGACGGTTATCGTCTTGTTGATGGCACCAATGCGCTGGGTGTTGTATTTGACTTTGATGACAGCCTTTTTGCCGGCAGGAATGGGATCCTTGGGCCATTCGGGAACGGTGCAACCGCAGCTGGAACGGCAGTTGGTGAGAATCAGGTCCGCTTTACCAGTGTTCTTGAAAACAAATTCGCACACACCGTTGTCACCCTGCTGGATGTTGCCGTAGTCGTGTGTGAGATTCTCAAACGTGATTTCGGGTTCTTTGACTTTCTTGTGCTTTTCGCCAGCCTCTTGGGCGACTGCTGCGAAAACGAAGGCCATAACCATCAGTAAACTAAATACTTTTTTCATTTTTGGTATGATTTTAAGGTTTATGAATTTCAAAAACAGATGCAAAGACAATGTGAGTTCCCTGAAGTTTAAGAGGTTTGAATTTTTTTGTGTAACACCGATTCGATGGCCAGCCGGTAGCTGTCCAGCCCGAATCCGCAGATGAATCCGGCACAGTGGGCCGCCAGTTCGGAGTGGCGACGATACCACTCCCGACCGAACAGGTTGCTGATGTGGACCTCGATAACCGGTGTGGTCGTGGAACGCACGGCATCGGCAAGTGCAAGGCTCGTGTGCGTGTAGGCACCCGCGTTCAGCACCACCGCATCATATTGTCCGTATGTGCTGATGGCCGAACACAGCTCACCCACGGCATCGGATTGGAAATAGTCGATTTGAATGTCAGGAAATTCTGTCCGAAGTTGCGCAAGATAATCCTCAAAGGAAATATGACCGTATATGTTCACCTCCCTGGTGCCCAATTGGCTCAGGTTCACACCATTGATGATGAGAATCCGGATTCCTGCTGTGGGATTATTCATGGATGATAATGAAGACATCTTCGTCGGCGCGGTGCATGTTCAGGTGCTCACGTGCGTATTTTTCCAGAAGAATGCTGTCGTTGTTCAGTTGTTCGAAAGTGTAAACATTGCCCACCTGGTTCTTGGTAGAGGTTATTTTTTCTTCGATATTGTCGATTTTGCGGTCGAGGGAGAGGTGGGTTTTGAAAGAGTGGGAGGAAAAGAAGAAGAAATAGCAAAGGAAGACGAGCAGGGTGCCGCCGTATAGCAACAGAAAGTTGCGTCTCCGTTTGTTGGGTTTCTTCTCCTCTTCCATAATGGGTTTCTATCGGGCGTAGTTGACAGAGCGGGTTTCACGGATAACCGTGATCTTGATCTGTCCGGGATAGGTCATTTCGTTCTGGATTTTCTTCGAGAGGTCGAAGGAAATCTGGTTGGCTTCGGCGTCGGTGACCTTTTCGGCCCCCACGATGACGCGCAGCTCGCGGCCTGCCTGGATGGCGTAGGTCTTCACCACACCGGGGTAGGTGAGGGCCAGGTTCTCCAGGTCGTTGAGGCGCTTCATATAGGCTTCCACCACCTCGCGACGTGCGCCGGGACGTGCGCCGGAGATGGCGTCACACACTTGCACGATCGGGGCGATGAGGGTGGTCATCTCCATCTCGTCGTGGTGCGCTCCGATGGCGTTGACGATTTCCGGACGTTCCTTGTACTGCTCGGCCAGGCGTGCGCCAAAGAGTGCGTGCGGCATTTCGGGCTCGGTGTCGGGCACTTTGCCGATATCGTGGAGCAAGCCAGCGCGGCGGGCGATTTTCGGGTTCAGGCCCAGCTCGGCAGCCATCGTGGCACAAAGGTTGGCCACCTCCTTGGAGTGTTGCAGCAGGTTCTGTCCGTAGGAGGAACGGTAGCGCATCTTACCGACCATGCGCATCAGCTCGTGCGGCATGTTGTTGATTCCGAGGTCGATGCAGGTGCGTTTGCCAAGTTCGGCAATCTCTTGCTCAATCTGTTTCTTCGTCTTGGCCACCACCTCTTCGATGCGTGCCGGGTGGATACGTCCGTCGGACACCAGCTTCTGGAGCGACAGGCGGGCGATTTCGCGGCGCACGGGGTCGAAGCTGGAAAGGAGGATGGCGTCAGGCGAGTCGTCGATGATGACGTCCACGCCGGTGAGGTTCTCAAGTGTGCGGATGTTACGTCCTTCGCGACCGATGATGCGGCCTTTGATCTCGTCGTTCTCAATGTTGAAGACGGAGACGGTGTTCTCCAGGGCTACCTCCACGCCGGTGCGCTGCAGGGCGTTGACCACGACCTTCTTGGCTTCGAGGTTGGCGGTGTTCTTGGCTTCGTCCACAATCTCCTTGATGAGCACCATGGCGTCGGCCTTGGCTTCGTCTTGCATCAGGCTGATAAGCTGTTCCTTGGCCTGTTCGGAGGTGAGTTCGGCAATGGATTCCAATTTGGCCTTTTGGATGGCGGTCTGGCTGTCCAGTTCTTTCTGTTTCTGGGCGGTGGCCTGCAGTTGCTTGTTGAGGTTCTCCTTCAGGGCGGCGTTCTCGGCTGTCTTGCGGTTCAGGTCTTCCATCTTCTGTCCGAGCGAGTTCTCTTTCTGCTTGATGCGGTTCTCGGCGGAGGCCAGCTGCTGGTTGCGCTCGTTGACGGTCTTCTCGTATTCGCTCTTCAGTTGCAGGAATTTCTCCTTGGCTTGGAGGATTTTCTCTTTCTTCAGCAGTTCGCCGTCTTCTTCGGCTTTCTTCAAGGCTTCGCGTCCGGATTTGGTGAGTTGGTTTTTGAGTAGGGTATAGGCCAGTGCGATGCCGATGGCGGCTCCAATCACAATGCCTATGATAATCCAAAGTACTGTCATATATAATTGGTTTTAGTTAATAATGTATGGGCATCTTTTTCGGATTGGGGGCGTTGGACGGGCGGCATAAAAAAACCGCATAAGCCCCATAGGGTTTCGAAAAACTCCTATCTGATATGATCGAAGGTGCCGACTTACTTCGCGCTTCCCCGGGAATGAATTCCATCCGTACGGATTCGGGCCTGTTCTAGGTAAGGCAAGCGTCCCCTTCGTTTGAAAATGTGTTGAGTTTAACAAACGTATCTGGACTTATGCGGGATGTCTTTTTCAAAGAACGAATCAATCAACTTCGAATGTGTCGGTGAGGCTTTTCAGGGATTCCATCATGGGAACCAGTTCCTCGTCGTATGCTTTTAGTCTTTCTTCATCGGCCAGCCATTTCACCACAAAATCGACCAGTATCTTGGAGAGAAGGTCCTGTTGGTCTTTATATGTCCATCGTTTGGCGAATGTTAGAAAACTATCGTTGATTATCTTTTCCGCCTCCCGGAAGTAGTGTTCCCACTCTTTCTTTATCAGGATCGTGATAGGCCTCTGCGCTACCTGTATTGTGATCTTAATCATTTCTTCCATCACTACTTGCTCGTGAGAAGGGTTATGCAATTGTCAATCTCCCGCACCCAATCTTGTATCTGCCTTTTGGTTTCTTTCTTATCTTCTTTATCTAATATCGTTTTTGTAATTATTGTTAATTTGATTTTTTCTTCCATGTCAGCCAGCTGCTTTCTCAACCCTTGCTGTTGTTGGCGGAGCAATTCCACCTCTTCGCGCAGCGTGTCGTTCTCCTTCCGCAGTTCCGCCATGCGCAAAATCGCCGATTTAACGTTGTATTCTATCTTATTATACAAACTTTCAAACGAGGCCATGGCTTTTCCTTTTGACGTGCAAAAATACAATTTTTTCGTCGTTTTGACAAAGTTTGCCTTTTTTTTAACTTCAAAATTTCCTGTAATATTAACTATGTTTTTTATTATCAAATAATTGTATGTGCTTATAAACATGACACTGTGATTTTTTTTTTGAAAAAAATGATTTTATGCTTGCGGATTAAAAAAAAATGTATTTTTGCAGCGTTCAATTATTAGATAACAAAAACAGCGGTCTATCGAAAAACGTTTACTTTATTAGTTTGTTCATATTAATAAAGAAAGGAGTTTCTGATGAAAGCTACTGTTTTGTCTGATAATGAGTTGGTGCAACGTTACCAACACGGGGACGAGTCTGCACTGAAAGCCCTGATTTCCCGCTACGAGAAACGGCTGTTTACCTATATTATGATTTCCGTGAAGAACAAGGAGCTGGCCGAGGATATTTTCCAGGACACCTTCATTAAGGTTATCAATACAATCCGCTCCGGAAACTACCACGAGGAGGGCAAGTTCTTCCAATGGGTGATGCGTATCGCCAACAACCTCCGCATCGACTACTACCGCAAGGTGCAGCGCCTGCCTCTCTATGAGGGCAACGGCGAGTTCGACATCTTCGATGTGATCAGCACCAAGGAGGAGTCCGTGGAGCAGAAGCTCATCCGCGAGCAGATTTTCGAGGATGTGTCCCATCTGGTGGACTATCTCCCGAAGGAGCAAAAGGAGGTCCTTGTGATGCGTATCTATCAGGATTTCAGCTTCAAGGAGATTGCCGAATACACGGGCGTGAGCATCAACACGGCGCTGGGCCGTATGCGTTACGCCTTGATTAACCTTCGGAAGATGATTGATCGCCACGGGGTTGTGGTGGATTAATACATTGGATTGATAATCAGTGTTTTGTTGTTAAAGTAACTGGCGGCGAGGGGCGCAAAAGGAAAAAAAGCGTACCTTTGCCGCCGATTTATTTAAAAGTAAAATACAACTTAATATGGCAACGACAGCTGATTTTAAAAATGGATTGTGCATCGTCCATAACAATGAATTGTGGACTATCGTCGAATTCCTTCATGTGAAACCCGGCAAAGGCAACACCTTTGTTCGTACAAAACTGAAAAACATCAAATCCGGCAGAGTGCAGGAGTTCCGCTTTGACGCCGGCATCAAGATCGACCTCGCCCGCGTGGAGCGTCGTCCCTACCAGTTCCTTTACAAGGAAGATGAGAACACGTACAACTTCATGCACACGGAGACCTACGAACAGCTTTCCATCGACAAGTCCCTGATCAACAACCCCAGCCTGCTCAAGGAGGGCCAAGCCGTTGAAATCATGTATCATACAGATACGGACACTCCGCTGACCTGTGAACTTCCCCCGTTTGTGGATTTGGAGGTGGTTGAGGCCGATCCGGGCGTGAAGGGCGACACGGCCACCAACTCGCTCAAGCGTGCGGTGGTGGAAACCGGTGCGGAAGTCTATGTGCCTCTTTTCATCAATGTTGGTGAAATGATCAAGGTGGACACCCGTAACAACAAATATTCCGAAAGAGTGAAATAATTGTTCCCGGATGCTTCGGCATCCGGGTTCTTTTCTTTAAGACCCTGTTCATGCGTTTTTCTCATTCTATTGCAATCGATGAGATTTTGGCCATGATTGGCCATCCTGTCCAGTTGAAGGGTGATTTTGCCGGTCCGGTGACGGGCATCAACGAGCTACATTCCGTGGTGCCGGGCGACATCTCTTTCGTGGATAACGAAAAGTACTACACTCGGATGCTCAAAAGCGAGGCGTCTGTGGTGTTGATTGACAAGGCAGAGGCGGATTGCCCCGAGGGCAAACTCCTGATTGTCACGCCGGATCCGTTGCAGGACTATTTGGCCATCGTGCGGCATTTTGTACATTTCAACCCGCAGCAGACGGCTATCCATCCGACCGCCGTCATCGGCGAGGGGACGGTGATACAGCCGCTGGTGTTCATTGGCGAGAATGTGAAAATCGGTCGCAACTGCCTGATTCATTCCAACGTGAGCATCTATGCCAACACGGTCATCGGCGACAATGTGATTATCCACTCCAATTCCACCATTGGCGGTGACGCCTGCTATTTCCAGAAGCGTCCCGATGCATGGATAAAGCTGGAATCCTGCGGTGACACGTACATCGGGAACGATGTGGAGATCGGCTGCTCGTGCTGTGTTGACAAGGGCGTGTCGGGCACCACGTATATTGGTGACGGATGCAAGTTCGACAATCTGGTGCAGGTGGGACACGATACGCACATCGGCAAGCGCGTCCTGCTGGGCGCCCAGAGCGGCATCGCCGGCTGCACGTATGTGGATGACGACTGTAAAATATGGGCCAAGGCCTGTGTCAACAAGGACCTGTATATAGCTAAAAACACAGTGCTTTACGCCTTCTCTGCGGTCAACAAGAATGTAACGGAGGAGGGCCAGACCCTGTTCGGGGTGCCGGCCATTGATGTGCAACAAAAATGGAAAGAATTGGTCTATACCAAAAATCTTTCCACTTTGTATGCGGACGTGGCCGCGTTGAAAAAAGAGTTAGAAAGCAGGAAGTGATTCCTGCTTTCTTTTTTTTCGACATATTATTTCATGCGGTTTTTGACGGCTTTGAGGTCGGATTCGATTTTGCGGATCTCCTCCTCGTTGGCTTTGTGCTTTTTGTCGATCTCGGCAGAATCTTTCTGGAGTTTTTCAATCTGTTTGTTGATCTTGTCCTGATCCTTTTCGAGGCTTTTTTGCTCTTTGTTGAGTTTGTCCAGCTTTTCCTGCAGGGTGTTGGCCTGTTGTTGGAGGGAATATTCTTGGATGTAGGAGCCGAGGTCGTTCAGGAAGGCCTTGACGGCGGTGGCGGTCTCCGGGTTGTTCTCGCTGGTGATGGCGTTCAGGTTTCCAGAACTGACGATGAAGGAGAGCAATGCGGTTTTGGCACCCTTCTTGCCGGTTTCTGTTACAGTGTAGTACAGGTCGTAGTTGGCGGAGCCGAACGGGGCGAAGGGCTGGTTGAGGTAGGCGCGGAATTTGCCTTCCTTGGAGGCTTTCAGCCCATAGTTCTTCTCCATCCGGTCACGCAGGGCGGCATTGACCAGTTCCGCGTTGGCGGACGGAATGCTGAGTTCGTAGCCGGAGATTTTCTGTTTTCCGAATTTGATGGGTGATTCATGAACGTTCTGGGCTGACAGGGTGAAAATCAGTCCGAATACGACCAATAAAGAGAAGATTTTTTTCATAGTAGTGTTTTTTTAATTGATGAATTAAGTTGAAATGAAATTGATGTCGTTTTGAAAACAGTTGCAAAAATAAAAAAATTATCTTTGCCGACCGTATGATTTTGATAAAAGAATTGATTTCCAAAATGCCGTTCCCGTTATATCTCGCTCCAATGGAGGGAGTTACGGACCGTGCTTTCCGTTTGGCCTGCAAGGAGCAGGGGGCGGACGTTCTGATTTCGGAGTTCGTTTCCTCGGACGCGCTGTCGCGGGAGGTGGAGAAAAGCATCCGGAAGATGGCGTTTGACGAGCGGGAGCGTCCGTACGGCATCCAGATTTTCGGCCATGACGAGCTTTCGCTAGTGAAGGCCGCACATCTGGCCGAGGCAGCCGGTCCTGACTTTGTGGATATCAATTGGGGTTGTCCGGTGAAGAAGGTGGTGAGCAAGGGGGCGGGGTCTGCCATCTTGCAGGATGTGCCGAAAATGGCTGCCTTGACGGCGGCGGTGGTCCGGGAGTTGCGGATTCCGGTTACGGTGAAGACGCGTTTAGGGTGGGATAGCACGTCCAAACCTATCGTGGAGGTGGCCGAGCGGATGCAAGATGTTGGAGTGCAGGCGATTGCTATCCACGGGCGCACGCGCGCGCAGATGTATGGGGGCGAGGCCGACTGGTCGCTGATTGGTGCTGTGAAACAGAATCCGCGCATGACGATTCCGGTCATTGGCAACGGCGACATCAACAGTGCCGAGAAGGCTATCCTGTACCGCGACAGGTACGGGGTGGATGCGGTGATGATAGGTCGTTCGGCTATTGGAAATCCGTGGATTTTCCGACAGGTGAAGGATGTTCTGGCCGGTCGGGAACCTTTTGTGCCAACTTACGAAGACAGGGTAGGGATGGTGATGCGCCAGCTTCATCAGACGGCGGAGGAGAAGGGCGAACGTCGCGCGGTGTTGGAAATGCGCAGCCAATATGCCGGATATTTCAAGGGGTTGGACCATTTCAAACCTGTGAGAATGAAGCTGATGTCGGCCACCTCCATTGCAGAGTGTGAGGACATTATGAGGTCGTATCAGGCCGGTTGAAAAAATCTTTTCCAAACCGTTGTTTTTTCAATAAAAAAGTGTATTTTTGTCGGCTTATTGTATAATGTGTATTATTATATACTAAGTTGCTTTTTTTATTGCTAATTAAAAACACCTAATAAAAATGAAAAAGATTTTCGCTGCTATCATCACCTTCATGTTGCCGTTCTTATTGTTCGCTCAACCGATGGACACGGCAAACGTTTATTTTGAGAATTTTGATGGAGCCAATCCTAAGGTGACAACGACCAACATTTTCGATGCGACGTTGGGAGACTGGAAAACCGACAACACCTTGAAGGTGTCAGCGCCAAACTCTTACCATTCGCCGGTGTATAACCGATCGGGTGCGTCAACGGTATATTTGTCCACCATAGATCTGACCAACACTCCCATCACGGATGTGGTTCGGAAGTTCTATCTTGAGTTTGACCATATTTGCAAGGTGGACAAGTTGGATGAGGCGTACATTTACTACAGCAAGGCTACTGGACTTGACTGGACTGGAGAGCCGAGCTGGGGCTATCCGCAGAAGTTGACTTTTACGCAGACCAGTCCTTGTTATCTGTCAGCGGGTACCATGAATCCGGGAGGTACGGTGAACCCGGGCGCAACGGATTTCACACAGGCGGGTCTTGGATCGGGTCAGTTTGCGGCGAGCTGGTATCCCAGTGGAACTGGCAACTGGCAGCCCAACACCCTGAACGCAAACCCGGCGGCCAACTGGTGGCGGCATGAGAAATTCGACCTTAGCTCTTTCTTGCTTGATGGTACGACGAAATATGTGAGATTGGAGTTCCGTGTGAATAAGTCTTCCCCTTCCACCAGTAATACGGAGCAGTGCAAGGGTTGGTATTTGGACAACATAAATGTGGTTCTGTCCAACTGTGAGTTGATTCCGCCGAAAATTACGTTGACCTCTCCCATTTACTACAATTTGGGTGTGAACTCGCCGACAACCTCGCCGTATTATTTCACTAATAATATCGGACCCTATACAATTCATGCCACATTGACGGATAATGACACGGTGGACTTGTCCAAGCTTCAGTTCACCTATCAGATATGTCCGTTCCAGGCTGCTGCCGGTCCGGTGGTGACAGTGCAGAACACCATTACTCAAAATACATTTTCCACATCTGGTAACACGGTGAAGGCCGAGTGGGTGGTGCCGACCATTTGTTATAAGGATACCATCCGTTACCATATTTATATGGAAGACGTGCATGGCAGTCGTGACAGAATAGACACTTTCCTGGTGGCTCACCACAATTATTCGAATATCCAGAATAACGACTGTCACCTTGACAGTTTGGACAAGGGCACATGGCCGCACTGTTTCATCACGGGTACTGCCCATCCTGTGAAACTCTATTTCAAAAACCGAAGTGATGCTGACCACTCCATCCAGACGGGAAGCAGTTATCAGACGGCTCTTACCGTGGGCCTCGAGGTCCGGAATGAGGCCGGTCAGGTGACGCATAACTCCACTCACAGCTGGTCCGGATCTCTCTGTTTTGACGAGCGCGACACGTTGAACCTTGGCACGTTCGTTCCCACGCACGGATGGAATCATATCAAAGTGTTTGTGAAAACCCGTAACGGGGCGGTGGACGGCAACCACGCAAACGACACGTTGAAAATTGACTGGTATTCATGTGACAGCCTTTTGAGTGGTGATTATACAGTGGGTGGCTCCAATCCGGATTTCGTCTCCATTCAGGATGTGAAGAATAATCTTGAATACTGCGGATTGGGTGGCCCTGTGCGTTTCCACCTCCGTCCAGGCACATACCAAGATCTATATTTCAGCCATAAATATATCGGACAGTCGGATGTGAACACCATTTCCTTTATTGGTGACAATCGTGACAATGTCACTGTCGTTGCCAATGTGCCTGACACTTCCGCTACGATTTACCAGGGTGCATTGACCATGATCAATGTGGAGAATTTGCATTTCCAGAACATGACGTTCCAGGGTCGTCAGCAGGCCGCTTCCCGTGCTGTGGTGTTGCGTGGAAACGGAAGCCGTGACATTATCTTTGACAACTGTAAATTTATGGTCTATCCGACTAACACGACGGCCACCACGAGTTATGCCGTGGGGCGTGAGACTTCGGCTACGACTACGCCTGATACGGTGATTCTCCGTAATTGTATTATGGAAGGCGGTAATTTCGGCGTGTATTATGTGGGCAACACCCAATCCGGCAACAACCGTCGTCAAAACAGCTTGACCGTTGAGAATTGCCGTATCAAATCTTGCTACAGGGGTATTTATTCCAAGTACTCCATGCCGTTGGTGGTCCGTAACAACCATATCACCCAGTATCCGATGGGAAGCCATCAGGAGTTCAGCGGTGTGTATGTTGAAAACATCGTTTCTGCCGATATTGACGGCAATACCGTGGACAGTGTGTTCAATGCCGAGTATGGTATTAGTGTCAAGAATTTGACCACGAAGGATTATTTCATCCGAAACAACCATGTGAAAGTGGGGGATTCCAAGTTTGGCATTTATATTGGTAGCAGTTCCGCCACGTCTGTTGACACGGGTTTCATCTACAACAACGAGGTGATCCTGTATCCTGTGACGGAAGGTACGGCATGTGCTATGCAGTTGGATAACTCCAACAGCCTTAAACTGGCTCATAACAGTTTGTATGTGAAATCGGATGCGCCGTATAGCAACACGGCTGCGTTGCATATTAAGAATACGACCAGCAACAACATCACTTTTTTGAATAACAATGTGCTGATTAACGAATGTAACAGCAGTGACAATACCAACTATGCACTTAACTTGAATGGCACTTCCAAGGTGATAGGTGGATACAACGACCTCTATTCGCAGTCATCGGCGATTGCTTATACGACGGTTGTCCGTAATAGCATTGCAGAATTTGAGAATGCGATGCCCAACTGTACGAACAACATTTCGGTGCTTCCGCCGATGGCGAATGCCACGAACAGTTTGCTTCCTACCGACTTTACGGGCATGGAATGTCGTCGGATGCCGCTGGTGATGCAAGATATCCGTAATCAGCAGCGTTCTGCGCTGACGTATATGGGTGCGTATGCGAACCAAATTGCGGCTACGGATGCTTCTGTCGTGGCCTTGCTGGTACCCGCTCTCGGCGATTGTCCGCAAAACACGTATAATATCACAGTCTCTGTTGCCAACAAAGGTTCGGAAGTTTTGAATTTCGCCAATCATAACGCTACCATCACAGTCCATTCGGATTCTTTGAATCTGACACAGACCAAGAGTGTTACTAGCGGAACGGTTCCTGTGTTGGGTGCTTCGTCTCAGGTGGTGGCTAACAATGTCGCTATCCCGGTGAATCAGATGGTGGATTTGACTTTTGTCATTCGCACGGCTGGTGACAATAACTATATAAATGATACGATGCGGACCTCCTTCATCATGGAGGCGGCTCGTCCAGACTATGAAGAGGATTTCAGTTCCGGCACGAAGCAGACGTGGACCATCTCTCAGTTGTCCGGTGCCGGCAACTGGACGTTTATTGATGGTACGGGAATCAATCCTGTCATTGCGCCGGTGTATGGTACTGGACGTCTCTATTTCAATTCCAAGACCTTCTCTGCACAGACACGCTCGCGTGCAGTGATGCCAGTGGTGCAGCTTTCTTCCTCCATCAACCCCATTTTGGAGATGTGGGTGGCACATGACAACACTTCCAACAAACCCAAGGAAGGTGTGGTTGTCAAGGTCTCCACCAATGGAGGACTCACCTATACGGCACTTCGTCGCCTCAATCCGGACGGCACTCCTAGCACGAGCCTGGCAGATACGCTTATCAAGCGTTATGATGCCTCTTATTCCACTCCCGGTTGGGCGTTATATACATTCGATTTGAGTAATTATGTAAGTGCCGGTTGTATCTATATTGCTTTTGACGGATATGCTCAACAGGGCAATAACATAAACATTGACCGTATCCGTTTGAGAAACTTGTACAACAATGACGTGGCCGTAACGCAGATCTATTCCCAGGGCGAAACCCCGACAAAATACGCTATGCGTGATGTTTATGGCGCGCTGGTTCGCAACGAGGGCCGTCAATCACAGTCAAACGTCGATGTCTATCTTACGGTGACGGGTGCTGCTGAAACGTACCGCGACACGGTTACGATACCGACATTGGGCAATAACCAGCAGACGTTGGTAACGTTCCCGGATCATGAAATGCAGGTGAATGAGGTGAAGAATGTTGAAATCCGTTCCCGCAACGACCAGAACAATTCGAACAATGCTTTGAACTGGCGTATGGTGACCAACAACAATACGGCCAATTATGCCGACACCACTTCCACGGTGATGAAGACGGGTGACTATAGCACGGTTATTCGTCCTTGTGTGCGTTACAAGACCAATGAGGAATTGGTTGTGACAGATGTGAAATATTTTTATAATCAAAGTTATATCACGAACAGGGATAGAGGTTTCAAGGCCTTTGTGTCCAATGCTGCCGGTCAGATTGTTGCCACTTCTGATGTTATTTCCTTCGATTCGCTTCAGCAGGGTGCATGGAACATCTTGCCGATTCGTAACTTTGCTCTGACCAATATGACGGGAGAGTTTTATGTGGGCTTGGAGATGACTGCCAATGGCGACTACCTCACCTACCAGGTGGAAACTCCGTTGCGTGATTCCACATTCTACTATTTGGAGAATAACGGGACCTATACACCGCAGTCAGTAGGTCGTTTCATGATTGGTGCTGTGGTGGATACACCGCACGTTCATGACTTCGCAATTTTGGACATGACGAATCCAACTTCACGGTGCGACCTCGGGCACGAGCATATTACGCTGACTGTCACCAATAACGGTAGTCAGGCTATTCTGCCAGGCACCCAGCTGCACTATCGTATCAACAATCTCCCTGTCGTGACCGAAACGATGACAGACACGTTGGGTAGCCATGAGACGAAGTCTTTCGTATTTAACACGATTTATGATTTTACCAATCATCAAATAAATATAGATGATAATTATAATATTATTGTATGGGTGTCTAAAGACAGTCGTGACCGTCTTCAGTATAACGACACCCTTCGCCAGATGGTGGTTTCAAAAGGTAAGTCTGCAATGCCGATTGCGGCTGACACGGTGAACATCTCATACTACACATCTGGGACGCTGACGGCCAGTCTGCCGCCTTCCATCCAGCAGGGCGTTTTGGCGTGGTACAACAGCAGTGGCTATGAGCAGTGGAATTTCCTTACGTATGCATCGTCCTTGCAAACACCTGTGATTTTCTTTGATACGACATTTTTTGTGACTGCTAATCCGGGTTATGTTTATGATAAGATAATAGGTACCGGCAAGGGAACCTCCACATCACCGACCACGATTAATCAGGAAGACAAACCATTTGTCTTTGGATCAGGTTATTCTCGTGGACGTATGATCTACACACAGAATGACATCGGCCAGTATGGCCCTGTGGCTAGGATCGGTTTCTATGTTACGACTAAGGCCACTGGTGAAAATGGTATCCCAATCAAGTTGTATCTAAAGGAAACACCGTTAAATACGTTGCCGAACGATGCGTATGATTGGAATAATGAAATACTGGATGCTACTTTGGTGTTGGATGATATGGTCTTCTTCGGAGATACGGGCTGGTATTATTTCAATCTTCCCACACCGTTCAATTACACTACGGGTAACCTGATGTTGCTGACGGAAACAAACTGTAACGATTATTGCAATTCGTGCAACAACTGTGGTGCTGCTGTTTCCGGAACGACGGTTTATCCTAAATTCCAGGCTACGGCAGTGAGCGGGTGTGTTCAATACAAGAATGCAAATGTAACCGCTATGACCGGCACTTGGGGAACTGCCTATGGCAAACGTCTGAATCTCGCCATCCGCATCGCCGACTTGCAGTGCGGAAGTGAGAAGCATCAGATTTATGTGCATGTGCCGGACATTCCGATTTATGATGTGGAGACTATCAGTTTGGATTATCCGCAGGTGTCGCAGACGACGCCGTATCCTTCTCATTGTGCCTTGTATGATGAGCATATACGGGTGACGTTGAAAAACAATTTGAATGTGCCTATTCCGGCAAACAAAGTGGTGGTTCATGCTCGTTTCAATAATCAGGAGATCACGCATCTGATTACGGAACCGTTCGGATCCGAAGAGGTGAAGACAGTAGTCTTTGACACCACGTTCGACTTTGCTACACACAATCACGCTGATGTAACGTATAACTGTGTGGTTTACACGGATATGCCTACTGAGAGCATAGTTTATAGGGGTAATGACACCATTCGCGGGACGTTCATTTCCAAGCGCACGGCGCAATTCCCGCGCAACCCGATTGTTTATCAGGGCAATTATACAGAGACATTTACCGTATTGCAACCGGCAGATCGTCCAGTGTTGGCCAACGGCAACACCGAAATCACCCAGTGGCGATACTATGCCGACTCGCTCACGGCGACGGCGTTGACCCCACTGCCGACCACGGCCAATCCCACCTACACGACCGGGCCGCTTTATGATACGGTGGTGGTATGGGTTGAAGCCAAGACGCAGACGAGCAACTGTATGACTCGCCGCACACCGATCTATATCAATGTGCAAGTGCCTCAGTATGACTTGGAAACCCGGTATTTGATTTCCCCGAAGTCGTTCCAGTGCGGTATCTCTGCCAATCAGCCGGTAGTGGTGAGCGTTCGTAATACAGACACGACATCCTCTTCCGTCATTCCGACCAACACATTCAATGTGACGGGCCGTTTCGTGGACGGTGCATACGTTGTGACGGACACCAAGCCGTTGACCACACCTGTTCCGCATCTGGATACGGCTACTGTGACGCTGAATCTTTCCAACATGAGCTCCACGACGGCTAACCGTTCATACAATTATACAATTTATTCCAAGCCTATCAACAACAATATGTGGGTGTATAAGGGTAATGACACCATTACCGGGATGTTGTATGTGCCGGCCAATCCGGTGGCCCCGCAGCCATTGACGTATAATGTTGCATACGGTAACACACAGACGGTGTCACCGACAGGCATGAGTTTCTATTATTTCTATCATAATCAAAACGATGCTGTTCCGTTTGCTCAGGGAACCAGTTATACAACCGATCCTATTTTCTCTTCCCAGACGCTCTACTACAGCGGACGTATTGAAAGTGCTGGTTTCAAAAAGACGATAACTGCCGGAACAGGCAATACCACAAATTCGGCTCCGTTCAATATGCTTTCCACTCGTGGCAAGTCGTATGCTCAGATTCTTTATACGAAGGATGATATCGGCGGAGTGAGCGGTACGATAGATTCGATTTATGTGAAAGTGAATACGGCCAACACCACAGGCATTGGCATCCCGATTCGCATGTGGTTAGCCAATGTGGCAGACCAGCCTGCTTTGACAACTGCCCCCACCTTGACAACGTGGACGACACTGACCAACAATGCACAGTTGGTGTTCGATGGCGATATGGCCTTCGACCAGTTGGGATGGGTTGCCATTCCGGTGAATGGTCGTTTTGATTACAATGGTGGTGCCATTATGATGTATGTGGAGCATGATTGTGGTGACAACAGTTGTGTGACGAACTTGGGTATTTTGGAGCCGAAGTTTGCCAATACGGCGTATGCCAACAATAATAACCAACGTCGTATTTATCAATTGGCAGCGGCTACAGGAACGGCTTTCACAGGTGGCGGTAATCGCTGGTCCACGAAATTCCTGTTCAACTATACATGTTCGTCGCCGAAGAGCCCCATCACGATCAACACCACCGTGCCGCAGCATGATGTGGGTGTGATTGGCATTACTGCTCCCACTTCGCCGAATCAGTACACAGCCAATGAGCCTGTGACGATTATGGTCAAGAATTTCGGTTCGGCTGCTGCCTCCAACTTTGCTGTGTCGTATCGTTTGGGCAATGGCATGCCGGTGACAGAGACCTATACGGGCACGTTGGCTGCGGGTGCCACGGGCACGAGGACGTTTACTGCCCAGGCAGACCTTACGAGTGCTTATATGGAGATGCCGTTCTGCGCTTATACAGGTTTGAATAATGATGCTCTGCATGCTAACGACACTTTCTGTATGACGCTGAACGTGGGTGATCCTTGTATCTCGCGTTCCAATATTGCCACAGGTTTGGATATTTCCAATGTGACGGTTTCCACCATCAACAATGGCCAGGGTACACCGTTTACCAATTATACGGCTGAGGGTGATGGTATGTACACTGATTATACCTCAACGGTGCCGGCTGCCGAACTTATCCAGGGCCAAACCTATCCGATGTCGATCACGCACTCATTTACCACCGCTACTGCCTCCGGAACCATCTATAAGACGCTTTACATTGATTGGAACAGGAATGGTGTTTTTGAAACAGGTGAAAAGGTGAAGACATTGGGTCCTATCGCCAGTACAGCTGCCAATGCCACTACGCAGTTTACATTTGACATTCCTTCAACAGCATCTTTAGGCTTGACTCGAATGAGAGTGATATGTGTGGCGGCTAATTATACGAATGGATGTGGTATTTATTCCTATGCTGGTGAGACGGAGGATTATGCTGTAACCATTGTCCCGCCGAAGCCGAAGGATTTGGGTATATCTCAAATCATCCATCCTGTCGGCAATGTATGTGTGGATACTGCGGCTACGGTGAAAGTGCTTTTGAAGAACTTTGGTTCGGAAACACAGTACTTCACGCCAGGCAACGCCGCTACTGTCACTGTCACGTTTACAGGTGCCAATGCCGGAACCTATACTACTACGGTTGCGGCAGGATCGGTGGCCTCCAACAATACGTACACCGTCACTATACCGCACGTGAATATCAGTTCTCTTGGTGCTTTCAATGTTACGGCATCCGTGAGTTATCCAGGAGATATGTTTGCGTTGAATGATGCCACAACGGCTGCAGCCAATACCAATGTCTTGGGTCCCATTGTGTCGAATATCAACGAGTTCGAGGATAACTTCGACATGAATACGGGTACAACGGATTTGCACTTCGATTATTCCAGATGGCTTGTACCTACGGGATCAGACACGGCAAACTATATCTGGGTGATTAACTCTAAGAACAGTCCGAACTCGGGTGCCAATTACGGTCCGGCTCATGACCATACCCAAATCAACACCTTGCAGGCTGACTTTGGACGTTATGCCATGGTGGAAGGCAAGAATGGTACAGTCAATAAACCGAAATGGACTGCAGCCACGACCAGATGCTTGAACATGCATCGACAGACACAGTATCCTATCGAGTTGGTGTTTTACAAGTACTTCTATGCGCCGGCTGCTGCCACAAACGCCAACACTTCTTTAAAACTGACTATTGAGGCTGGCTCTGGAAATGATTTCGTTTTGGTAGATACGTTGACTTTCGCCAACAATCGAAATACCTCCCCGAATTGGGAACGTTTCGTGACGACTATCAAGAACTTTAATTCGGTTGGCCAGTTGAAATTCACGATGAGCAATCATTCGAATAGGATTGACCCCGCTATTGACGACATTTATCTGGGTCCGGGCTATCCTGACTTGGAGGTGGTGAATTTCATCCATCCGACGGATAATGTAAACACCAACTGTTTGATAATGGGCGACAGTGTTCATCCGACTATCACGCTTCGCAACAATGGGTATTCTCCGATTGGGGAATTTGACCTGCGTTTCATCATGTCGGTGGGTACGAAATTCGACACTTTGTACGAACATGTAACCCGCACTATCGAATCTGAAGATACCATCCATTATACGACTTCAAAGGGATTCTTGGTTCATTACAACTTCCGTCCGCTTTCTTTCAGAGTGGATTGCTACGTGGATTTGGACAAGAATCCGGAGAACGACTATTATACAGTAGTGACCTGTACCAACAGTGGTGTTGAAGATTACGCGGAGGAGAACGGCGTGGTGCTTGAGCAGAACGAGCCCAATCCTGCCGTCACCACCACTCGGATCAGCTACCGTCTGCCGGATTATGGTGAGGCCAACATCAGTATCTATTCCGCTTTGGGACAGCAGTTGTATTCGCAAGACCAGGCTGGTTCGAAGGGTGTTAACTATTTGGATGTGAACACATCCAATTGGGCTGCTGGTGTGTATTACTATACGCTGTCCTTCAAAGACACTTCGATAACCAAGAAGATGGTTATTCAAAAATAATCGTCTTTTTAACATATCGCGAACTACCCGAGTAACATCGGGTAGTTTTTTTATAGAATAATCTTATTGGGAAACAGAAGATGGAAAAATTCTTGTATGTTGTAAAAAAGAGAGGGATTGTTTTGATTCTCTGCCTTATGGGGTTGGTCTCATACGGTCAGGTGATTACAGGTGCGGAACGGATGGATATGTATCTGCCATTGTTGGACGGGAAGCGTGTGGCCGTTTGCGGAAACCAGACCTCCATGGTCGGGGATGTGCATCTGGTGGACACGTTGCTGGCCCGCGGGGTGAAGGTTGTCAAGTTGTTCTGTCCGGAGCACGGGTTCCGGGGCAACGCTGAGGCGGGTGCACACATCGCTTCTACTACGGACCCGAAGACAGGGTTGCCTATCATATCTCTCTATGGTAAAAACAAAAAGCCGCTTCCGGAGCAATTGCGGGATGTGGATGTTATCCTCTTTGATTTGCAGGATGTGGGATGCCGCTTTTACACGTATATCTCCACGTTGCATTATGTGATGGAGGCGGCGGCGGAATCACACCACGTGAAGGTGGTGGTTCTGGACCGCCCGAACCCCAACGGCTATTTCGTGGATGGCCCGGTGTTGGACACGAACTACCGCTCGTTTGTGGGTATGCATCCGGTACCGGTGGTGTATGGCATGACGATAGGGGAGTATGCCTACATGATCAATGGGGAAGGATGGCTTCCCCGTGCGCTTCATTGCGATTTGGCTGTGGTTCCCTTGGGTCGCTACACCCATCAAGCCCGTTATAACCTTCCTGTGGCTCCGTCGCCCAACCTGCCCAATGCGGAATCCATTTTTCTTTATCCTTCTTTGTGCCTTTTTGAAGGTACCAATATCAGTGTTGGACGCGGCACTTCCTTGCCTTTTCAGATTTTCGGTGCCCCTTTATTGCATGCAGGCACTTATCGGTTCACTCCGAAGCCTATTCCCGGCGTTTCGGAAAACCCGCCGCACAACGGGAAAGAGTGTCAAGGGTTTTACCTTAAGGAATATGCCATGAAGAATCTGGATTCCACTAATCGTTTTGATGTTCAGTATCTCCTCACGGCGTACAAGTTTTATGGCGATAAGGAACACTTTTTCATCAATTCGAATTTTTTTGATAAACTGGCAGGCACCAACCTGCTTCGCAAGCAAATCATGTCAGGTGTAAGTGAGGAGGTGATACGCCAGTCATGGCAGAAACCATTGGAACAGTTTAAAATCGTGAGGGAGAAATATCTTCTGTACGAATAGTGTAAGTGAGATTTTGCCCGATTAACGATTTGTTTTTTTTTTGTACCTTTGCCGCCTAAAATTCAAAACGAAAAATACCATCAATATGCCCAGCAGAAGAAAAGAATTGTTCCCCAACGTTACCGATGCAGAATGGAACGATTGGAGATGGCAGGTCCGCAACAGAGTGGAGACCCTTGAAGAACTGAAAAAATACATAGAGCTGACCCCAGAAGAGGAAGAAGGCGTGAAGAAATCGCTCGCGACACTCCGTATGGCCATCACGCCGTACTATTTGAGTTTGATTGATCCTGACAATCCGAAATGTCCGGTGCGCCGTCAGGCCATCCCTACGGCCGCTGAACTTTATCAGTCGCCCGCCGACCTGCTCGACCCGCTGCACGAGGATGAAGACTCTCCGGTGCCCGGTCTCACCCACCGTTATCCCGACAGAGTGTTGTTCCTCATCACGGATATGTGCTCGATGTACTGCCGCCACTGCACCCGCAGACGTTTCGCTGGCCAGCACGATTGTGAGTCCACCCAGGACCGCATCCAAGCCGCCATCGACTACATCGCCCGCACCCCGCAAGTGCGCGACGTGCTCCTTTCCGGTGGCGACGCGCTGATGGTGGGCGACAAGATGCTGGAATCCATCATCCAACGTCTGAGAGCCATCCCGCATGTGGAGATTATCCGTCTCGGCTCCCGTACCCCTGTGGTTTGCCCGCAGCGTATCACCGACGACTTGGTGAATATGTTGAAGAAATATCATCCGATTTGGCTCAACACCCACTTCAACCACCCGAACGAGGTGACCGAAGAGGCGATGGCCGCTTGCGCCAAACTGGCGGATGCCGGTGTGCCGTTGGGTAACCAGACCGTGTTGTTGCGCGGCGTGAACGACGACACCGAGATTATGAAGCAACTCGTCCACGACCTCGTGCGTATGCGCGTGCGTCCGTACTACATCTACCAATGCGACCTTTCGATGGGTCTGGAGCATTTCCGCACGCCCGTCTCCAAGGGTATCGAGATTATCGAGAACCTGCGCGGACACACTTCCGGCTACTGTGTGCCGACCTTCGTGGTGGATGCTCCTGGCGGTGGTGGCAAAATTCCCGTCATGCCCAACTACGTGATCTCGCAGAGCCCGCACAAGGTTATCCTGCGCAACTACGAAGGCGTGATCACTACTTACACCGAGCCGTCTGACTATCAGGAGAATACCTGCAGCCCGCTGCCTGACAAGAAGCACGTCGAAGGCGTAGCCTCTTTGCTTCATGGTGAGCAGATGGCCCTCGAACCCAACGAGCTGGCTCGCAAGAAGAGACACAGAAAATAGTGGTCAGTGATCAGTGATTAGTAATCAGTAGAGACGGCAGGCGTGCCGTCTTCCTAAATTACGAATATCCCAATGGTTGTAGAGACGGTATGCATACCGTCTCTACTATTTTAATATGCAGGCCAGAAAACGGACGTCCTTGCCGCTTTGGTTGGCGATGCTGTGGCGGGCGCCGTTGCCGGTGAACATCACGTCGCCGGCGTGCATGATGGCGGTTTGGCCGTTGTCAGTGACCTCAGCCTCCCCCTCTAAAATGTAGTAGATCTCGGCATCCTCAATGTGCGGGTGCTCCTTGATCCGACTTCCGGAAGGAAGGGTGATAATATTGAACATGGAGGCGCGCTCCAACATTTCCGCGGGAGTAAGGATGATGTCCTTGCAAATCCGGCCTTCGATGTTACCTTGGTTCTCCACGGTTTCAATCCGAATGTCTTGTTTGTTTTTGATCATTGTTGTATAGTTTGGTGGTTAATGTTTATCAGATGAATCGTTCTATAGTGGAATAGTACGATTCAATAGAATCGTTGTTTATTCAGCAAAAATAGCAAAAATATTATTCCGCGGATCTCGCGTATCACGAGGAAAAATCCGTGCAGATCCTCGTGATCCGTGGAGAGAATAATCCGCGAATCGCGCGTATCGCGAGGAAACAAATCCGTGCAGATTCGCGTGATCCGTGGAGATAATAAGTCGAGGAGATTGTCACTTGTTCCGTAACACCTTGTACCCGTCCTTGAAATCCCCTACATCAAAATTGATGAGCAAGCCCGTTGGTATGTTCAACAGTTTCATATAGGTCCTCGTCTGTTTGAAATGAACCGGCACCAAATACTCAACCGCTTTCAATTCAACCACAATCGATTTCTCCACGAGCAAATCAAGGCGAAGATCATCGGAAATGCAGTAACCTTTGTACATCACCGCTACGGGAACCTGTGATTGCACAAATAAATCCCTCAATATCAGTTCTTTGAACAGTGCCTTTTGATAAATACTTTCCAAAAGTCCTGGACCAAGATGGTTGTACACCTCCATTGCGCCACCGATAATCTCGTAGATTAATTCGTTTTCTGTATATTTCTTTCTTGTCATAACATAATATTTATCTAATACTATGATAACGATAAATTAATTCTATTATTGTTTTTGTAAATATTTTTTCCGCGGATCTCGCGTATCACGAGGACAACAATCCGCGTAGATCCTCGTGATCCGTGGAGATAAAAAAAACGTATCTTCGCACTCTATTATTCAATGATGATGAAAAAGATTGCAATCCTGTTATTCTGCTGTATTTCAACAATTTTTGCATTCGCCAACGACGGCGTCTTCTACGCTGCCGGCAACCAGCTGATACCCATTACCGAGACCGACATCAGCGTGAAGAAGGAGGTGCTGACTATCAACCGTGTGGGCGACCATCTGGAGGTGATCGTCTATTACGAATTCTTCAACCCCGTGGGCGAGAAGGAGTTGCTGGTGGGATTCGAGGCCAAGTCGCCTTACAACAGCATGGCGGACGCTTTCGAAATGCTTCCGAAGCACCCTCACATCCACAATTTCAAGGTGGCGATGAACGGCGAGCCACTTCCATACGATATTGCGAACGTGGATATCGGGCGCTACGATAAACACGACAATTACATTCCTTCGTCATACTACGTCAACGGACACTTCCTGCACTGGAGCCCGCAGCAGATTAAAGACACACTGGCCGCTTGGGGCGACCCGCCCGGTCTCCCCATCGACTATGTCTATCACTTCAAGGCAAAATTCCGGCCCGGTCTGAACATCATCTACCACACTTACGAGTTCGACCTTTCTTTCTCTATCGGTGAGGAATATTATTTTCCCTACGTACTAACCGCCGCCAACCGCTGGGCCAACCACCAAATCGACGACTTTCTGCTGTTGGTCAACATGGGCGACCACGAGTCGTTCTTCATCGAACCGGATTTTTTTCAAAGTCCTGACGAATGGCAATTCCTCGGGAAAGGCAAAACCACGACATTCTTTTCTTTATACCCTACGAAAAAGGAAGTCCCGGTTTTCCATATCCAAGAAGGCAGCCTTTCCTTCCGAAAGACCAACTTTCACCCAAAAGGTGAATTGCATCTCATCAATAGCAACACCATTAATTACACTTTCGGCGAAGGTGACGACGCTCCTTCTTTTACAGAGACATTGGCAAAACAATATTATTCCTATTCTGAACTGCTGGCAGCCCTTCGACATGAATTCACGAATTCGCTGATTCCATCCGACACCGACTACGAATACAACTACGACACCCTCGTCACCCCCGAGCAACGCCGCATCCTCAAGAATCTGCCCTTCGCCTACCGCGGATACATTTTCAAAACCAAAGCGTTACAAGACTATTTCGAATCCACCCAATGGTATATTCCCAATCCCGAATACAACGGCAATATGGAGATGATGACGGCGGAGGAGAAAAAGTGGGTTCAGCTCTGGAGCAAATAGCCGTTGGCCTTTAGCTATGACGTTTCCTGATCACTGCTCACTAAAAAATTGTATCTTTGCGGCTCAAAAATCATCAAGATGACAACCGAAATCGACAATATTTTGTCTGCCGACAACGGTAACTTCTTCCTTATTGCCGGTCCTTGTGTGGTGGAAGGGGAGGAGATAACGTTGCAGATTGCCCGCCACCTGAAGACGGTGTGTGACGAACTGGGCATCCCGTTCCTCTTCAAGGCTTCGTATCGGAAAGCCAATCGTTCTTCGCTGCACTCGTTCACGGGCATCGGCGACGAGGAGGCGTTGGCGGTATTGGCGAAGGTGAAGAATGAGCTGAGCGTGCCGATAGTAACCGACATCCATACGGCGGAAGAGGCATCATGGGCGGCGGAAGTGGCCGACGTGCTCCAGATTCCGGCGTTCCTGTGCCGCCAGACCGACCTGTTGGTGGCCGCCGCCGAGACCGGACGTTATGTCAATATCAAAAAAGGGCAATTCCTTTCCCCGGAGACCATGCGCTTTGCGGTGGGTAAGGTTCGGGAAAGCGGCAACAGCCGGGTGATGGTGACCGAACGCGGCACCTCCTTCGGCTATCAGGATCTCATTGTGGATTTCCGTGGCATCAAGGCATTGAAAGAAAATCACTGCCCTGTGGTGCTCGACTGCACCCACTCGTTGCAGCAGCCCAACCAGCCTGCTGGCGTCACGGGTGGACGTCCTGACCTCATAGAAACCATCGCCAAGGCAGGCGTGGCCGTCGGTTTTGATGGCCTTTTCATGGAAACGCACCCCGACCCGGCGCACGCCCTTTCCGACGGAGCCAATATGCTGCCTTTGGAGGAAATGAAGCCATTACTTGTTAAATTATTGAAAATCAGGAACGCTATTATATGAAAAACAACCGAATACACCAGATTATCATAATCCTGCTTGTGGCCCTTTGCTACGGCAACACGCTGACCTTGAATTACGCTTTGGACGACCGTATGGTCGTGATGGAGAGCAAATACACCATCCAGGGCGGCTGGGAAGGCATCAAGTCCATTTTCACGGAGGACACCTTCAACGGCTATTTCGCCAACAAAGAGGCTGTGGTCGAGGGTGGCCGTTACCGCCCGATGTCGCAGCTGTCGTTCCTGATAGAGATGGAGATTTTCGGACAGGACATCAAGAAGAAGATTGGCAATGTGAATGACTTCTTCAATTTGCATAATCCCGACCATGAGCAGTTTTTCGTGGATTCCCACCTGCCGATGATATCGCATCTTTTCACCATCCTCTATTTCGCACTTCTTTGTCTGGTGATTTACAAGGTGTTATCCATGTTATTCAGCCAGTACGAAGGGAAGAAATGGTTCCAGTCGCTGGCGTTTATCGCCACGGTTCTTTTCGTGGTTCACCCCATCCATACGGAGGCGGTGGCCAATGTCAAGGGACGGGACGAGATTTTCGCCATGCTGGGCTCGATGCTGACGCTATGGTGCTCGTTGAAATATGTGGACACTCGCAAATGGTGGTTCATCGTCTTGTCTTTCTTGTCGTTCCTTTTCGGCATCTTTTCCAAGGAAAACACCATCACTTTCCTGGCTGTGCTCCCGCTTACGTTGTATTTTTACCAGAATGAAAAGAAGCGCACGGCGGACTATTTCGTCACGCTGTTGCCGGTCATCGTGGGGAGTTTCATCTTCATATTGGCCCGTGCCAATGCCATTGGATCCATCATGCCGGCGGATCAGTCGGGTATCATTTTGAACAACCCCTTCATCAACTCCACAAAATCCGAGGAGATAGCCACGGTGCTGTTCACTTGGCTTATTTATTTGCGGTTGCTTTTCTTCCCGCACCCGCTCACCCACGACTACTATCCGTGCGAGATCGAAATCACGAATTTCTCCAATCCGGTGGTTTGGGTGGTCATCGTGGGCAGTGTGGCACTTGTCGTTTATGCCCTTCTCACATTGAAAAAGAAGAAAGTGCCGTCATACGCTATCTTGTTCTTTATTATCACGTTTTCCATCACATCCAATCTCTTGTTCAACATCGGAACGTTCATGAACGAACGTTTTGTGTTCATTCCCTCGTTGGGTTTCACCTTGTTGATCGGATACGGTTTCTATTTGCTTCTGCAAAAGGACTCGAAAGTGTGGCAGTGTGTTTCGTTGGCCGTGTTGGGTGTAGTGTGTCTGTTGTTGGGTATAAAGACGTTTACCCGGAATTTTGTTTGGAAAGACGATTTTACGTTGTTCCTCACGGATGTGAAAACATCCACAAACAGTATCAAGTGTAACGTGTCAGCGGGCGGCAGTTATTTGCAGATGTACAAGAAGAGTTTGGATACGAATGAACGTAATCTTGCCTATCAGCATCTGTATAAGGCTGTTTCATTGGATAGTACGGCGGTGAATGCGTATTTGTTGCTGGGTGAACTGTTGTTTATGGATGAACGATATGAGGAATCGCATTTTTACTTTGCGGAGGCGGCCCGATATGCGCCCGGCAACATCATTGCGGTGGAAAATTTGAAGAAGCTTTCATTGTTGCTGGAAGACAGGGAGCTGAAGCCCATATCGGATCTTTTGGATGAGGCATTGCGCGAACGCAGTATCACCAAACTCAATAGTGCTTACCGTCAGGTGGAGGATTTTCTGGCCGAACACCCGAAGAGCTTGATTGGCCGCAATTTGAAGGGTAATATGCTGGGTAGAGGATATGGACTGCTGGATTCTGCCATCCATGTGTATGAGGCTGTTTTGGCGGATGATCCGTCGTTTGCCAGCGCGTACGAGAACATGGGTATCGCTTACGCGGTCAAGCGGGATTTTGTCAGCGCCGAGGCATGTCTTCTGCGGGCGCAGCAGTTGGTTCCCGACAATTTGAATGTGAAAAACAATCTATACTCCCTGTATCTGGACAAGGGCGATATGGAGAAAGCCGAGGCGATGAAGCAGGTGATCGCTTCTATGACGGGGCGGTAGTGATGTCAGCAGGCGGAATATTTGCCAAATCCATCCTATTTGACAATTCTCCACTCTCCGGGCTGGAGTGAACCCAGACTAAGATTTCTTTAAACACGTAGAGACGCAGTGCATTGCGTCTCTACAGGGTTGCGGAGAGAGAGGGATTACAGTTCCCTTCGCTGCCGCGGGCGTCCTTGCAAACGAAAAGACATTGCTCCGCAATGTTTCTTTTTGCTCATCGTCATCCTTTTGAACGCGAGCGTTCAGCGGATTCCGACTCGCAAAAAAGGCAACGCTTTCTGCGTTGCCTTTTCGTTTGCGGAGAGAGAGGGATTCGAACCCCCGGAGGTGTGACCCTCAACGGTTTTCAAGACCGCCGCATTCGACCGCTCTGCCATCTCTCCGAAAAACGGCTGCAAAAGTACTATTTTTTTTCGGAATCACCCGCTTTGGTTTCACAATATTATCTAGTATGCCTTAAACAGGTGATGTTATTTCTTTACTTGTCGAGGCGGTGTTATTTCGATTCAAGCTCATGGGCTAAAAAAAACGGCCTTACGACCGTCTTTTTTACTCATCCGCTTCCGGCGCCACCAGCCAAACAATCAGGTAGGCCCAGAAACCAAAAGTGCCGCATAGCAGCGCAATGAGGAATACAATTCTGATCACTGTGGGATCACATTCCAAATAACGGGCAATGCCACCGCATACGCCCGCAATTTTCTTGTCCGTTTTGGACCGTGTTAGTTTCTTATAAGACATGTTATTATGATTTTTAGATAGATAATTTCAAAATTAGAACGCATACCCGATGGCAATCTTCAAACCGTTGTTCCACTTGAAGCGGTGGTTGCCCGAGAACCAGTTCTTGTTCAACCAGGGGCCCTGCGACGTGCGTTGCGGGTCATAGATGGGCAGTGCATAATCCACACGCACAACCAGGAAATCGAAATCCAACCGCAGGCCCACACCTACATCCGCAGCCAGCTCCTTGTGGAAGCGCTTGAACGAAAACTCTGCGCCGGGCATGTCATCGCTCTTCCGCGCCAGCCAGATGTTGCCCACATCCGTGAACAACCCATACTTGAACACACCGTAAATGGTGCCCCTGTACTCGATGTTCCACTCCAGTTTAATATCGCCTGTGTAGATGCTGTCGCGTCCATGCTCATACGATCCGGGACCCAAGCCACGGTACCCCCATCCTCTCATGCTGCTGCTTGTGCCCATGAAGAAGCCTTTCTCGTATGGCACGTATGAATCTTTGTCCAGCGGGATGATGGCGCCGGCAGTGAACCTCGTGGCGAAAGAGTTGTTCTTGTTGAATGTGTGCGTATAATTCCATGTAAACTCAAACTTCTCGAACGTGGAGTATCCATATCCCTCACTGTCCAATCCGTTTTGGCCCAAAATCCACCGTTCATCGGGTTTGAAAATCGCATTCAACCCTTTCAGAAACAGCCCTGAAGACTCTGCATTGACAGAAATACGCATCACATCCTTCTTCCACGTGATGTTGAACGGAACAAGATAGTCCATACCATATTTCAAGGACAACAGGAAGAACTTTCCGAATTTGTTCTGATAGGATTCTGGATAATCCCAATAATTGATGATGCCGGAATAAATCCGGTTGCTCATATTGATGGTACTGATGTCGATGGGACTTATGGTGTGGTTGGTATAATAATTCGGACTCCAGTTGTAGGTGATGTTTGTATTGTAAACCATGCGTTTATACAAACCCGAATAGTTGACGCCGAAGTTCAAGGTGGTGCTGTAGCGGACGGCATCGCGCTGCTGGGCGCGGTGGAAAAGGAACAGTTTGGGGAACGTCATGGCCACGGAGGCACCGAACTCCGGATAGGTGAACTGCGAGCCTTTGCGGAAAAGATTGGTGAGCGAGTAATAGAAATAGCCGCCCGACAGGTTGAGGGTGAGATGTTCGCCGCCCTTGAACAGGTTGCGGTTGGTGTATGAAAAGGAGATGGCCGACTTGTCGTTCCGCAGGTCCAGCTGCCCCCCGATGCTGTGTACCTTCTGCCGCGTTAGACGGAAGCAGGCATCCAGCACACCCGTTCGGCGCGTGGAGTCCATCTGGGCCGTCTTCTCCACGAAGGTCTGGTTCATGAAAGAGAAATTGTCCAGCTGGTTCAACGACTGGCTGCTGCGACGGCGGGCGAGCTGCGTATAAGGATTCCCCCTGTGTACATGGATGGCATCCGCAATCACCTTGTACTTGAAATCCTGGATCGGCTCCGTCAGCCAATCGTAATGCGGCGTGATGAAATAGAAGTTCGTCGAATCGCGACGATTGTGGAACAGCACCGTATCATATTGCTGCGAGGCATCCATTGTGGCATCGTAGTCGGTCTGAATATACACATCGTTGAAAAAGTACTTGTACAGGTAGCGGTCGGCGTTCTCCACATTTGGGATCTTCATCACGATGTCCAATGACACCGACCTTGGAGGGGCGATTGTCGAATCCAACGCCTCATCATACGAAACCTCGCAGTGGATGATGGACTTCTCCACATAATAATAACCTTCGTCCTTGATGTCGTTGATAATGCGGGTCAATTCATTGGTTATCGCCGATTCACTGTATTGCATTCCGGAATACAACAGCGTTTCATCCAAATTCAGCACCACAATCTTGCGATACTCCGGGATGTCAATGTCGTACCGTATGTTACTGACGGTGTAGGGTTCGTTGGCCGTCACGAGGTAGCGGACGAAAGCCTTTTGGGGATTGTTTTTTTTGAAACGAACATTATAATCAAACGCGGCATCGAAATAGCCGAACTTGTTCATCACCACACCCAATTGGGAAATCGAATTTTGAATCTCCGTCGAATCAAGCAACACGGGCGGTTCGCCGATACGGTTGCGGAGCAGTTGGCGGAATTTAGAATCCTTCCATGCGCCGGTTTTGGGATCCAGACGGGGCTGTCCGCCGGTATAGCACATTGTTTTCAAGTTGAACACCCCCATAAATTTCTTGTTCGTCAGGGGGCGCACGTATGATTTCAGGTTGTCGATCTGGGGATCTTTGGAGTCCACAACGGTCACCGTATTCTTTGCCAGCATATACTGGCCTTCCGACAGGGTTTTGGTGGACCGGCATCCGAACGGGAGGACCAGCAAGAGCGCATACGCCAGCAGATGGAACAAGGTCCTCCTCATGTCTATCGGATTTTACGGACGGGATAAAAAATGTAGAGCACGCACAGCAGCACAAAGGCGGTGAACACGCTGTTGGCCACAATGGCCATGAGAGAGTACCCGAAGTGGCGGAACGAACACGCTTCCAGCATCACAACGAAGAACTGATGCAGGAACGAGAGCGTGATGACATAGGTGAACATCCATTTGGAATCTTTCACGCCGGGCACGGGCCGGTCCACGCCCTCCGTAGTGTTGCGCCCGTTCAGTACCTTTACCAGATAGGGACGCACGAACATGACGACCAAAGAGGCTATCATGTTCACGCCTAAGGTGTAGGCGAACATATCCACCACAAAACCCGCGGCGAAGCCGATGAGGTATTGCACCGACTTGGGCAACTCCAACGGCAGCAGAAGCAGGGCCAACAGGTACAGTGCCGGCGTGGCAAATCCGAACAGATGGATGTTGCTGCAGATAAACACCTGCAACAGCAGCACTATGATAAAACGCAATATGTTCGACAGGACGTTATTCATCTTTGAAGTTGGCTTTCAGGGTGTCGAGTTCGGACTTGTACAGATTCTCAATCAGATAGACGGTGTTCAGGCGTTTGAAGTCGGTGGCCAGTTTCACCTTGATGGTCAGGAAACTGGCATTCTTGCCCACCGACACCTCCTTGACGGTGCCCACCAGCAAGCCCTTCGGGAAGATGTTCGAGTAACCGCTGGTCAGCACGGAGTCGCCGATGTTGATTTCCAGATGCTGTGGGATGTTCTCCAGATAGGCCACAGAGGGGTCGCCGCCCTCCCAGACCACGGTGCCCACCTGGTTGATGGGCGAGACAATGGCGCTGATGCGGGAGTCGGGGTGCAGGATGGAGATGATGGAGGCGAAGTTGTTGGACACATCGCTCACCACGCCCACCACGCCCTTCGGCCCGGTGACGGCCATGTCGCGGCAGATGCCGTCACGCTGGCCCTTGTCAATGATGATGTAGTTGAACGCCTGATCAGTGGTGTTGTAGATGACATGCGCGTAGGTGTAGTCATACAGCCGCACGCTCTTCGGATGTAGGGAGTCGGTTTCCGACATCATCGAAAGCACTGTATCCTCCTTCTCCATGAACATGTTCTGCTGCTCGCGCATGAGGGCCATGTTCTGCTGCACCAGATTCTCATTCTCCTGTCCGAGACTGAAACGGTGAATCATTTCCGACCAGCTCTTCTGGATGGGGCCGACCGTGCTCTGGCAAATCTTGGCGAACTTGTACTGACTGTACGCCAACGACTTCCCAAGCATCACCAGGCTCACCACCAGAAGAACTGCGAACAGGAAATAGTGGAAATTCTTTCTGAAAAACTCAATCAGGTTGTTCATCCACGTGCAATAAGATCACAATTATTTCTCGGCAAACTCCTTGCCGGCGCGCAGACAGGCGATGTTGACATTGACGATGTCCTCGCCCTTGCGTGCGAAGTTTTCGCGGACGGCTGCCTCAATCTCCTCGAACGGGATGCCGAGGTACGGGGAGGCGGCTCCCAGGATGACCATGTTGGCCGAACGGGCGGAACCGAGGTCCTTCGCAATCTTGTCGGCGTTGATGACCACCTTGTTTTTCAACTTGCCCAATTCAGCGTTCAACTTGTCGAAATCGGGATAGTTCGGGATGTTCACGAAGGGCTGGTCGTTGGTGATGAGCCATCCGGTCTCCGGGTTGAGCCACGGCAGATAGCGCAACGACTCCATGGGCTCCACGGAGATGATCATGTCGGCCTTGCCCATCGGGATGAGGTCGGAGGCAATCTCCTGGTCGGAGAGGCGGAAGTGCGACTGCACGTCACCGCCGCGCTGGCTCATGCCGTGAACCTCGGCCTGTTTCATGTACATTCCTCTTTTGACGGCTGCATAGCCGACGATGGTGGCGATGGAGAGGATACCCTGACCGCCTACACCTGCTAATATGATGTCGATTTTCATATTGATTTCTGTTTTATTTTTAACCATTCGTAGAGACGGTATGCATACCGTCTCTACAAAACGGATTATTATTTGTGAATAATATGGTTATTATTTTTTCGCGGCCTGCTGTTTTTTCATGCGGCGGCTGAGGGTCTGGATACACTCGCGCGTCGGGATGATGACGGACACGCCTTCGTATTCGAGTTCCTTCGCAATGATAGCCACATTCTCTTCGTGATGCGCCTTCAGCGGGTTGATGCGGTGGATGTGATCCTCCTTCACGCCGAGGCCCTTGCAGATCTCGCCGAGCACGCCGAGGGCATGGGAGTCCTGACCGCCGGTCATACCCGTGGTGCTGTTGTCGAGAATCATCACCGTGACCGGCGTGTTCTCGTAGATGCAGTCCAGCAGGGAAGTCATACCGCTGTGGGTGAACGTGGAGTCGCCGATGACCGCCAGCACCGGACGCAAGCCAGCGTCGGCGGCACCCTTGGCCATGGTGATGGAAGCACCCATATCGACGGTGGTGTAGATAGCGTTATACGGCGGAAGCGCGCCTAACGTGTAGCAGCCGATGTCGGCAAACACCTTGCCCTTGCCGTATTTCTCCATGGCGGCGTTGATAGCGTTGTAGGAGTCGATGTGCGGACAGCCCACGCACAACGCGGGCGGACGCGGCACTACGAGGTCCGGGATGGGCGTGCCGTAGGTGTCGGGCATGCCGAGAGCCTTGGCCACGAGGTTGGGGTTGAGCTCGCCGTCACGCGGCAGCGCGCCGCTCAGACGACCGATGATGTTGCCGGTACGGTTCAGGATGCCGCGCACCTGTTCCTCGATGAAAGGATAGCCCTCTTCGGCCACCAGCACCGTTTCGCACTCGTCCACCATCTTGGCGATGAGCTTGGACGGCAGCGGGTACTGGGAGATCTTTAGCACCGGGTACGGGCACTTGCCACCCTCGAAGTTCTCCATCAGGTAGTTGTAGGCAATACCGGAAGCAATGATACCCATCGTCTTGTCGGCGCCATCGATGTATTTATTGAACGGGGAATTGAAGGATTCCTCCTCAAAAGCGTCCTGTTTGCCCAGCAGGGTGCGGTAGTGTACGCGGGCGTTGGCGGGCAGCAGGATGAACTGTTTGGGGTTCTCCTCGATATGCAGCGGGTTCTGCGGACGCTCGGCCTTGCGCTCCACGCCAGCGCGGGAATGCGACAGACGCGTGGTCAGACGAATCAGGACCGGCGTGTGGTATTTCTCCGAGAAGTCGAAGGCGGCATACGTGATATCGTAGGCCTCCTGCTGGTTGGAGGGTTCAAACGAGGGGATGAGGGCGAACTTGGCATAGTAGCGCGAGTCCTGCTCGTCCTGCGAGGAGTGCATGGAGGGGTCGTCGGCCACCACCACCACCATGCCGCCGTTGGCACCTGTGATGGAGGCGTTCATGAACGGGTCAGCGGCCACGTTCAAGCCCACGTGCTTCATGCAGACCATGGAACGCTTGCCGGCGTATGACATGCCGATGGCGGACTCCATGGCGGTCTTCTCGTTGCCGGCCCAGATGCTGTGGACCTCGCCGGCCTTGCCCTGTTTGGAATTCTGGATGAACTCAGTGATTTCAGTGGAAGGAGTTCCTGGATAGGCATACACACCCGACAAGCCCGCATCCAACGCGGCCTGGGCAACTGCCTCGTCTCCTAAAAATAATGTTTTTGACATAAAGATGTTTTTTAATATAATGATTTATAATAATTTATAAAATACCAAACCCCAAAAACAGCACATACTGGGATATACATCCACAATATGTTTTTTCAAACCTGCAAAAATAACAAAAAAAAATGAACCTACATCCGACTATTACACGATTAATTGTATCTTTGTGCGCTTTTTCAAGCCTATTGTTAAACCTAAATTTATAGTTATGAAAAAAATCACATTGTTGGCAGCCGTATTCGTTCTCGGACTGCTTTTCGTCTCCTGCGAAAAAGAGGGCCAGTACACCCCCAAAAACAAAATTGACCGAATCAGTTTTTCACAAGGTATAACATATCAGGTGTATGCGAACGATGTCTGGACAGATATTGCCTCCAGCAACACATCCAAGTACGTCAGTGAAATCTGGAACTGGGATGGCAAAATGCTGAAAAGCATCACCCACTATAACGATAAAGGGGAATTGATGTACACTGAAAATTACGAATACGACGGCAAACGTCTTGTGTCTGTTTCTTGGGGCACCGCCGGACGTTATACCATCTCCTACGATAAAGGCAAAATCTCCACCATCGACGGCTATAATGGCACCGAGAAAATGATTACTTATGTGTTCTCCCATGAGAACGGTAAAGTAACTAAGATTGCCGTCACCGACTATGATGCCAAGAAAGCCGCCACCAACCCTCTGCCCATCAACATTTTCCGCTTCTTCATCCCGAATGCCAACATCCGGTCCCTGAAAGAAATGATGGCATCCATCCAATCCAACTCCGACACGAAGGAGATTGAATCATACGACATCAATTTTGAGTGGACTGGCAACAACATTAGCAAAATGACCATGCTGAAAGGTGCTTTCACCACCACCGCCAATTACACGTATGATAACAAAACCAATCCGTTCTATAGTCTGTTTGACATTAGTGAGTATAGTTATCTTCAAATCATGTCCAAGAACAATGTCACTCGCATGGTTGCCGAAAACTCCAACAACGTGCATGAGGAACGCGATTACATATACACCTATGAGAAAGACATTCCTACCATGCAAACCTGCTCCTACAAAATGGCTGACGGCGAACACGCCCGTTATTCTATATCGGATATTTACACTTACGAATATAAGAAATAGGATAAACACTCTATAAACGAAAAGGCAGTCCAAAAACGGGGCTGCCTTTTTTTGTATCAAAAACACGAAATCTCAAGCCCCCGCAAGCAGCCAGAACATCGCTATTCCCAAGTAGTTGCCCACGGCGTACCCCAACAGTCCGATGGCGATGCCGGGCAAGATAATATCCTTGTTCTTCAACACAGCGGCCACCATGGGCACAAAAGGCGGCGAGTTGATCAGCGAGATGGAAGATGCCAGTGCCAAATCTCCGTCCACCCTGAACAGTCGTGACAGGATGAGCTGCAGCACCATTGACCCCAACACCGCAAAAGCGATATAATAGAGAACGAACAGGTATCGTGAGAGTTCCAGATCATGTACATTCACCATTGTGGCCACCGCCAGACAAAACACATAGACGAAATACAGCCCCATATCAAAGGTACCCTCCAGTCGTTTTATGGGTTTCCCAAAAGACACGGCAATGGAGAAGGTGGTGATGGCAATAATTATGACGGCAATGCTGTTTTTCACGGGCAACAACAGCGAAACGGCATACGCCACCGCGGCAATCAGAATGGCCACCAGGAGGCCCATCACACGGTTGAGCAAAATTTTCGGGAAAGGCTTCTTTGCAGATTCTGCAATTCTAACATTATCATCTTCTGTAACTTCTTCCCTCTTTTTACCAAAAATTCTCCTGACAATAAAATTACCAAAGAACACGATAATAACAAGATACAATCCTGTAACAATCAAATCATAGCCAGAAACCAGCATGAAGAGATGTTCGGGCAGGTTCACGGCTTTGGACACCGGGGCCATGTTGGGGATGCCTCCAAGATAGATGCCGGTCATCACCGCACTTACTCGGGCGAAATCGGAGGGCGCGACACCGGCAGCAGCGGCCTGTCCCCGGAAGATGAAAAAGCCGGCAACCGTGACGGCCAGCACACTGAACAATCCAATGAAAAAGGCTTTCACGGCCATCCGCGCCGACAACGTTTTGTAATCGCAGCCCAGCAGCATGAGGGGGATGGTGAGCAGCACCACCACATTGGACACATTCGCACACACGGATTGTGCATCCGCGCCCAGAACGTTCGTATTACCCACCAGCAGACCAACAACATACAATATCACCATCGGGCTGATTTTCTGAATAATAGCCCTACGCCGAGCCAGCAACACCAGTAGCAGCGGAATGCCCAAAAGATAGAGTACTGTGAGGATAAAACTAAGCATTGGCAATTGGATTATGAAACTCTATTAATTATTAATTGTTAATTGTCAATTGTCCCCCATCACCTTTCCAGTCCCGCATGGCGGTTGGCTCGGCGCTCCGTGTAGAAATCGTAATAATTGCTTCCTTTTTTCTTGAAAATCAGATGCAGGATAGAGGGTATGCCGATAATGAGCAGGTAGAGTGGCCCGAACAGCTTGGAATCCACGGTATGGCCGTCCATCTCGTGGCGTATGGTGTGTGCGTCGTGCGCATAGTCGGGATGGAAGAAAGCGAAACTGCCCAGCGAGATACCGCTGGCGTTCTTCGGGAAGCGTTTTCCGGCAAAGCCAAAGCAGTAATGCCGGTAGTCCACAAAGGTCAACCGGCCCAGAAAAGGCATCACGAGCAGTGCCACCAGATTCTGCGGCAGTTGCCAGAGAAAGAGGAGAATGAACAACAGTTTGCGCATCCTTTACTTGATTTTGCCTAATCGTATGCCCACCTTGACATAGCCGCAATGCTGGTTTAGTTTTTTTGCAACATGAAATAGGCTATATCCTGCACTTACCGTAGCCCGCTGGTACTCGAGACCCGCCCCCGCCTGCAATCGGAATACGGTCATGGGGAACAGACTATTAATATTATAATACTGGCCTTGGTAATACACTAATTTTCCAAAACGGGTGATAAAATCCGCGCCTATAGAGGCATCCAAATAAGGCTGAAAAGGACTGTTAACAGGTGGAAAGAAACGGAGGTTAAGCGTCAAGGGAAAACTCGCTATGTCAAAACCTGTATAACCGGCAGCCGGTGCGAGGAACAACGCGTCGATTCCAGATTGTAGTCCGACGAAAAATTCATTCCAGCAACGGAATCCAAGCGAAACATTCAACATGGGACCAGCCTCGTCGGCTGCAAACAAGCACCCGCCTTCGATGTGGGCTTGGAATATCACTTTGTTCACCAAGTCATTTCCAGGTCTGTATTTTGGCTTAAGCATATATGGTTCCGTGGTGACATCGTTGTACACCTCCTTGCTCCCGTTGGCATATTTGATGTAAAAGACCTCGCTTTTGGCAATCTGATACGACGGTCCATCCTGATTGTCCCACTTTTTATAAGTGATCTCATCAATGCCTATGATCAGCACTTTGGCCTGTATTTCCTCCGCATTGCGAAGCACTATAATATCTTGGGCTAAAAGGGGGAGTCCTATTACCGCCAGTCCGATTGTCAATAATATTTTATTCATGATAGCTGTTTTTTACACTGGCAAAAATACGTATTTTGCCAATAGAATTTATGTTGACAAACATTTTTTTATTTGGCTTGGAAATCAAAATAAATTTTATACCTTTGCACCCGCTTTCAAAAGCGGAAAAAGTTATCACAACTAACCTAAATTTTAAATTTCAATAATATGAAAGTAAATGAAATCATGGCCAACCTGGAGGCCAAACATCCTGGTGAGAATGAGTATTTGCAGGCCGTTCGCGAAGTCCTGGAAACCATTGAGGAAGAATACAACAAGCACCCCGAATTCGAGGCTGCCAAGATCGTGGAGCGCATCGTCGAGCCCGACCGTATCTTCACTTTCCGCGTGACCTGGGTGAACGACAAGGGTGAGGTTTGCACGAACCTCGGCTACCGCGTTCAGTTCAACGCCGCTCTCGGTGCATACAAGGGCGGTCTCCGTTTCCACAAGGCTGTTAACGTCTCCATGTTGAAGTTCTTAGGTTTCGAACAGATCTTCAAAAACTCTCTGACCAATCTGCCTCTCGGCGGTGGCAAGGGTGGTTCCGATTTCGATCCCGTTGGCAAGAGCGACGCTGAAATCATGCGTTTCTGCCAGGCCTTCATGTATGAATTGTGGCGCAACATCGGTCCGGATCAGGATAGCCCTGCCGGCGACGTGGGTGTTGGCGGTCGTGAGATCGGCTACCTCTATGGCGCTTACAAGAAACTCGCCCGCGAGCACTCCACCGGTGCCCTCACCGGTAAGAGCTACGGCTGGGGTGGTTCCCTCATCCGTCCGGAAGCTACCGGCTTCGGCGCTATCTACTATGTGGAGCGCATGGTGAAACAACAGAACGACACGATGGAAGGCAAACGTATCGCCCTCTCCGGCTTCGGTAACGTGGCTTGGGGTGCCGCTACGAAGGCTCTCGAACTCGGTTCCAAGGTGGTTGCCATCTCCGGTCCCGACGGCGTGTGCGAACTTCCTGAAGGTATCGATCAGGAAATGATCAACTACATGCTTGACATGCGTGCTTCCAACCGCAACAAAGTTGAGGATATGGCTACCAAATTCCCTGGCAAAGCCAAATTCACGGCTGGTAAGAAAGCTTGGAGCGTGAAGTGCGACATCGCTATGCCTTGCGCTTTCCAGAATGAGTTGAGCGAAGATGACGCTAAGGAACTTCTCGCTAACGGCGTGAAATACGTTGCTGAAGTCTCCAACATGGGCTGCCAGCCCGGCGCTATCGCCGCTTTCCAAGCCGCTAAGGTTCCGTTCGGACCTGGTAAGGCTGTCAACGCCGGTGGTGTTGCCACTTCCGGTCTTGAAATCTGCCAGAACGCCGGTCACATCAACTGGACGGCTCCTGAAGTTGATGCCAAACTGCACAAGATCATGAACGACATTTATGACATGTGCGTGGCTCACGGCAAACAGGCTGACGGTACCATCAACTATGTTAAGGGTGCCAACATCGCCGGTTTCATGCGTGTTGCTAATGCTATGTTAGCTCAAGGCATCATCTAATCGACAGATTAGTCAAAAAAATGAAGAGGACGACCGAAAGGTTGTCCTCTTTTTTTATGGTTTTAAGTGTGATCAGGGGGATGAGTTAAGAAACTGAGAAGTTAAGAGAGGGAGAGGTGGGAGAGGAGGTCGCCGACGACGAAACAGCTGCCGCCAATGAACACGATGTCGTCGGGGGCGGCATCCGCCTCGGCAGCGTGGAAAGCCTCCTGCACGCTTGGGTATGTGCGGCATCGGAGTCCAATCTTTTCCATGCGTTGTGCCAGTTCGTCGGCGGGGATGGCCCGTTCAATTTCGGCTTGGCACACATAAAACTGCGCTTCCATAGGCAGCAGAGGCAGGATGTGCTCGATATCCTTGTCGCTCACCATCCCGAAGACGATGCGCAGCTGTCGGCAGGGCATGGCGGCGAGTTGTCGCATAGTGAGGCTCAGTCCGCCCACGTTGTGCCCCACGTCGCAGATGGTGAGCGGCTTGCGGCGCAGTACCTGCCACCGCCCACGGAATCCCGTGTTGGCGGCCACGTGTTCAATGGCCTGCACGGTCACATCTTTGTCGTACGGCATAATCTGTTGCAATATATCGACCACCTGCAGGAATGTGGTGAGGTTTTTGCGCTGGTATTCCCCTTCCAGCGGCATGTTCACGTGTTCATACAGCAAGTGTCCCTCCACGTCAAGGATGCGGCAGTCGGATAGCGGCCCTTCAATGGTGAAGTTGTCTTGCGCCAGGAAGAGCGGCGCGTTCTTTTGGTTCGCGATGTCGGTGAATACGGGAAAACTCTCTGGATGGAACTCGCCGATGACCGCAGGCGTGTCCTGCTTGATGATGCCGGCCTTCTCGAAGGCGATTTTGGCGATGGTGTCGCCCAGCAACTGGGTGTGTTCCAGCGTGATGTTGGTGATGACGGAGAGCAGGGGTTGTAGTACGTTGGTGGCATCAAGCCGGCCGCCCAGTCCCACCTCCACGATGGCGATATCTGTTTTTTGTTCGGCGAAATACCAGAACGCCAAGGCGGTGGTCATCTCAAAGAAAGAGGGTTCCAGATTGTCGAAGGAGGGTTTGAATTTTTGGAAGAATTCAAGCACTTTCTCTTCGGGGATCATCGCGCCGTTGATGCGGATGCGCTCGCGGAAGTCCACCAGATGCGGGGAGGTGAAGAGGCCTGTTTTCAGTCCGCGTTCCTGACAGTAGGAGGCAGTGAGATGGGCCACGGAGCCTTTGCCGTTGGTGCCGGCGATGTGGACGGCTTTGAGTTTCTTTTCCGGATTGCCTACAATTTGCAACAGGGCTTCGATGTTTTCGAGGCCTTCTTTGTAGGCGGAAGTGCCCACTTTATGGTACATCGGGTAGGCGTGGAATATTTCTTCGAGAAGTGTGGTGTACATATTTAACGCAAAGAAAAATAAGGCGCAAAGGATTTATTTGAAAAAATATTCTAACTTTTTTATACAATAATTTAAAAATTCTAAAGTTATGTGTGCTGTCAACAGCGTGGCTGCTTTGGCTGGTATCCACATGGCGCAAACGTTGACATATCTTCGGTTAGGAGGTTATAAATTAGGCTTGCTAATGAATTTCAATGTGGAGTTGATGAAGCAGGGAATCAAACGGGTTGTGAACGGTCTCTAAAACTTTGCGACCTCTTTGCGCCCTTCGCGTTTACTTAAAGATAATCACCCGTAACTCCTCTTTGCCGGGTTTGTATTTTGCCTGTTTGGCGCGGGCCACGCACTGGCGCTGTATTTCGCGGTTGGTGATCGTAGTCTTGAATTTGCTGTTGTTGATCACTCGTGCATCCGTGACGGAACCGTCAGCCATGACGTGTACTTCCACGCACACCTGGCCTTCTTCGTTCACGGTGGTGCTGATGGGGTTCACCATGCCTCTGGAACCAGTGCCGTAACCGATGCCGCCACCTGTGCCACCGCCTTCGCCGGGACCGAGGCCGGAGCCTGTGCCCGTGCCGATGCCAGATCCTTGGCCGCCGCCGCTTCCGCTACCGCCCTTGCCGCCTTTGAAGATGGCCGACTGATCTACTTTGGGCTGGGTGGGTTGCGGTGTGGTGGATGTCTTGGTGGAGTGGGCCACGGAGGGCGCGTCCTGGGCGTTCTGGGTGGCATAGTTGGGTGCCGAAGGCTGGCGGGAATGAGAGGGGGAGGGCGCATCCATGCCACCGCCGCCGCCACCACCCGTCGGAGCCTCCAGTTCGACATAGAAGGTCTTCTTGGGCGGTGGGGGTGGGATTTGGGACTTCAGGCCGAATGCCAGCAGCAACACAATGATGAGAGCCATTGTGCCGACCGTCGTTCCCCAGGATACGATAGTGTCTTTTCTATTCTCGTTCGATTCTCTCATTTCCCTTCGGTGGCTAAAACCATTTTATAGCGTTCCCCTTCCGGGTAGGCTTCATTCATTTCGTTGAGCACGTCCATGAGGGCAACCACGTTCTCCACGGGCACGCTCTTGTCGGCGCGCAGCACGATGGACTTCATGTCGGAGTTGTCCTTGGCGGCGGCATCCTGAAGGGCAGGCAGCAATTCCTCGTACGGGATGGGCTGCGCTTTGGAGCCTTCGGGATTTACAAAGTAGAGTAGGTCCTCGTTGATATAGACCTCAATATTCTTGGATACGAGCTGTTTGTCCGCCGTGCTTTTCGGCAACACCAGGTTGATGGCGTTCGGAGAGACCATCGTGGAGGTGAGCATGAAGAAAATCAACAGCAGGAACACCAAGTCGGACATGGACGTGGCGCTGAATGTCGTATCGATTTTGTTCTGCATTTTAATAGCCATGGCGCAGCGTGTTTAGACGTTTTCGTGGAGCAGATCCATGAACTCGGTGGTGCGGACCTCCAGCATATAGACCACGTTGGAGATCTTGGAAACGATCATGTTGTGGAACACCAGGGCGATGACGCCGACGATAAGACCGGCCACGGTGGTGATCATGGCGGTGTAGATGCCGGACGACAGGGTGCCGATGTTGAAGTTGTTAGGGTCGGCGGCCATGTTGTGGAAGGCGGAGACCATACCCACGACGGTGCCCAGGAAGCCGAGCATCGGGGCGATGGCGGCGATGGTGGCCAGCGCAGACACACCCTTCTCCAGACGGCCCACTTCGATGTTGCCTTCGTTTTCCACGGCAGTGCGCACATCGTCCAGCGGACGACCGATGCGCGTAAGACCTTTCTCAATCAGACGGGCTGACGGGTTGTCGTTGCCCTTGCAGAGCGCCATGGCAGAATCTAACTTGCCGTCGTGGATGAAATCGCGGATGTTGTTCATGAAGTTGTATTCCTCCTTGGAGGCACGGTTCAACACCAGCAGTTTTTTGACAAACAAATAGATGGCGAAGCCCAGCATGAGGAACAGCGGGATCATGATCCACAGACTGTTGAGCGCAAATACAAGTTGGAAATAGGAGGTCTCCTGCACTTGGGAGGCCTGCTCGGCAACGACCGGCATGGCACCGGGATCAGCCTGTAATAACAATAAATGACGCATAGTGTATAAAATTTGAGCAAAAATAATATCAATGAGCCGAATAGAACCCCAAGAATCACTTTTTTTTCTAACACAGGTATGTTCATATTCCGAATTACTTAACGGAATAAGTAAGATAAAATTATACTAATTTTGCCACATAATAGAATATTTTCCTCTTTTTTATAAATTTCTCTGTGTAAATGAAAGTTACCAGTCAAGTCATTACCCGAAACTCCAAGGCGGCACGGTCTGTCAACACCCGTCATGAAAAGGTCCGCAAAGGGTCCACCCCGAAAGGGAAACGAAAGAGCACCACGAAATCATCGGGAGGGGGCTCTTTCTTCAGCCATTTCAAAAGTCCGCGCATGATACAGGTCTATGGCGTGCTGCTGATGTGCTTCGCCCTGCTGCTCTTCGTCTCCATCGTGTCGTTTTACTTCCACGCGCACAACAACATCCACTTTGTCCTGTCGCAGCGTCAGGATGTGTCGCACAACATCGCTCGCACGGTGGGTGCCTATCTGGCTTACTTCTTCGTTAACGACCTCTTCGGTGTCAGCTCCATCGGCTTCGCGTTCCTGTTCTTCCTTTATGGCTGGCGCTTGACCGTGGGGAAATCCCCTGTGAGCCTGATGAAGACGACCATAAATGTAGTGCTTACCATGGCTTGGCTCTCCATGTTTCTCGGTCTCTTCGTGCGTCCCGATGGCGACTATGCCTTCGTGGCCGGCTATTTCGGCACGCTGGTGGATACCTTTCTGCTCGAGTCGGTGCAGAAGGTGGTTACGTATCTTATAGTTGCAGTTTTGTTGGTCATTATTCTCATCTTGTGTTACGATATACCACTGAGCGAATGGTTCGAACGGATCCAGACCTCCATTGAGGAACGGAAGCAGCAGCCGGCAGCGGAACGCAAGACATGGAAACAGCGCAAACAGGTTACTCAACAGGAGCCCGACACCCGGCACGAGGATCTGGACGACCTTTATGTTACCGATCACGGTTGCCTCAGCAAGGAGTACCACGGAGCCAATGTAGTGGAGTTTGAAACGGAGAAGGAAACGGAGAATCAAACGGAGCTTCCGAAGTCGCCCTTTACATCAAAAAAGGAAGATGTGGAGGTGCCTTTTGAACTGGTTTCCAATGAAGTGAAGGATGATGCGCTTGGGCTGGAGGATGATTTTGAAGAGGATGTTGATGAAACCGCGGAGGAGGAACCGCATGAGCTTACGGCGGAGGAGGTTCAGAACCTGGAACCCTACGATCCTCGGAAAGAGCTCTCCACCTATGAGTTTCCGCCCATTGATTTGCTGAACGACTATCCCGCCAAGGAGGCTACGGAGGAGTTGATGAAGCGCGAATTATTGGAAAACAAGAACCGTATCGAGGCCACGCTGAAGAGTTTCGGCATTCCCATCCGTAAGATCACTGCCACCATTGGACCTACGGTAACGTTGTACGAAATCATCCCCGATGAGGGTGTGCGTATCAGCAAGATCAAGAATCTGGAGGATGACATAGCCCTGAGTCTGGCGGCATTGGGCATCCGTATCATCGCGCCCATTCCCGGACGCGGTACCATCGGTATTGAGGTTCCGAACAAGAACTCCAATATCGTCTCCATGAAGGAGATCATCGCTTCCGACAAGTTCCAGAACAACAAATACGAGCTGCCCATCGGCTTGGGACGCACCATCAGCAACGAGGCCTTCGTCGTGGATCTGGCTAAGATGCCGCACTTGTTGGTGGCCGGTGCCACGGGACAGGGCAAGTCCGTCGGCCTCAACGCCATCATCACGTCGCTGCTTTACACGAAGCATCCGGCGGAGATGAAGTTCGTGCTCATCGACCCCAAGAAGGTGGAGTTTACGCTCTATTCGGCCATCGAGAATTACTACCTGGCCAAGTTGCCCGACGAAGAGGAAGCCATCATCAACGATGTAAAGAAGGTGGTGCATGTGCTCAACGCCCTTTGTAAGGAGATGGACGACCGCTATGATTTGCTGAAGATGGCCCGGATGCGCAATATCAAGGAGTACAATGCCAAGTTCTGCTCGCGTGGGTTGTCGCCTGCGATGGGTCATCGTTATCTGCCGTATATAGTGTTGATTATCGATGAGTTCGGTGATCTGATCATGACGGCGGGCCGTGAGGTGGAGCAGCCGCTCGCCCGTCTGGCCCAGCTGGCCCGTGCCATTGGCATCCATCTGGTCATCGCCACGCAGCGCCCATCGGTCAACATCATCACCGGCAGTATCAAGGCCAACTTCCCGGCGCGTATCGCCTTCCGTGTGCAGTCGGGCGTGGACTCCAAGACCATCCTCGACACCACCGGCGCCAACCAGCTCATCGGCAAGGGCGACATGCTCATTTCCACCGGCAGCGACTTGATCCGTCTGCAATGCGCCTTCGTGGACACGCCCGAGGTGGAGAAGATTGCCAACTACATCCAGGAGAAATCCGAGCTTAGTCCGCTGTTGCATCCGTATGAGTTGCCCGATGTGCCCGACCCGACGGCGGGCGATGCCGGCAATTTCGATGATGGCGACGATGATGCGGGTGGCGACGCGATAGACTCACTGTTTGTGGATGCCGCCGTGCTGGTTGTACAGACGCAGCAGGGGTCCACATCCCTGATACAGCGGCGTATGAAACTGGGTTATAACCGTGCCGGCCGAATCATGGACCAGCTCTCTGAGTTCGGTATCGTGGGCAAGGCCAACGGCAGCAAGCCCCGTGAGGTGCTGATGAAGACGGAGGCCCAGTTGCGCGACCTGCTGGCCAGCAAAGGACTCCTTTGAGCGGACATTTAAACATTTGCCACAATAAAGCATCCTATTCCGCGTTTTTTTCGCAATCCGGTTTTGCAAACCGCCGATTTAACCCCTTTTGAAACATCGATTATGAAAAATACTCTTTTCCTGTTCATCATCCTCTTTCTGACATGGAACCTGTCGGCCCAGAATGTGGATGGCGGCGCCAGCGACCTGCTGAAGGCGGTCTCCAGCAAGTACCAGTCCTACACGTCCATGCAGTTTCATTACACCTTGAAAGCCACCAAAGAGAACAAGACCTTGAGCACCTCGCAGGGTGATTTTGCCATCAAGGGCGATAAATACCGCACCACCTATAACGGGCAGTCTTTTTTCTGCGACGGGAAGAACATTTGGAATTACCAGAAATCCACCAATGAGGTATCCATTTACGAGTATGATCCGGAAGATGACGACAATATGATGAATCCGCAGCGCATCCTCAAAGATTGGGACAAGCATTTCCGCGCCAAGTTCATCCGGGAGGAGTTCATCAACAACCAGCCGGTCTCCATCGTGGATCTCACCCCGTTGCGCACGCAGTCGTATTACCGTATCCGTCTTTATATCCAGAAAAGCGGCAACCAGATTCTTCGTATTGCCTTGTATGAAAAAGACAACACGGTATATACCTATTATATAGAGCAGTTTAAATCCAACGTCACCCTGTCGGACAGCTATTTTGTCTTCGACAAGAGCCAGCACCCCGGCGTGGAGGTGAACGACATGCGATAATTCCCGAAGTTTGTAGGGTTTGTAATGTTGAAAGTGGGAAAGGAAGGAAGTTCATAGCTATAGTTCAAAATTCTTAGTTGAGGTTCAAAGTCCCGATAACTAACGACCAAAAGCCAACGGCTCTTTTATGGTAAAATAACGTCAGAAAACAAAGGCAGGCATCCCTAAAAAAATTGGTTATAAAACAGATGGTTTGTTGTCTCGTTCCTGCCATTTTCGATACATTCTTTAAGATTTGCGGATATGCTTTTTTATGTATCCTCAATGTAAACATCACTCTTTTGTAGCCGACAAGTCATGTCTGAAAAATTTTGTACAAAAATATGATACACTAGTTTTTTATGTTGTTTTAAAAGAAAAGATATTTTTGCAACCGGTTTTTAAATTAATATCATTATGACAGAAAAAACAATTGGTGAATTGATAGAAAATGAAGTTCGTAAGAATGATTGGAGTATTACGTATTTTGCGGATGCCATTAATTGTGGAAGGAATAATGTTTACAACATTTTTAAACGTAATAATCTGGATATTCAATTGTTGTTGAGGATTTCCAAAGTGTTGAAACATAATTATTTTAAAGATTTAGCTGATAATCCTGATTTGGCAGGGTTTTGTGCCTTGGAGTCGGAAAAAGACAAGACAGATAGTGATGCTGTTGCACAATTTTTCCAAGTGATGCCTGGAGTACTAACAAAATTGGGAATGAACAATTCTATTAATTTCAATAAAGATATCAGTACTGATGGCAATCCGCTTCCCGATATGATTCTGCCTGATTATCTTGTGTGTTTTACCATCGGTGAACGCTGGGTGGATAAGGCACACGTCGATTCAGATCCTCTTTTTAAGGTGAGGACTATGGAGTCTCAAGATGGCTTTTTGGTTGATATTATTGATAGTGCGTACGGTAATTCCACTATGATAGATGTGAAGCTGGATTATAAAACAGAAGAGGAATGGGAAGCTGTTATGCGTTTTTTGAAAGACAACTGTTTGAAATATGTGAAATTACCCAAGCGAATTTATTATAAATAACTCCTAAAGTATTAAAATATGAAAAAGATTGTTTTTTTGATTTTGTCATGTTTTGTAGTGATCACCATAAATGCCCAGGTAGAACATATGACCTTTAAGGGTATTCCTATTGATGGAAGCCTAAGTGACTTTGTCATGAAAATGAAACAGAAAGGATTTACCCATGAAGTGACTCAAGATGGTGTTGCTTTATTCTCTGGTGAATTTGCTGCCTATAAGAACTGTAAGGTTGGCGCAATCAGTGCCAAGTCCACGGGTGTGGTAAGCAAGGTGGCTGTGATGTTTCCTGAAAATGAAACGTGGTCTCAATTGTATGGAACATACAGTCATCTTAAAGAGATGTTGACGCAAAAGTATGGAGAGCCAGAGGAAGTGAATGAAAAATTTGAGGGCTATTCTGAACCTACAGATGACAATTCGCGAATGCATGAAGTCAAGATAGATCGCTGTAAATACGAGACATCATGGAAAACATCAAAAGGTGATATTAAAATAAAGATAAACCATGATGTATTTAGTTCTTGTTTTGTGGTGTTGTAGTATTGGGATGAGATTAATACAGAAAAAGTTAAAAATTCTGCTATAGATGATTTGTAAATATAGTTGTGAGTTATGGCAATGATTGAAGTGTCCCCAGATACTGATTATTTAGAGGAAAAAGAATGTTACTATAAAGGCGAACATTATTCTGTTAGGGATAATGGAGCTGTGTTTCGACACCATCGAGAGGGAAAACGTTTGCGAAAGGATGATGACTTCTGGACCTTTGGGACGAAAAATAATGTCAGTGGTTATAAATTTATTGGTTCAGAACGCGTTCATATTATTGTGGCAACTGCATTCTATGGTCCAAAGGAATCTAAGATTTATGTAGTAGATCATATTGACACCAATCGTTGTAATAATAGAAAGGAAAATTTGCGCTGGCTCACGCGGTTAGAAAATGCGTTGGGAAACCCAATTACAAGAAAACGAATTGAGTTCCTTGTTGGTGATATACAAAAATTCATTGATGATCCTTCTTGTTTGAGAGATGTGACAGGATCCAATCAGGACATTATGTGGATGCGAACTGTTTCAAGTGAAGAAGCAAGGAATTCTTACAATCGAATGATGGAATGGGCTCAGAAACGGAATGAAGCTAATGTGTCACGTGGTGGAAGGTTGGATGAATGGATTTTTTCTCCCGAAACCAAATCTTCTCAGGATGAAGATCAGATTGATTCGCAGGATGATATGCGGATAGAGATTGTATCTATTACAGGGAAAAAACATTTCTTTACTATATCAGACTCAATAGATTCTATTGCCATACAGGGAAATTGGACAACTCCAACAAATTTCTTATGTTGTCCTCATGAATTATCCCATACACCAATTGAAGACTATTATTCTAATTTGAGAATTGATAAGGTGTTTTGTCGTTCACTTTATGGGGAATCAAAGATCCTTGATTTTGCTATTTCAAAGGACAAACAACATTTGTGGGTGCTGTCGAAATCTACAGACGAAGAGGCAATAAAGCCTTGGTTGCTCGCGGAAATCATAATGTATAAGAATTCTTTTTTACATCTTAATCGACATTCTTTTTTTACAGAAGTGGGAGGGAGGAAATATTTTATATTGGCTCAAGGAAAAGAATGGACAGGGGGAGATTGCATAGATGATTATTGCTAATTATGTGTTTTTCAATTTGAAATCCATTTATTTGACTACATGGTTAGTATCTGAATTCCGCAGAGAGTTTTATCTCAATTTTAATATGAGGAAGCTCATAGCTGCATGTTGAGTGTGTGTCTTTGTTTTATTGCTAAGTTGCACGCTGATGGGAAGGCCGATATGTGGTGCGGGCGCACCACCTCCCCAGATTACGATGCGCATCGTCCGTGCGTTTTTGAAAAATATGTACATTTGCAGACTTTTTCAGAATTAATCCAATAAAATGCAGAAATATGAATACGTATGATTTAATCGTGGTCGGAAGCGGCCCCGGCGGTTATGTGGCTGCCATTCGCGCTTCGCAGTTGAATATGAAGGTTGCCGTTGTGGAACGTGCCGAATTGGGTGGCATCTGCCTCAATTGGGGCTGTATTCCCACCAAGGCGCTGCTGAAGTCGGCCCAAGTGTATAAATATATGTCGCACGCCGCTGAGTATGGCTTGCAGGTGGAGGGCGCCGTGAAGCCGGATTTCGAGGCAGTGGTGAAACGCAGCCGCACGGTGGCCGAGACGATGAGCAAGGGTGTTCAGTATCTGCTCAAGAAAAACAATGTGGAGGTCATCGCCGGCTTCGGCAAGCTGCTGCCGGGCCATCAGGTGGAGGTGACCGCCGCCGACGGCACCGTGACGGTCTATGGGGCCACGCATGTGATTCTGGCCACGGGTGCCCGCTCGCGCAGCCTGCCAAACGTGCCGCAGGACGGCAAGAAGATCATCGGCTACCGCGAGGCCCTCACGCTGCCCCAACTGCCTGAGACGATGGTGGTGATGGGCTCCGGCGCCATCGGCAGCGAATTGGCTTACTTTTACGCCACGATGGGTACCAAGGTCACGATTGTGGAATATATGCCCCGTCTGGTGCCCGTGGAGGACGACGACATTGCCGCCACGCTGGCCCGCTGCTTCCGCAAGGCCGGCATCAAGACCATGACCGCCGCCGCTGTGGAGAAGGTGGATGTGGTGAACGACAAATGCGTGGTCACCGTGAAGGACGCCAAGGAGAAAATCACCGAGATTGAGTGCGACATTGTGCTCTCCGCCGTGGGCGTGGCCACCAACATTGAGGGTATCGGCCTCGAAGAGTGCGGCGTGCAGACCGAACGCGGCAAGGTGGTGGTGGACGACTTCTACCGCACCAACGTGGAGGGCGTGTATGCCATCGGCGACATCGTGCATGGCCCCGCGCTGGCGCACGTGGCTTCGCATGAAGCGGAGGTGTGCGTGGAGAAAATCGCCGGCCTGGATCCCGAACCCGTTGATTATGGCAACATTCCGGGCTGCACCTATACCACGCCGGAGATCGCTTCCGTGGGCCTCACCGAGCGCGCTTGCGTGGAGCAGGGCCGCGAGGTGCTGATCGGCAAGTTCCCGTTCACCGCCTCGGGCAAGGCTACTGCAGCCGGCAGCCGTGACGGTCTGGTGAAGGTCATCTTCGACAAGCAGACGGGCGAATGGCTTGGCTGCCACCTCATTGGCGACAATGTGACCGAGATGATCGCCGGTGCCGTGATGGCCCGCCGCAACAAGATGACCGGCGAGGATGTCATTCGCTCGGTGTTTCCGCATCCCACCATGTCGGAGGCCATCATGGAGGCCGCCGCCGATGCCTACAAAGAGTGTGTCCATCTGTAACGGATGCCATTTTATAATCAATCCTGTATGAGGAAATTATTTTTGATAATGGTGACATGCCTGCTCTCGCTGGCCCTTTGTGCCCAGCCGGAGCAGGATGCTGCACCCGTCCATTTCTCCGACACCACCTGGTGCGACAAAGGCTTTGACTTTTACATCGGTGGCGGTATGTTCATCGGCAACAAGTTCAATGCCAATTATTATAATGGCAGCAATCTGAATGAGAATAACCTGAACTACATTTTTTTTAACCAATATTGGAAAGATGAGTTGGATCAGGTTATTAGTGAGTATTATCCTGGTATACAGATGGGGAGTGCATACTTGGAGTTGGACCCTGGTTCTGATATCTATAATTGGGAGAGCCACTACAAGTTGACTATGATGGTGTCGTTGGGCATGCGCTATAAAATCCGCAACGGGTGGGGCTTGTCGCTGTCGTATTCTTTCAGCCGGTTGACTTCTTCGTCACAGTGTTTGCTCTCGTCTAATCAGCCGTTGGGCAACGAGATGCGCCTGCCAGTGATGGCAATGGTGGGCAAGGAGGATCGTTCTACCATCGACTTTATGGCTTCCTACCTGTTTTCCAAAGTTCACAAGAATGTGAAACCTTTTTTGGAACTGGGTGTTCAGTTTAATTATGCGAAGGCCAAGTCCTTTAAAGCTGTGTTGTTGGATAAGGATGGTAAACCTGTGGGTACCGAATATTCCCTGTTGAACCAGTATGATTCGGAACATGGTTACACTCCGGGTGCGCAAACTTACGATATTACGTACGGTGGTCCCGGTTTTGGCTTTTCCGGTGCGGCGGGGTTGAAGATAGCTATCAATAAGACGGTATCATTGGATCCGACATTTTACTGCTATATGGGTCGATTGGGTATTTACCAAATGAAGAACTCGCCGCTGCCCGAGTTTCGCGAAGGCAACAAGTTCACGTTCAACTATGGCGTGCTGGTGCGCGTGGTGATGAGCGATTTCTTCTTCAGCAAACGGTAATCGCTATTGCCCCGACATTGTGTTGATCCGTCGGGCGGCGATTTTCCACACGAATATGAAAAAGATGTAGAAAACGAGGTTCAGCAGGGACGCAACGGCGGTGTTGGTCTGCTGGATGAAGTCGTTGTACATCAGGATGAAGTCGTAGATGCCGTGCAGGATGACGGGGACAATGAATGCCAAAAACAAATAGGTGTGTTTTTTGTTGCGTCTGAATTTGGCGAGGGCGAAGAAATAGCCCATGAAGATGGCGAAGAAGAAGTGGGCGGGCACGGCAAACAGGGCACGTCCCACGGCCACAGCGATACCCCCTTCTAAGACGTACATGAAGTTTTCCAGTCCGGCAAATCCCAGGCCGACGCAAGCCGCGTATTCAAGGCCGTCATAATATTCATCGAAATATTTGCTATTCCATATAAACAGGTACAGGAAGAAGAGTTTGCATAACTCCTCCGGTAAGGCCGCTTGGCAAAATGCTTGATACAGTGCATGGTGCATCGGGCTGGCGAAAGTTGTCACCTCGAAGGAACGTAACAGTGTCAGCAGGGCGATGTCCATGATGCCGGCCAGTGCGCCGCCCAACAACGCTTTCAGCAGCAGGGGCAGCGGCTCTTTCTGGTATTGGTCTTTGCGATAGATATACACCAGCAGAACGACAACTGGCAATAAGGAAGCGGTAAGAATGATCAACATGGGAACGGTGAACTATGATTATGAACTTTGAACGATGAACTTTGGGGTTAAAAAGTTAAGAAACCAAGATTTTCACAATCAACTATTAA
>JAFZKY010000032.1 GCA_017551725.1 Bacteroidales bacterium
GCGGGCATCGCCACGGTCGACACCTGCGACAGCTATACGTGGATAGACGGTATCACCTACACGTCAAGCACCACCACGCCGACCTGGCACCTGACCAACGCCGCGGGCTGCGACAGCCTCGTAACGCTGCACCTGACAATCCGCAACAGCACCGCGGGCATCGCCACGGTCGACACTTGCGACAGCTACACGTGGATAGACGGTATCACCTACACGGCAAGCACCACCACGTCGACTTGGCACCTGACCAATGCAGCGGGATGCGACAGCCTTGTGACGTTGCACCTGACGATACGCCACAGCACCGCGGGCATCGCCATGGTTGACACCTGCGACAGCTACACATGGATCGACGGTGTGACCTACACGGCAAGCACCACCACGCCGACCTGGCACCTGACCAACGCCGCGGGCTGCGACAGCCTCGTGACACTGCACCTGACCATCCGCAACAGCACTGTGGGCATCGCGACGGTTGACACCTGCGACAGCTACACGTGGATAGACGGTGTGACCTACACGGCAAGCACGAGCACGCCGATCTGGCACCTGACCAATGCGGCGGGCTGCGACAGCCTCGTGACGCTGCATCTGACCATCCGCAACAGCACCGCGGGCATCGCCACGGTCGACACCTGCGACAGCTATACGTGGATAGACGGTATCACCTACACGTCAAGCACCACCACGCCGATCTGGCACCTGACCAATGCGGCGGGATGCGACAGCCTTGTGACGCTGCACCTGACGATAAATTATTCTGCACATGTGGAGGACAATCTGACCATCAGCGCGGATGACCTGCCACTCACTTATGCGGATACCGTCTTCCTGCCAGGAATTACACAAACAGGAGATTATTCGTTCATACTTTCGACATCTGAAGGCTGCGACTCTGTTGTCACACTTCACCTGACAGTTTTGACTGGTGTCAATAACCATTGGATGAACGCAACGATGAATGTATATCCGAATCCTACCAGTGACAGGCTCAATGTACAGCTGATTATGAACAACATGGTGCTGACACCGGATGCAGAACTTCAATTGTTTGACGTGTATGGTAACAGGTTGAAAGTCTGGAAGGTGACGGGCGAGACAACCGAGATCGACCTGACACCTTACGCTGCCAGCGTCTATTTCGTCAAGGCCGTTGATGGTCAACGATTAATAGGCGTCCGCAAAGTAGTGAAGAAGTAAGAACATGATTTGTCGCTTTTTTGAGTATCTTTGCACCTCGAATTTTTGTTCGGCTGAATTTAATAGAATATGTCAAGAAACGAGAAAGAATTGGATGGCGTGACGCTTTTGGGCAACCAGAACACGCACTACAGTTACGACTACACACCGGATGTTTTGGAGACTTTCGAGAACAAACATCCCGAAAACGAGTATATTGTGACCCTGGACTGTCCGGAATTCACGTCGCTGTGCCCCAAGACCGGGCAGCCCGACTTCGGACACATCATCATCAACTACATCCCCCGCGTGCGCATGGTGGAGAGCAAGAGCCTCAAACTCTACCTTTTCAGCTTCCGCAACCACGGCGATTTCCATGAGGATTGCGTCAACATCATCATGAAGGATTTAGTGAAACTGATGGACCCCAAGTACTTGGAAGTGATCGGGCTGTTCAACCCTCGTGGCGGTATCTCCATCAAGCCGTTCGCCAACTATGGTGACGCAGAGCATCAAGAGATGGTAAGACAGCGTCTTTTAGCCAATTTCCATCAAAAATAGACGCTATGGAGAAGGATTCTGTCATTATCATCTCCGGCGGCATGGACTCCACCACCTTGTTATACGAGTATCGCGATCGGATCGCGCTGGCCGTCACCTTCGACTATGGCTCCACGCAGAACGCCCGCGAACGCGAGTTTGCCATTTTGCATTGCCAACGTCTGGGCATCCGGCATCTTATTATCCCATTGGATTTTATGCACCAATACTTCAAGAGTGCCCTGTTGATGTCGCCGGAGGATATTCCCGAAGACAACTATGACGACGAGAATATGAAATCAACGGTAGTGCCCTTCCGCAACGGCATCATGTTAGCCATTGCCTGCGGCCTGGCGGAAAGCAACGGCCTCACACGCGTGATGATCGCTAACCACGCCGGTGACCATGCCATCTATCCCGACTGCCGTCCCGGGTTCGTCAGGGCGATGTCGGACGCGATGTACGCCGGAACCTACGAACATGTGGAGGTCTTTGCCCCTTATACCGGTTTGAGCAAAAAGGAAATAGCCTTGCGCGGCAAAGATTTAGGCATTGACTACAGTGAAACCTATTCCTGCTACAAGGGCGGTGAGAAACATTGCGGCAAATGCGGCACCTGCTGCGAACGCATTGAGGCCCTTCGCGACGCCGGCATCAACGATACGACCGAATACGCGTGATGCGAACCGTTGGCTTTTTGTTATTTGCTTTGGGACGAAAAACTAAGTAGTTAAGAAGTTAAGGAACTAAGGAACTAAGGAACTAAGAATATCGGGATTGACTTCAATTTTTAATTTTTAATTTTTAATTGTTAATTGTAAATGTATTACGTACGAAAAACCCTTGAAATATCCTCCTGCCACCAGTTGTATCTGGATTATGCCAGCAAATGTGAGAATCTGCATGGCCACAATTGGAAAATCAATGTCTACTGCAGGGCCAAAGAGCTGGACAGCAATGGCATGGTGTGCGATTTTACGGAGATCAAACGCCTGATACACGGTCGGATAGACCATCAGAACCTCAATGAAATTCTGGATTTCAACCCCACGGCCGAGAATCTGGCCCGCTGGATTGTGGAAACCGTACCACATTGCTACCGTGCCGACGTGTGGGAGTCGCGTGACAATAAGGCATCCTATATCGCCGACGATGCACCTCAATATTTCGATTAGATGTACCGCATAAACGAGATATTCTACTCCTTGCAAGGAGAAGGCTTCCATACGGGTACGCCTGCCGTGTTCGTGCGCTTCAGCGGATGCAATCTGCATTGCGTCTTCTGCGACACGCAGCATCAGGAGGGACGGATGATGTCACTGCCGGAGATTGTCGGCGAAGTGAACGGCTATCCGAACGCACAGATGGTCGTACTCACGGGCGGCGAGCCGTCGCTGTTTGTGGATGATGCCTTCGTGCGCACGCTCAAGGCAGAGACGGGTAGGAGAGTGGCCATCGAGACCAACGGCACCCGCCTGCTGCCGCCGTCCATCGACTGGGTGACACTCTCCCCGAAGGAGGCGTTTGAAGGCAGCGATAACGAGCCCTGTGTGCTCACCCGTTGCGACGAGCTGAAAGTGGTCTATTGCGGACAAAACCTACAGCAGTACAACGAGATATGTGCGGAGCATCGTTTTCTTCAACCTTGTTATAATGAGGATTCCGTCAAATACAGGGCCAACATGGATGCTTGTGTGCAGGCGGTGCTCTCGAATCCCGGCTGGCGACTGTCGCTGCAGGTACACCGGCTGTTGGGAGTGCGATGACGTGTGGGGGGCTTTTATGATAAAACGTTGATATACAAGATTGAAGGGGTGTTTTTTTTAGATTTACTTTAAAATATGAAAATAAAAATCCTTGCGTTGTTGTTGCTCATCGTGTGTCTTTCCGTTTGCACACAAGCCGAACCGGTGAAACTGAGCAGTCCTGACGGACAATTGGAACTAAGCTTTGAAGTTGTAAACGGCATTCCGCAATATGCCCTGAACCGCAACGGGAAGCCGGTAGTACTGCCTTCCAAAATGGGTTTCACGCTCGAATGGCGCGCCGACCTGGCACACGCTTTCGTCCTCAAAGACAAGTCCTACAGCACTTTCGACGAGACGTGGGAGCCCGTATGGGGTGAGGAGGCGCGCATCCGCAACCACTACAACGAACTGTTGGTAACGTTAGAACAGCCCGTCGGCAGCGTGGAGAGCATGGACCACTCGACAGAGAAACGCCCTACCGTGATGCAAATCCGTTTTCGTCTCTACAACGACGGGCTCGGCTTCCGCTACGAGTTCCCCGACCTGCTGCCCACCCACCTGTACCCGGGGAATATCTACAATGCGCTGGTCTGCTTCTGGATTAAGGAAGAATTGACGGAGTTTGTGATGGCAGGCAACCACACCGCGTGGTGGATTCCCGGCGATTACGACACGCAGGAGTACAACTATACGAAATCACGGTTATCGGAAATTCATAATTTATGGGAAGATAGCCACAAAAATGGTGGCTGGCCGTGGACCGCGTTTTCCAAAACGGGCGTGCAGACGGCTATACAGATGAAGACCGACGAAGGATTGTATATCAACATCCACGAGGCCGCCACCCTCGATTTCCCGACCATGCACCTCGATTATTTGGATGCTTTGTCAATCAACCCTTGGGACACCTTATCTTCTATTCCTCACCAACAACCGACAGCCAATAGCCAACAGCCCAAAGCATATACATTCCGTGCCTGGCTCTGTCCGGATGCCACCGGCTACAAAGGCCGCATCCAGGCTCCGTGTACCACCCCGTGGCGTACCGTGATGGTCTGCGAGAAGGCCACCGACGTGCTCGCCTCGCGCCTCATCCTAAATCTCAACGAGCCGTGCGCCCTGGAGGATGTTTCGTGGATTCACCCGGTGAAATACATGGGCGTGTGGTGGGAGATGATCTCCGGCAAGAGCACCTGGAACTACACCAATGACTTCCCGTCGGTGAAGCTCGGGCAGACCGACTATGAACATGCAAAGCCCAACGGCACGCACGGTGCCAACAACGCCAATGTGCGCCGCTATATCGACTTCGCCGCCGCCAACGGCTTCGACGGACTGCTTATCGAAGGCTGGAACATCGGTTGGGAAGACTGGTACGGCAAGCAGAAGGAGTTCGTCTTTGACTTCCTCACGCCGTATTCGGATTTCGATTTGCCGGCATTGAACAAATATGCTCACGAAAAGGGCATCCGTCTCATCATGCACCATGAAAGTTCCGCCTCCACAATCAACTACGAGCATTGGATGGAGAAGGCCTACACGCTAATGAACCAGTACGGTTATGATGCCGTGAAGGGCGGCTATGTGGGCACCATCATCCCGTTTGGCGAAGGCCATTACAGCCAACCTATCAACAACCACTACCATTACGCCATTGTGGAGGCCGCCAAGCACCACATTATGGTCAACTCGCACGAGGCGGTTCGTCCTACCGGTTTATGCCGCACGTGGCCCAACATGATCGGCAACGAGAGCGCCATGGGCACCGAATTCCGTGAGCGCATACATCCCGGCCACACCGCCATCCTGCCGTTCACGCGCCTGCAGGGCGGCCCGATGGACTACACCCCCGGCATCTTCGAACCCGACATGGGCAAAATTGTGCCCTGGGGCGGAAAGATGAACCATACAATATGCAATCAGTTAGGACTTTACGTTACATTCTACTCCCCCTTGCAGATGGCCGCCGACTTCCCGGAGCATTATGAGCCATATATGGACGCCTTCCAGTTCATCAAGGATGTGGCGGTGGATTGGGACACCAGCATATACATCATGGCCGAACCCGGCGAATTTATCGTGACAGCCCGCCATCCGAAGATTTCTTCGTTGAACAAGGCCGCCGAAGGGGTTGGTGAATTGCCAGACGGCAAGAAGGGTGTGATTTCCAACGCCACCCGGTTTGTATATGCCATTGACAACGATTCAACGATTCAACAAATCAACAATATAACGCCCCGCGACGTGTGGTACGTCGGCGGCATCACCAATCAGGTTGGCACGGAGGCAACGGTAAAACTGGATTTCTTGAAACCTGGCGTGAAATACGAGGCCACCATCTATGCCGATGCGCCCGAAGCGTGCGGTTTGGTTAATGTAGTCAAAGAGTATAACCCATACGCCTACACAATCACGAAGAAGGTGGTTACGAGCAAGAGCGTGTTGAAGATATGGATGCAAGCGTGCGGCGGATTTGCGGTAAGTATTCGAGAAAAAAAATAATAGTGTCAGGTAGATACGATGAGACACGAAGAGATATACAATCCGATTCTTTTGATGGAGTTGATTCAGCAGATCGGCTTCCTGCCGTTGCTGGACAGTGGCATTTTCGGCTATTCTGCGGAGGAGATCGTGACGGATGATTGCCGTTACGTGACCTTTTCCGACGGAGGGTGGGACTGGCCGCTGTGGAAGTGGAAAGGGCCGATTGTGGCTGAAGGTGGTTGCATGTACGGCAAGTTCTTCGCGGGCAAGGCGGGGTTCATCAGTCGTGACTGGTGGCCCGATTTCTGCAACTATCGTCGTCACAGGCATCCGGCTCCGTCAGAAGGCAGTATCGAGGAGGCCATCTTGCTGACCTTGCGCGAACATGGCAGCTTGATTGCCCGCGAGTTGCGCGCCGCCTGCGGCCTCACCGGCCCGAAGATGCGCAGTCGCTTCGACAGCTACGTCACCCGCTTGCAGATGGCTTGCCGGATCGTAACGGAGGATTTCGTGTACCCAAGAGACAAACATGGTCGCGAATACGGCTGGGGTTGGTCGCTGCTCACCACACCCGAGCAACTTTATGGCGAGGAGGTGTGTCGTTGTTCCCGCACGCCTGAGAAATCGTTGGGGCGCATGGTCGCTCATTTCAAGAGCTTCCTGCCCGAGGCTTCGGAGAGCCAAATCATGAAACTGTTGAGATGAAAGATATAAGTGTTTGAGGATTTGATACATAATAAGAGACCAACGAGCATAGAAACGATACAACACTATATATATGGAATTTCACACTTTCGGGAACCCCGCTGCTCCAACACTGCTCCTGCTTCCGGGCTTGGGCGTGTCGCACGAGATATTCCTTCCCTTGATAGAACGGCTGAAGGACCGTTTCCACATTGTGACGGCCGACATTGACGGATTTCTGCTCGGCAAAAAGTCGCGCTTCACGTCCGTGGATGACCAGTCGGCGCAGGTCAACCGATATGTGCTGGAACATTTTGACGGACAATTGGATATAGCTTACGGTCTGTCGCTTGGCGGAAAGGTTCTCTCGCGGATGTTGGAGCGAAACGAGATCGCCGTGGGCCATGCTGTGCTGGATGCCGCGCCGCTGCTGCCGTTGCCCAAGTGGAGCATCAACCCGCTGCGCTATTACCAGGCTCTCAACGTGTGGACCTGCTACCATTGGACCGGTTTCTGGCGCTGGCTGTTCCATTCGCACTATTTCGATGTGTTGCTTGACGAGGTGAAGAAGGTGTTCCCGTCGGACAAAACCCGCGCCGTGTTGGAAGGATATAAGTCTGTTTATACCAATAAATTGGAATCCATCAGCGGTCCCGACATCCACTATTGGTACGGCACCAAGGAGGCATTCGTCGCCAAACCACAGGCGAAGCATTTGTTATCGCTCTGTCCCGAAGCGCACATTGAGGTTTTCCCGAAGATGAACCACGGGCAGCTGCTGGTGGACCACCCGGAAGCAGTGGCGGAAAGAATATTGAAGATAGTTAGTAGTTAGCCGTTGCGAGCAGCCCCAATTCCCCTTCTATTTTAGAAGGGGAGTTGGTTTCGTGCGGCACTGAGGTGCCACGAATATCATAAACAATGGAAAAACGCCGTCATAATCCTCTTGGGTCAACATCTATATCATTGCCTTTTTTAATTGCGCACGCAGCGGACAGAAAAAAAGTGGTCCCTGCCGTATTTGGCGCTTAGCACGTTGGGTTTCGGCCTGTCTTCCCAGTAAATTTCACGGCAAAGAGTGCTTCGACAACGCACGTTTTCTTTTACAAGTGGCAAACGGTCTGTGGGAGATGTAATAGAATGTTTTTATGAGAGCGAAGCATTAGTGATAAATTGTATTTTTGCCGACTGAATAAAATTGATTTTATTTAAAAACATAATAATATGAAAAACATCAACCTTTTGCTGGTCCTCGCGACCGTGACGCTGACCGCCATCTCCTGCGGTTCCAAAAAAGAAACCCCGAAAGAGGAAGCCCCGAAGATGCTGGTTCTCTACTATTCCCAAACCGGCAACACCAAAGCCGTGGCGGAGGAAATTGCGAACAAGCTCGGTGCCGATATCGAGGAAATCACCATGGTGGATCCCTACGATCCGGATTTTCAGGCTACAATAGACCGTTGCATGAAAGATCGTGAACAGGGAATCATTCCTGACATTCAGCCGGTTAAGGCCAATGTTGCCGATTACGACATCGTTTTCCTCGGTTTCCCTGTCTGGTTCGGAACCTACGCGCCGCCCATGCAGAAGTACCTCCTCGGAGCTGATTTGAGCGGTAAGAAGATTGTGCCGTTCTGCACCTTCGGCAGCGGAGGTCTGGAATCCAGCGTGAAGGATTTGGTTGCCGCCGAACCCAACGCAGAGGTGCTGCCTGGTTACGGTGTTCGCGCCGCACGTCTGGAAGCCATGCCCGCAGAGGTGGACAATTTCCTGAAAGCCAGCGGTTTCCTCGAAGGCGAGTTCGTGCAGCTGGAGGAATTCCCGGCACAGCATGAAGTCAGCGAAGAGGAAGCCTCCATTTTCGACGCGGCCGTGGATGGCTACCCGATGCTGCACGCCAAGGCCAAGACGGTGGCCACGCGCACCCTTCCCGACGGCGTGGAGTATCTCTTCACCGCTGAGGATCTTCCCCGCGAGGACAACCCGAAGATGCCGCCCGCCGGCGAGTTGCAGGTCTATGTGACCGTTGTGAACGGCCAAGCTCCGGTGTTCACCAAAGTGATTCGCTAAGATGGACAAGCTTAAGGAAACTTTCGGTTACGTCCTCGGCTTTGTGCTGTTTGTGGTGCTGATCCCGGTCATCATGTGGCTCTGCTCCAAGATGCCTGCCTTCAGCTGGCCGCACCCGATTTTGATTGGCATCGCCGCATTTTGTGTCATCGACGGTCTGACACTGAGCATCTGGGCCATCGTCTATATGCGCCGCGTGGGCGACGGCAACCCGATGGACGCCTTCGGGCACGAGGTGGCTCCGCGCACCAAGCACCTGATGACGGATGGGCCGTATCGATTCAGCCGCAACCCGATGCTTACGGGCATATTCGTCTATCTGATAGGTTGTTGTATCTGGCTGTGGACTTGGCAATCGGTGGTCGTCTTCCTCGTCTTCGTGGCCATCATGCTCGTCCAAGTCCGCACCGAAGAATCCCGCCTCCGCCACGACTTCGGCGAAGAGTACGAGGATTATTGCAAGAAGGTGGGGCGGTTTTGGCCGTATAGGATTAGGTGATGATTTCCGCCAACTCGCCGAATAATAGAAAATAGTATTTTTGCCGATAATTCGAAACGAGGTTGAATTAAAGAGGTACATAGCTGCAAGAACAAAATATGATAACTCATCATGGAATCCCAAACAACAGAACTCTATAAATGACTCACTAAAAAAAAATCACTATGGATACAAATAACTCACAAGAAATGATCATCTACCAGACCGATGACGGTGCGGTGAAGGTTGATGTGCAGATGGATGCAGAAACAGTGTGGCTGACAATTGACGGAATGGCGAAACTGTTCGACAAATCTCGCTCAACAATCAACGAGCATATACTGAATATTTTTGAAGAAGGAGAACTGAAGAAAGAAGATGTGATGAAGAAAATCGGAAATTCCGATTTTTCTACCAAACCAACCAATTACTACAACCTTGATGTTATCATTTCCGTTGGCTACCGTGTGAAATCGTTGAGAGGCACGCAGTTTCGCATCTGGGCCACTAAACGGCTAAATGAATATATCCGCAAGGGCTTTACAATAGATGACAACCGACTGAAAAACCTTGGCGGGGGTGGCTATTGGAAAGAACTTCTTGAACGCATACGCGACATCCGCTCTTCGGAAAAGGTTTTTTACAGGCAAATACTTGATATTTATGCCACAAGTATTGACTATGACCCAACAGCGGACATTTCCATTGAGTTTTTTAAACGAGTGCAGAATAAAATTCATTATGCGGTTCACGGTCATACGGCAGCAGAAGTCATCGTTAACCGCGCCGATGCTGAAAAGGAATTTATGGGCTTAACAACTTTCGAAGGAGACCGTCCGCATTTGAAAGATGTTGTCATTGCGAAAAACTATCTGGATGAAAAAGAGTTGCGGGCTATGGGGCAAATTGTTTCAGGTTACTTGGACTTCGCTGAACGACAAGCAGAACGGCAACAAACCATGACTATGAAAGATTGGGCAGCACATTTGGATCAAATTCTGACGATGAGTGGAGAAAAATTGCTTCAAGGCGCAGGGACCGTGTCTCACCAACAGGCCATTGAACACGCCACAAGCGAATATAAAAAATACCAGCAGCATACACTGAGCCAAGTGGAAAAGGACTTCCTTGACAATATCAAATCCCTTCCTTCAAAATAATGAAATCCCCTTATATCACGGCTAAAGACATCATCTCCTACCTCGAATCCCTCCGCAACGACCAGCAGCGGGCGGTACTGGTGCGGTTTTTCAAGACGGGACCGGGACAGTACGGCGAGGGCGACGAGTTTCTTGGACTCAAAGTGCCCCAAACCCGCGAGGTGGTGAAGGCTATTGCCAAGGATTTCCCGCTTGATGAGGTACCCGAACTGCTTATGTCACGGTGGCACGAGGCGCGGCTCTGCGGACTGCTGATCCTCGTCTCGAAGTTCGAAAAATTGGCCTCGAAACGGTTGGCGAACCATACAGAAGCGGCACGCAAGCGAGACGAAATTCTGACCATGTATCTGCAATACGCCGAACAGGCCAACAACTGGGATTTGGTGGATTTGTCCACCCATAAGATATTGGGCAACTGGCTGTTGCTGCCCACTTTTCTCGGCGGTGACGAATTAGCTATGCACGAGGATTACAAGGTTAGGGTAATGGACGAGCTGGCCGCCAGTCCTTGCCTCTGGAAGCAGCGCATGAGCATGGTCTGCACGTGGAAAACACTGCAGCAGGGAGACCCCTGGTGGTGCCTGCGCTATGCGGAAGTCCACCTGCACCACCCGCACGACCTGATGCAGAAGGCGGTGGGCTGGATGCTCCGCGAAATGGGCAAGCGGGTGAGTATGGATTTGCTGCGCGAGTTCCTCCAACTGCACGTACACGAAATGCCCCGCACCGCCCTTCGTTATGCTATCGAACAGATGGACGACGAGGAACGGAAAATGTGGATGAGGAGATTTTAGTTTTTCACTTATGCAATAATGAGGCAATGAAGTCGTTTTATAATTTGTGTTTTTAACAAAAGACTTATGAAAAAGATTCTACTTTTGAGTGTTATGATTATGATGGCCATCTGTGTGGCTGTCGCACAGGAGGACGTCCAAGACTGGCGGCAGGTCTTCCCGCGCCACGAGTTGAGCCTCTCGGTGGGTGATCCCGCGTTTGCCAGTTTGCAAAGGGGCTTTCTCTTTGAGCGCCTGATTTTTGACCGTTCCAACCGGTATTTGTGGAGCTTTCACGAGGAGGATGCCGGCTCATGGTTCGAACCGCTTCCTTATTATAGCGATTATATTGCCACCTGTCCAATCTCCGTGGGTTATATGTTCCGCTTGCGCAAGTTCCTGTGGCTGGGCGGCTCCGTGTCCTACATGGGCATTTTCAGCAAGGCGTATGATGCCCGCGACAACAGCTTCTTATATAACCACAGGGAAACGCAGATCGCCTTCCTTCCGGCGGTCCGTTTCTCCTATTTGAACAAAAAATATGTGACCTTGTATTCCGGCGTTTCCACCGGATTCCTGCTCAATTTCGAGCGGGAGAATGGCTGTGCGGATGTCTATTTCCATCCCACGTTCCAGCTCACGGCATTTGGTGTGTCGGTGGGTCGTAAGTTCTTTGGCTTCACCGAGTTGGGTCTTGGCTACAAGGGATTTATCCAAGGCGGCATCGGTTACCGTTTTAATGCGAATAAAGAGTAGTTGGTTGTTTGTTTTTGTATTTAGAAAATAATGATTATGAAAAAAATATCGACAATATTGGTTTTGTGCTTAGTGGCATTGACAACAATCGTCGGCTGCAAGGTGGAAGATTCCGACTATAACGTCGCGAAACCTATGGAGCGGGCGTGCAACATATTCGCCCATTGGCAGTATGCGTATGCCAACACGCAGATGCGGTTTGCCAATGTGGCCTTCAACTTCAACACCTGGCTCACCGCCGATACAGACACCCGCGATTCCATCCAGAAACTCTATTTCAACGGGATGACAATTCGCGACAATGGCAACGGCACGTGGACGATGCTCTCCGGCAACACGGAAAGATGCGTCATCAACACGCAAAATCAACCATTGGATGTCCTTGGCGCGCGTTGGGAAGTCACCGAACGGGAACGCGCGGGAAACTACGTTCCGAACTTGTTCACTAACCATTGGTTTCCTATTAAAATGGAGGATTTCTCCACCAAAACGGCGGTGGTGTCCTGCGTGGAAGTAGGCAAATGGTCGGTGAACATCAATGCCGAGCAGTTTGAGGAGACTACCATCGGTGGTCCAACGCCCTATCTGTCCGTAGAGCTTTCCACCCCGGACCACACGGTCATCCGCGATCTCCGCGACGGTGGCTATACGATCACGGGCAGCGGCAAATTCTCCTTTGTCGGTTATCCTTATGAAGATGCCTCATCTGACATAGTACCATCCTCCAGCCTGTTTTTCAACATCGATGAGCCGCTTTACTGCGACGGGAGAGATGTATGGAACGGAGGGAAATTAAAAATCGAGGTTTCCAGACAATTAGAAAACGGCACCAAGCAAATGGAATGTGTCGGGGCCGAGTTCCTTCCGCAAAACAATCCCTACCTGGTCCGTCTCAACTACAATGGCAATGTAGCGGACTGGCGCTATGACGACGGCAGTGCTCTGATTGTGCGAAACAAATAGGCCATGCCGCAGGAGCCCTTGCTGGAAAACACGTGGTATTGGCTGCTGTTTCTTGCTGTGGCCTTTATCCTGCCACGCATACCGATCGTCGGGAAATTCTTCAACATCATCAATACGGCGTTGCACGAGTTCGGCCACGCGCTGGTGGCTTTGTGTACGGGCGGCCAGGTGAACAAGATAGAACTCTTCAAAGACACGTCGGGAACCACCACCACGCAGTCCTCCAGCCGTCTTTCGGCCTTCCTCACCTCGCTGGCCGGCTACCCGTTTGCCGTGTCGGTGGCGTGGCTCTCCTTTTACCTGATAGGGCAGGGGGCCGCGCAAGGGTTGGTCGTGGGCCTTTCCGTTCTATTTTTCATCATGCTGCTGTTCTGGATCCGCAACGGCTATGGCGTGTTGTGGGTGTTGCTCTTCTGCGGCGCAAATGTCGCTCTCATCTATTGGGGCGGCGACCCGTATGTGCGCTATGCGGCCATCTTTTACGCGACGATGATCCTGGTGGAGTCGGTGACATCCGCGCTGGTGCTGCTGTTTCTCACCGTGCGCGATGCGCAGAAGGCCGGCGATGCCGCCAATCTGGCCAAGATCACCCACGTGCCGGCGTTCGTCTGGGGACTGCTGTTCGCCGCCTATACGGGATGGGTGGTTTATAAGGTGGTGGAGATGCTCTTCCTATAATCTTTTTTTGTATCTTTGCCCGCCTTTTAGGTTTCGATTTTTAATGTTAACATTTAAATGATAAGATTATGGAAAAAGCTCAAATGAGAGAAGTTATCGCCAAGCGAGTGGCTAAGGAACTCAAGGATGGCGATGTGGTCAATCTGGGTATTGGTCTTCCGACGATGGTACCCAACTATTTGCCGAAAGATGTACATGTGATTCTCCAGACTGAAAACGGTATGATTGGTATGGGCCCCACTCCCGAGGAAGGCAAGGAGGATGACAACCTGATCAACTCCGGCGGCGGCTACATTACGGCACAGCCCGGCGCCGTCTCTTTCAGTTCGGCTGATTCCTTCGCCCTGATCCGCGGCGGCCATGTGGATGCCACGGTGCTGGGCGCCATGCAGGTGGACGAGCACGGCGACATCGCCAACTGGATGATCCCCGGCAAGCTCACCCCGGGTATGGGTGGCGCTATGGATCTCCTGGTGGGTGCCAAGACGGTCATCGTTGCCATGGAGCACACCCAGAAGGGCAATCCGAAAATCCTCCACAAATGCAACCTGCCTCTCACCGCTATGGCGGCCGTCAACATGATTGTGACTGAGATGGGCGTCATGGTGGTCACCGACAAGGGTTTGGTGCTCACAGAGTTGCATCCCGAGTTCACCGTTGAGGACGTGAAGGCTGCCACGGAGGCCGACTTCACCGTCTCCCCGGATCTCAAACCCATGCAGTTGGACTAAGGCGAAAGCATGAAGTGTAGAAGTATTAAAGTATAAAAGTGTGACAGTAAGACTTTGATTTATAACAGTTTTTCACATTACAAACCTATTATTTTACCACTTTGTTACTTTCCCACTTTTCCCTACCAATTATAGCATATTTTCAATTTTAACAACAAATACTGAACAATGGATTTTAGCTTAAACAAAAGAGAAGAACTTTTTCTGCAAATGATCCGCAAGTTCGCGGCGGAAGAAGTTCAGCCGCTGGCTGCCGAAGTGGACGATCAGGAGCGTTTCCCGATAGAGACCGTTGAGAAGATGGCCAAGATCGGCATCATGGGCATCCCCATCCCCGTGCAATATGGCGGGCAGGGCGCCACGAACCAGATGTATATTATGGCAGTGGAAGAGCTGTCGAAGGTGTGTGCCACCACGGGTGTGATCGTGAGTGCGCACACGTCGCTCTGTATGAACCCGATTCTGGAATTCGGCACGGAAGAACAGAAGATGAAATATTTGCCCAAGCTGGCTTCCGGCGAGTGGATCGGCGCCTTCGGCCTCACCGAGCCCAACGCCGGCACCGATGCCGCCATGCAGCAGACCACTGCTGTGCTGGACGGCGACGAGTGGGTGCTTAACGGCAGCAAGATATTCATCACCAACGCCGGTTACGCACATGTGTACGTGATCATGGCCATGACCGACAAGTCGCTCGGCACGAAGGGCATCTCCGCCTTCATCGTGGAAAAGGGCACCCCCGGTTTCTCCATCGGCAAGAAGGAGAAGAAGATGGGTATCCGTGGTTCCGCTACCTGCGAGCTGATTTTCGAAAACTGCCGCATCCCGAAGGCTAACCTGCTCGGCGAGCTCGGCAAGGGCTTCAAAATCGCCATGATGACGCTGGACGGCGGCCGTATCGGCATCGCCTCCCAGGCTCTTGGTATCGCCCAAGGCGCGTTGGATGCCACGGTGAAATACACGAAGGAGAGAAAACAGTTCGGCAAGACGCTGGCCCAGTTCCAGAACACCCAGTTCCAGATGGCCAACTTGGAGACCAAGGTGCAAGCCGCCCGTCTGCTGGTGCGTCAGGCTGCGTGGAAGAAGGATATGCATCTGCCGTATTCTGTGGATGCTGCCATGGCCAAGCTGTATTGTGCTGAAACAGCGATGGAAACCACGACCAAGTGCGTGCAGTTCCACGGCGGTTACGGCTATACCCGCGAATATGAAATTGAACGCATGATGCGCGATGCCAAGATCACGGAGATCTACGAAGGCACCTCCGAAGTGCAACGAATGGTCATCGCCGGAAAATTATTCAAATAAAATAATTGTTGGTGGAGACGCAAAATTTTGCGTCTCCACAATAAAAAACAAATATCGACAGAACAATGAATATTATAGTAACAATAAAACAGGTTCCGAATACCAATGTTATTAAAATCAATCCGGTGACCGGCACGTTGATTCGCGATGGTGTTCCCTCCATTTTGAATCCGGATGATGCCTCCGCTCTGGAAATGGCCTTGCAGTTGAAGGACAAGTTCGGTGCGCATGTCACGGTCATCACCATGGGTCCGCCGCAGGCTGACGCCATCTGCCGCGAGGCTTTCGCCATGGGTGCCGATAGGGCCATCCTGCTTTCCGACCGCAAGTTCGCGGGCGCGGACACGCTGGCCACCTCGTACGCCCTTTCCGGCGCCATCAAGACGCTCGACTATGACCTTATCCTGGCCGGCCGCCAGGCTATCGATGGCGACACGGCCCAGACGCCGGTTTCCCTGGCCCAGCATCTCGACCTCCCGCAGGTGACCTATGCCACCAACCTCGATTTTGACGGTAAGAAACTCTGCACCGTCACCAAGGAGACCGAAGAAGGCTACCAGATTCTGGAGGTGGAGACGCCCTGCGTGCTCACTGTCCTCTCATCCGCCATCAAACCGCGCTACATGACCGTCAAGGGCATCATGGAAGCCTACGACAAGGAGGTGGAAGTGTGGGGCGCCGACAAACTCGATGTGGAAGAGGCTCGTTTGGGTCTTTCCGGGTCGCCCACGCGCGTGAAGAAGTCCTTCACCAAGCCGCAGAAACAACCGGGCGAGATCTTCGAGGTGGATCCCGAAGAGGCCGTTGAAATCATCGTTAAGAAACTGAAAGAGAAACATATTATCTAACCGAGAATTTTTAAGACAATGGAAAAATCAGATTATAAGAATATTCATGTTTTTGTGGAACAACGCGACGGCGTTATCCAATCCGTGGCCTTGGAATTGCTCGGTAAGGCACACGAATTGTCCGCCGACCTGCATGAGAAGGTGGTGGCCGTATTGGCCGGTTACCAGATCAAGGACCAGGCCCAGATGCTCATCGAATACGGAGCCGACGAGGTTATCTGTATGGATGCTCCTGAACTGAAGGACTATCTGACAGAGCAATACACACAGGCTATCTATCAGGTGGTGATGGAATTCAAGCCCAGCATCATGCTGATTGGCGCTTCCACCATTGGTCGTGACCTCGCTCCGCGTTTGGCATGCCGCCTCAATACGGGCCTCACCGCCGACTGTACGAAGTTGGAGATCACGGAAGACATGCAGCTGGCCTCCACGCGTCCTGCTTTCGGCGGTAACCTGATGGCCACCATTTTGAACACGGAGCATCGTCCGCAGATGTCCACCGTGCGTCCGGGCGTGATGCAGAAGATGGCCCGCGACAACAGCCGCAAAGGCGAAGTCATCGACTTCAAGCCCACATTCGATGAGAGCAAGTTCAAGGTGCGTCTGGTGAAAAACGTCAAGGAGAACAAGGGTACGGTGGACATCACCGATGCCAAGATCCTCATCTCCGGCGGTCGTGGCGTGGGCTGCAAAGCCGGCTTCGACAAGCTGCAGGCCTTGGCCGATGTGCTCCCGGGTGCGGAGGTGTCGTCTTCCCGTGCCATGGTGGATGCCGGCATCATTGACCACTGTCGTCAGGTGGGCCAGACGGGCAAGACCGTCCGTCCGAACCTCTACATGGCTTGTGGTATCAGCGGCGCCATCCAGCACCTGGCCGGTATGGAAGAGTCCGACCTGATCATTGCCATCAACAAGGATAAGTTCGCACCCATCTTCGGCGTGGCCGACCTCGGCATCGTCTGCGATCTCAACAAGGTTGTTCCTCTGCTTACCACTCGCCTGGCCAAGGAAATCGAAAAATAATGATTGACATCCGCCATGTCGAAAAGCGTTATGGCAACCTGCACGTTTTGAAGGACATAACGCTGACCATCGAGAAGTCCAAGGTAGTGACGATTGTCGGCCCCTCTGGGGCCGGCAAGTCAACCTTGTTGCATCTGCTAGGTACCCTCGACCGGGCCGACAGCGGCGAGATTCTCATTGATGGGGTGAATGTGACCTCCATGCGTGATGACCAGCTGTCGGAATTCCGCAACCGCCATATCGGCTTCGTGTTCCAGTTCCACCAGCTGCTTCCCGAGTTCACGGCGGTGGAGAATGTGGCGTTGCCGGCCATGATTGCGGGACAATCCAAGAAGGAGGCCCTGATTCACGCCACGGAGCTGCTGGATTTCCTGAAACTGTCGGACAGGGTGGGGCATAAGCCCAACGAGCTCTCCGGCGGCGAGCAACAGCGCGTGGCGGTGGCCCGGGCCCTGATGAACAATCCCGAGCTCATCCTCGCGGACGAACCATCCGGCAACCTCGACACTGAAAACGCCAAGAAACTCCATCGGCTCTTTTTCGACCTGCGCGACCAATTTCACCAGACGTTTGTCATCGTGACCCACAATGTAGAACTGGCCGCCCTGTCTGACCGCACCATTGTCCTGCAGGACGGCAAAGTTATTCAATAATCATTATGAAAAGAAACACATTAATCATCATTCTCTGCTGCAGCATCATCGCCTTCAGCGGCTGTAGCATTCTCCAGTTCTCCAATCTGCTGAACTGCAAGTTCGCGATGGCGGGCGTTCGAAATGTGACGTGGGCTGGAATCAACTTCAGCAATGTCAACAGCTTGCAGGATCTTTCCATCACCAACATGACCAAGGCGTTGGATGCCATCAAGCGGATGGATTTCACGATTACCTGCGATGTGAACGTCAAAACAGAGAACAACACCAACCGGATGGCCCGCCTGATCGGATACGACTATGAATTGTTTTTGAATGGGCAGCCCAATGCCATCGCAAAGGGAAGCAGCCGTGACAGGGAGTACATTATCCCGGCCAACAGTACGGTGGAGATTCCCATTCCGGTGTCGATGGATTTAGTATCTGTAGTGAAAAACAGGGAGGTTGGCAGTATCATCCAGTGTATCAGGGATATTCAAGGTAAAGGGAACGGCACCTCCTCCGATGTGACGGTGAAGTTCACCCCGTACCTCAGTTTGGGTAGGGCACCGATACATTTGTCGCCCATAACGCTGACCAAGACGTTCCAGTCATCTGAAAAAATGTCAAAAAGAGAAAAAAAACAGACTTCCAATACAGCCAAATCAAAACGTTAAAATAGAAACCTTTAAATTCAAAAATTCATGATACAAAGAATTCAATCCATATTCCTGCTCGTGGCGGCGGTGATTCCCATTGTAATGCTGTTTACCCCAATCGGATACGTGAACACCCCTGACGTGCAGTATGTCTATAACAGTCTCACCCTCAAGATGAACGTGCCAGACGGCCATGCAGTCCTCAGGCTCTATTACGTAGGCTTCTGTCTGCTGCTCTGTTCAGTGCTTGCGCTGGTGGCACTCTTCTCATACAAAAACCGTGTGCGCCAGACACAGATTGTCTCCATCGGCATGATTGTGTATCTGATCACGCTGATGCTGATGCTGTGGGTATGTCCGGATGTGGTGTTCAAGAAATTCTTCACCCTCAAAGAGACTACCTTTGATTTCCAGTTTGCGAACAAAGTTCTTCTGCTGGTTCTCGTGTGCGTGGAAGCGCTGTGTCTCTATCTGGCCAACAAATTCATTAAGAAGGATGAGGCGTTGGTGCGTGCCGCCGACCGTTTGCGCTAACGGAAATAGCCCGTCCGATGTCAGTGGATATCAGCCACTAACGCTTGGATATCTTCCTCCGTGGTGTCCCAGGAGGTGACAAAACGGACTTCGTGGGTGTTCTCATCCCAAACATAGAAAAAGTGTTTCCTGAGCAGTGCCTCGCATTGTTCAGGATTCATTTTTAAGAGCAAAGTGTTTGCCTGTGTGGGTTGCGTGAACACAAAGCCCATTTTCTCAAGTCTCACTCGAAGTATATTTGCCATCTTATTGGCGTGTAGAGCGTTTTGCAAATACAGTTCATCTTTAAGATAGGCCGAAAACTGGGCCGACACATAGCGCATCTTGGAATAGAGCTGTGCGGATTGTTTGCGCAGGTATTTGAGGTTTTCGGCCAGCTCGGGGCGGAAGGCGATGACCGACTCGGCTATCATGCAGCCGTTCTTGGTGCCACCGAAGCTGAGGATGTCGGCGTCGCAGTCCACGGTGATCTCGCGCACGCTTTTGCCGAGGGCTGCCGCCGCGTTGGCAAGCCTTGCCCCGTCGATGTGGAGGTACATGCCGTAGCCATGGACAAAGTCGGCAAGGGTGCGGATTTCCTCGGGGGTGTAAACGGTGCCCAGCTCGGTGCATTGCGAGATATAGACCATCTTGGGCTGCGAGTGGTGCTCAAAGCCGAAACCGTGCAGCAGAGGGCGGATGAGTCCCGGGGTGAGCTTGCCGTCGGGGGTGTCCACCTCCTTGATGACCGCGCCGCTGAGCAGGGTAGGGGCACCGCACTCGTCCACAGCGATGTGGGCGGTTTTGGCTGCAATGGCGGCGTGCCACGGCTGGCAGCACGCGCGGATGGCGCACACGTTGGCCCCCGTGCCGTTGAATACGAAATAGGGTTCTGCCTCGGGTCCGAAGACGTTGCGAATGTCACGGACGGCATTTTCGGTCCACGGGTCGTCGCCGTAAGCCACGGCATGGTCGGCGTTGGCACGGAGGATGGCCTCCATCACCTGCGGATGCACGCCGGAATTATTGTCGCTTCCAAAACTTCTCATAGTATAAACAATTGGTAAAATGGGCTGCAAAAGTACATTTTTCAACGCTCTTTCTGCGGCTCTCGCTTCATCAAATCGCGGCGGTTCTGCCCGATGTACAGGAAATAGAGGAACAAATCGGTGGAGACCAGCACGGCATTGAACACATACAGCCAGATGACAATGTCATTGCTGTACAGCGATTTGTGGATGATGCCGAAAATGTAGCCCAAGATAATCAGGGACATGAAGAGCGGACTTTTGCCAATCACCAGCTTGGTTCTCAGCGATTTGGCGATGGACACGGGCCAGCTGACCGCGAAACAGAGCAGGAACAGTACTTCCCAGATGCTGAAATTTGTCATAGTTTTTCGGTAGAAATTATACGAGCGGCAAAGATAAAAAAAAGAATTATCTTTGCGGCGTTGCTTGTTTGTCATAGTGCTTTACGGGCTTCGCACCATGGCCAGCTGCGACACGAAGAAATGTTTTTTTGAAGTCCTTCGAGGTTTATGAAAAAAATATTCATCCTGTTGTTGGTCTTTTTCGCCACAATTGCGTTTGAGAGAATCTATGCGCAAAAAGACTCGTATGGAAAGTATCTCGACAGTCTATGCCAGTCAGGTCTCTTCGACGAGGCCTACCAATACGCCAAACAGCGTTGGCAAAGTCTTCCGGCTGACAAAAGCAAGGCGTACAGGGATGCCACTTTCGCTTATTACAGAACGACCGAAATGCTTGAAATGGCATACAGGTATAAGGAGAATTTCGGGGAGGCGTTGAAACTCAATGAGGAGTTGTTGGCCTTGGTGAAACCGGAAACGGATTATTTTGCCATACGTAACAAGGTGGTTTGTTATTCGGGATTGGGTAATTATGCCGAGGCCGCAAAAAACAGAGCCTTGCTGTACAAAGCCTACAAAAAGCACAACTTGCCCTGCGAATTTGAACTCTGCCATTATTACAATTTCGACTATTTCAAAATGGACACGCTCAACATTTGGGGGTACGAATGGTATGACGAATTGCCGAAGAACCGTTTTTCCACCAGTTTTACCAAGGTCGTCTATTACGTTTACAGCACCAATCCCGACGGCAGCGACAAAGACCAGCTCTACCGCCTGCATCTGATTATGTTTCACGGGACAGATATGCCGTTCGACTACATTATGGAGAAACACGTCTCAACGGAAAAAGGCGAATTACGACAATCCATGTACAAATACACCTATAAGGAAAACATTGACTACGAGAAACTTCACAACGATATAAAGGAAATTGTCAAGGGTGACAAGAAAACCGACACTCAACAAAGCGTCCGTCATAAAGCAATAGAGGTTTTCAACCCTGACGCTGTCAATGTCTCCATAGAAAATATTGAGGCACGAGAGAAAACCGAATACGTCTCCACGGAGCCTTACCAGGAGTTCCAACTTTTCTATGGCGACCACAAGCATCTGAACATCTCGCTGAACGGGACTGTCAAGTTTGTTACGCAGACCGAAGTGCAGAAATACGGCAACAGTTCCAAAGATCTTCGGGCCAAACAGCAGACGTGGGGCTTTTTGCCTAATGGAAAGTTGGTCTTGTGTTACATCAACGAGTTATTCCTGAAGGATTCCTTGGTATATGATCTTAACAATGCCCGTCCTTTGTCTAAGGAGGATTATGACTCCACCGCATGGGTGGCCTATTACAAATTTGATGCATCCGGACTTCTAGGACAGGAGGGGGTGGTATCTGTTGGTAGAGACATTCATTTCGAATATGACAAAAACAAGCTATTGACCAGGATGTCAACCTATTATCGAAACTCTGATGTTATGAGCGAGAAGGTGATAACGTTAAACGACGAGGGAAAGCCTGTGCGAGTGGAAGTGTTTAACTACAAGGATGAACTGAAAAGTAGGAAATGTCCATCCGACCTTGGACCAAGCGGTGTGAAGAGCGTTGGCATTATCGATAGCTATTGCTATGACGACCGGGGCAATATGGTGGCGCACCAGATGCACAACGGCAAAATACAATGGATGGATTATTTTGTCTATGACAGTCTGAACAACATGATTTTTCAAGGTCGTTGTGATGACTATCGCGGCGACAACAACTGTAAATGCAAGGGATTCCGTAAGAATCAAGGGTATGAATACGACGACCGGCATAATAAGATTCGCGAATATTCTATCGGGGACTGGAAACCCAGCGGATCGGACAGTTACTACCAATATGACAGCGCTGGACGGGAGATCGACTACAAGCATTATGATGTCCGCGGCACACAGCGCACCTTCGACCGTCATATTCAAACCACCTACGATTCCGCCGGCAGAATCGTGAGGAAAGAGGCTTTGTTGGGATCTTTTCTTGTCAACGAGAGGATTTTCAACTATATGAGGGATGCTGTTTTGGAAGAATGGGCGTATGACGGGCAGGGAAATTTGGAGAAGCAGGCTGTTTATCAAACATTGCTCAAACCATCCAAGATTGTCCGTTACCAATACAGCTACGACCAACATGGGAATTGGGTGAAACGCGTGCGTTATGAGGGGAGCAACGAGGATTCAATGACTGTCACGGAAATTTTGGAGCGCAAGATTGAGTATTACGAATGAATGTTGTTTTTTTGTATTTTTGCGAACATTTTTTGTCTCACTAAAATTTTTTAATTATGTGGAGCTTTATTCTTTATTTGCTTTTGGGCGCTGTGGCCGGCTGGTTGGCTGGTAACCTGATGCGCGGCGGCGGCTTCGGCCTCCTTTGGAACATCATCATCGGTATTATCGGTGGTTTTATCGGCGGCTGGCTGATGAGCCTCATCGGCATCCAGAAAGCCGGTCTTCTCTGGGAACTCATTGTCGCCGTGATTGGCGCAGTTGTGCTCCTGTTTGTTATTTCACTTTTTAAGAAAAAATAACACCATACAGGTTTGGCGAAAGCCAAACCTTTTTCTTTGCATATTCATCAATACAATTAATAAAATGAAAAAACTCTTTTTTGTTCTGCTGGGCTGCTGTGCCCTCCTGCTTGCCCCCGCACAAACCGTCACCAAGAACGGTGGCCTCTCCAACGACCAAATCCAATCGCTCAAATCTTCCTACAAAGCAACCGCTTCTGACAAGGCGCTGCGCAACGCCGTGGTGACCAACGACATCAACAAGCTGGCCAAGAACTATGACAACGCCACCGTCTTCGATGCGCATTTCTCCAACCAGGTGCCCTCCAAGGCCATCACCGACCAGGAATCCTCCGGTCGTTGCTGGATGTTCACGGGCATGAACGTGCTGCGCTCGAAGGCCATCCGCAAATACGACCTGCCGTCGGACTTTCAGTTCTCGCAGTGCTATACTTTCTTCTGGGACCAATTGGAAAAATCCAACCTCTTCCTGCAGGCCATCCTGGACAACCGTGCCAAGTCGATGGAGGACGAGACGGTGAAATGGCTCTTCCAGAATCCGCTGAGCGACGGCGGCCAGTTTACGGGCATCGCCAATCTGGTGACCAAGTACGGCATCATGCCAAAGGATGCCATGCCGGAAACCTACAGCAGCAACCACACCTCGCAAATATCCTCTTTGATCAAGTTGAAACTGCGTGAGGATGCACTGATCCTACGGGATATGGCCAACAACAAGGGCACGACCGAGAAGATGCTGCAGGACAAGAAGATGGAAATGCTGCAAACCGTCTATCGCATGTTGGTCATCGCTTTTGGCGAGCCGCCGGCGGAGTTCACGTGGACGCAGCGCGACGCCAAGGGCAATGTGGTGAGCACCGAGACCTACACGCCGAAATCCTTCGCCGCCAAGTTCGCGAACGACGATTTCACCACCTACTACATGGTGATGAACGACCCCACCCGCGAATATTATAAGGTATATGAGATTGAGTATGACCGCCATGTGTATGACGGCAACAACTGGAAATATCTCAACCTGCCGATGGACGAGATCGCCCAGATGGCCATCGCCTCGCTGAAAGACAGCACCATGATGTACTTCTCCTGCGACGTGGGCAAGTTCCTCGACCGCGACAAAGGCTACATGGACGTGAACAACTTCGATTACGGCTCGTTGTTCAACACCACCTTCGGCATGGATAAGAAACAGCGCATCCAGACGTACGCCAGCCTCTCCTCGCACGCCATGACGCTCTGCGCCGTCGATCTTGACAAGGACGGCAAACCCCTCAAGTGGATGGTGGAGAACAGCTGGGGCAGCAAATACGGCCACAACGGCTTCCTCATCATGACCAACGAATGGTTCAACGAATACATGTTCCGCCTGGTGGTGGAAAAAAAGTATATCCCCGCCGCCACGCTTAAACTTTTCGACCAGAAACCCATCATGCTACCCGCTTGGGACCCGTTGTTCGCCCCCGAGGAGTAAACCGATTGTTTCACTATTATAATAAATGTTAAAATGAAAAAGATATTCCTGATAATGACGGCCCTTCTGGTCAACTCTATGCTGTTTGCGCAGAATCCGGATGCGATTTGTGGAATCTGGCACTCGGTGGATCCCTTCTCTAAAGAGGGCTCCCAATGCCAAATATACAAAGCGGCCGACGGCACGTATGAGGCCAAGGTGGTGTGGGTGGAGAACCCCAAAAAGAAACCCCAGCTCGGTCTGGTGTTCATGACCGGATTGACCTACAATGCCAAAGAAAAAGAGTATCAGAACGGAAAACTGAAATACCCCGGCAAGAAAGGCACTTACAAGACCTATATCCGTCTGGTGAACGACAACAAGACGATGAAGATGCGCGGCTATCTGGGCGTTTCCCTCTTCGGCATGACCGTTGACTGGACTCGCGAGAGCAAGTTGCGCGAACAGAAATAAAACTGAAATATTCGATAATTCGTTCAAAGGGTGGCAGATTGCCATCCTTTTTTGTTATTTTTGTCGTTGTTAAAATTATTAAGAGAGAACAAATTTAAAAGCTTATGAGAAAGATAGTTATAGCTGTTTTTTTTATGATGATGGTGGCCGCCCTTCCTGCCCAACCTGTGATGAACGGTGTCATGCAGGGCTCGCCCAAAACGTTTATGGTGGACCCGGCAACCTGCAACCAGGCCAACGGCTGGGCAAGGGCGTATAACGGGTCATCTCCTTCCTCTTCTCAGACCTCAGCTACCACAGAAGGCCCCAATTATATATTGGGTGTGGCAAGTGGCTGGTCATCGCATCAATTGATGACCAATCCTTCAAATACGACTTCACCGATGGATAATCAAGCATGCGATAACAATAATCCAGGATTTCTGTTACCGATATATCCAATTGCATGGAATTGGCCTGATTATCCTGCAGGTTCGGGCTTCCATTATGAGGATACCGTCATGCGGGTCGGTAACTCCAGTGGTAGTGCCAAGTCGGCGAAAATGGAGTACACGTTTATTCCGGACACGATAAATCCCGTTTTGTTGGTGGCGTATGAATTGGTTATGCAGGCACCCACCCATACGCGTGTGCAGAATCCGTCCATGTTGATCCAGGTGTCGGAAAACAATTATGACCATAATGCCTTGTTGCCGTTGGGGTATTATCCGAGTGATTATATCACAAATGGGAATAACACATTACACAATGATCCGAATTGCCCAAGAAATACAAATTGGCCGTACGCTCGGTATTTCTATCAGGCGGAAGGGAGTGACGGACCCAATGTCTATCCTGCCGAGATGACCCCGTCCGCTTTTTATTCTGGAAACATCCTCCCGACATACGAATGTGGTTCCGGATATAGCAAGATTGTATCCACAAAATATGTGATCTTGGCGTTCAATTTGATGGAACAGGCAAGAAACCAAACACCTGTTAAGTTCAAGATAATCCTTCGAGGCTGTTCTCCAAGCGCACACTATGCCTACAGCTATTTCACTGCCAAGATGGTGCCGGGCAAGATAACGATGGATTTCACGAGCCATCCGGATACGGTGGAACTTTCAGTGCCGTGGGGCTTTGACGCCAACACCTACCGCTGGTATCATGGGCTGAATAATGACATGAAAGCTCCTATCACTACGAGTAACCTTTACAGGGTGAAGGTGCCCCGTAATCAGCTGATGCCATACTACCGCTGCGAGATGGAGTCGCAGACGGGTGTGCCTTTCGTGTATGAGATACGAACGTGTTTACCGGAAATCATGGCGGATTTCTCTGTTACACAGCAGGATTCCGATCAGATGACCGTGTTTCAATTCAACGACATGAGCCAGATATGGAAAATCACGCCTGGATTTACTTCGAATATCATTAATGTTCCTTCTGATACAGTTGTTGTACCTGCAAACAATCTTCGTTGGACGTGGCGCAGAGATACCGCCAGCACGCTCTTTGCTGTTGACGAGCATAATCCAACCTTAATATTGCCCACGCCCGACCATTATGACAGCATCCGTGTGATGCTTAAGGTGATGGATCCGGAAACAGGAGTGCAGGATTCAGTGGAGAAAACACTATACTTTGGCAGCAATGTGGGTGTGAGTGCGTATGCCGATGATGTGACGCTCTATCCCAACCCCAATGGCGGAAAGTTTTCCGTCCATTCGGGGGTTGCCCGCATGAGGGAGGTTCGGGTGTATGACTTGCAGGGCAGGCTCTTGCGGAATTTGACAGTAGATGGGCAAACGGCGGACATCAATATTGAAAATTTCCCCGCCGGCACGTATTTGGTGCACATTGTGACCGACAAGGGCACTGTAACGAAAACGGTTTTGAAACAGTAGTCTTGACTTTCCAAAGGGTGGTCTCGAAAGAGTATCCTACGATTTCTTGAAAACAATCCAGTTGGTGGTGAAATTGTGCGTGTGCGGGAATAGCTCCTGCACGTGGTTGTGGTTGTCGCGGTACCAGGAATGGTTCCAGCCGGGGCCCATGTCCATGTAGAGGGCCTCCTGCATGCCATAGTTCTCTAACTGCTTGACGAACTGTGCGTATGGGATTTTCTCCTGCGAGTCGGCGATGCACACCTTACCGTCTTTGAGGCATAATGCGCGGTAGTAGTTGTCGTTCTTGCGCCACAGAGGTTGCGTCTTGCCTTTGTGGATGATGCAGACTTGGCAGAAACCCATGCCGCCGCGCCGGGCGGCCAGATGCAAGGCGTTGTTGATATTGGTGGTCAGGAAGTGCGGCTGATGGTCGTACCAGACGAAACATCCGGAGTTCTTGTCGCACACATATCCCTTGTAGAACGTGCCGTCCGACACGTGGTCGCCAGCGATGTTCTGGTGGCGGAACACGCGTAGTTCTTCGCCCGTGAACGCCGCCTCCGCGCAGAAGATGATGTCGGAATCCTCGGCGGTGGGCATCGTGCCGCACACAAGGTCAATGCAGTCGTATTGCGGATAGAAGACGTTGAGGCCGTACGCCGTGTCACAAAGGATGTTGAGAGTGCGCCGCAAGGCCGTGTCGGTGTTCTGCGACTGCACCATGACGGTCAGGAAGGCCAGCATCTGTTCCGTGCCGTGGAAGGTGTTCAAATCCACATCGCCTTTGGCCCATGGGAAGCGCGCATTGTGCTGGTATTGCCAGAAAAGGTAGGGCTGCCCGATGTTCGGCTGCCCGTTAAGGGAACATATCCACAGCGGATTTTTAGGGAATTTTTCTTGAATGTATTTCCGGTATCCGTCCAAGTTCGTGTATATCATCACCCGGTTCTTGCTGATGGTTTCAAAGCGGCGGATGAAGTCTTCAATCACTTGGATGCGCTGCTGCGTGCTCTTGTCCGACGGATTGCTCCAGTCCTCCACGTCCACCACGGGCATAAGGTCGTAAGACTTGCTCCGTATGACCTCGAAGAAGTGGTCGGCCTGCTGGCTGCCATCTTCGTCAAAGCGCAGGAAATGGTAGAATCCGACGGGCAGGTCGGTCTGCAGCGTGACCTCCCGATGATGGCGCGGCATCAGCGTGTCAATGCCGTCCACACCCATGGTGGCCCGCATGTACACGAATCGGATGCTGTCTTCCGAGGCCCGGCGGAAATCGACCGTTCCCGTGTAGGACGAAATGTCAATACCCGTCATGGGGTGCTCGAAGACGACATCCCCTTTGAGGTTTTGATGAAAATGTTTTCGGATAAAATAATAAGACACCCCGGCTACCACAAGGAGAAGGATGAGGGATATAAGGAATGACAGGAATCGCCGGTGTGCTTTTTTCATACGGGGCTATTGCAGGTATTCCTGTTGTATCAGTTGGGCTATCTGGATGGCGTTGGTGGCGGCACCCTTGCGGAGGTTGTCGCTCACCACCCACAGGTTCAGTGTCTTGGGCTGGGTGAGATCGCGGCGCACACGCCCCACAAACACCTCGTCCTTGTCTTCGGAGTAGAGCGGCATGGGATAGATGTTGTTGGCCGGGTCGTCTTGCACGACCACGCCGGGCATGTCGTTGAGAAGCTGATACACCTCGCTGATTTCAAATTCGTTGTAGAACTCCACGTTCACAGCTTCGGAATGGCCGCCCGTCACCGGCACGCGCACCACGGTGGCCGTGACTTGGATGCCCGGGTCGCCCAGTATCTTGCGGGTCTCGTTCAGCAGCTTGGTCTCCTCCGTGGTGTAGCCGTTAGCCTCGAAGGTGCCGCCGTGCGGGAAGAGGTTCATGTCGATGGGGTAGGGATAGGCCTTCTCGCACGGCTCGCCCGCGCGCTCTTTGGCCAGCTGGTTGACAGCCTTCATGCCCGTGCCCGTGATAGACTGGTAGGTGGAGACCACTACGCGTTTGATTTTGTATTTCCAATGAAGCGGGGCCAAAGCCATCACCATCGCGATGGTCGAGCAGTTGGGATTGGCAATGATTCTATCGTCCTTTTTTATAATGTCACCGTTGATTTCCGGCACCACCAGCGGGATGTTGGGGTCACTGCGCCAAGCGGAGGAGTTGTCGATGACGTAGGTGCCGTTTTTAGCGAACAAGGGCGCGTATTGCAGCGAAGGACCGCTGCCGGCGGAGAAAATGGCGATGTCGGGGACGGCATTAATGGCATCGTCAACAGACATCACATTACACTCTTTTCCCGCAAAGGTCACCTTTTTGCCCACCGACTTGGCAGAGGCGGCAGGTAGGAATTCACATTGTCCAAAACCTCTTTCTTCTAATACTTTACGCATTTTACTGCCCACCAAACCTGTGGCACCAACTAAAGCGATTTTCATAATGTTTTAGATTTTTATTGAAAATAATTAACAGTATAATCTTGTTGCTACGCAAAAGTAGTATTTTTGTTTCTTGAAAAACGGATGTGTTATGAAAGAAATGAACAGCGGAAATTGGATTACTTGCATGGTGTTGAGCTTGTTATTTCTGATATGTAATGATGGGTGGACACAAACGGAAACGGGGCGGTATGATGTGGTGATCAGCGAGGTGATGGCCGATCCGTCGCCCGTTGTCGGGCTGCCTGCGGTGGAATATCTAGAACTCCACAATCGGACCTCCCATCCGTGCCAGCTGAAAGGATGGTCGTTGCAGGTCGGCACTTCCGTGAAGGAACTGCCCGATTATGTGCTGGACAGCATGGCGTTTGTGACGGTGATTGCCAAGAAAAACGAATCGGAATGGTCTGCCGTATGCTCAAACTATGTTGCCCTGTCCTCGTTGAGCATCACGGATGGCGGACAACAGATAATATTGTATGATAATCGGAAACAGGTGATTCATGCTGTCATCTTCCAAAAAGAATGGCATTCCGAGCCTATAAAGCGGGATGGAGGCTGGTCGTTGGAGATGAAGGATACGGATTTACCATGCAGGGGGATGGACAATTGGGATTCTTCGGTGGATGAGTCCGGCGGCACGCCCGGGCGTGCCAACTCCATCCGGCAGTCGTTGGATGATATGAGTCCGCCGGAAATGGAACGCATCACATTGCTCGACAGCCTTACTTTGCGGGTGTTCTTCTCTGAACCGGTTGAAATTCTGAATGGAGAAGCACTATTTTATATCCGTCCTGAGCTTTCGGTTACGCAGGTGCGCGAGGTTCCGCCGCTTTTTTCCGCCTTGGATGTTTCCTTGTCGTCAGTGCCGCATCCTACAACTTTTTTATATTATATAGAAGGCAGTTGTCGGATTCGGGATTGCGCGGGGAATGTGTTTTCGGAGGGTGATGGGCTGACGTTTGGGCGGCCTGTCACGCCTGCGGTGGGCGATATTGTCATCAACGAGGTGCTCTCGCATCCGTTTGATGGGGCTGACGCCGATTTTGTGGAAATCTATAACAGGTCTTCGTATGTTGTAGATTTGAAAGATGTTAAAATCGGTTCCGGGGGAGATACGATGCCGTTGAAATCGGTTTCTGCTTCTAATGGTTTCCAACTGATGCCGGGTGCCTATTGTGCATTGTGCAAAAACCGACGACTAACCGAGCAGCAGTATTATTGTCGCAGTCCGGTTGCGCTTCATTCCTGCGATTCCTTGCCGGCATTCGCCAATTCTGCCGGAGTGGTCTTCCTGACCACGCGGTCGTTGCGCGTGTTGGACCGTTTTGCCTACGATGAAAAGATGCACTTTACGGGTTTGACATCCACGGAAGGGGTGAGCCTGGAACGTGTTCGCGCCGATAGGCCCACACAAGATCCGGACAATTGGCATTCGGCTTCGTCTTCGGTGGGATACGCTACTCCGGGAGACCAGAACTCACAGAACGGTACGGACGATGCTTCCGATGCGCTTGTGGTCAGCCCGGAGGTGATCTCGCCGGACAATGACGGATTTGAGGATTTTGCGGAAATACGGTTGAAATTTGAAGAACTGGAAAATCAAGTTTCCATACAAGTATTTAACGATAAGGGATTTCTTGTTAAACAAATATTAAACAACGCCCCTTGTGGTCAGGAGGTGGTGTGCCGATGGGAAGGGGAGGATGAGTCGGGACAGATAGTGCCAACGGGCATGTATGTCGTAGTGGTGCGATGGTGGAATGCCCAAAGCCGTCGCACGCGCTCGCTGCGCAAGGTGGTGTCGGTCTATCGGCCGCGCTGACCTTGCGGATCAAAAACCGTAACGCCCGATTAGGCGCTCCGCTTCATGGCGGCGATGGAGAGGAAGAGGCCGAGGATGACACTGCACAGGGCGGCGAAGAGCACCTGCATGTCCTGCGGCAGGCAGAAGGTGAGCGTATGAGCCGGAATCCAGAACAGAGGGATGGTCTTCTTGAAGACGAAACCCCACTGCACGCCCCAGTCCATCTGGGTGATATACTGTTTGACCGGCATGGGTTTCACCAATGCGGCCAGCTTGCCCCCGTGGGCGGCAATGTGCATGTCGCAGATTTTATGCACCGTCATAAACACCGGCGCAAAGGCAGTGTTCATCATCACGCTGACGCAGAAGGCTCCGAGCAACTTCAGTCCGGAGAAGGGTTCGTTCATGGCCGCGCTGATGCCGCTGAATGCCTGGTAGCGTTCCATAAATCCGGGTATTCCGATGCGGAAGACGCTCATGGCCAGGGCAATCCACATACCGAGAAGGCCCCACACGATGAATTTGGGAAGCACGCCAAATCCTTTGTGGTAATACTGTCCGTTTTTGATGCGGTTGCCGAGCATCTCCCCGAAAGTGGCCAGAATGCCGAATTTCAGGAAGGCCATCCACAGCGGGAAGTTTTTGTTGCCGGCACAATAGGCGTCATAAACGGCGTCGAACAGGAAAAAGGGTGCAAGGAACACCACCACGATGGCGATGACGATGAAATCACTTTTTTTCATAAAGCGTTATATGTCTGATGGTTTTACAATAATGGAATCTTACAGGCTCCATTCGGCTCCGTCCTTCGTGTCTTTGACGGTGATGCCGGCCTCTTTGAGTTCATCTCGGATCTTGTCGGAGATGGCCCAGTTCTTGTTGGCCTTGGCATCCTGACGGATGGAGAGCACGAGATCCATCACCTTGTTCATGGCCTCGCTGTATTTGTCGGCCACGTTGGCTGTCTCCGGCTTCATGCCCAGGATGTCGAAGAAGAAGGTTCGGTAGGTCTGGGCCAGGAGGGCGATATCCTCGGCGGTCAGTGCCAGATGTCCGTCTTTGACGGCATTGATGATGCGGGCGGCTTCGAAGAGCTCGGCGATGACCTTGGGCGTGTTGAAGTCGTCGTTCATGGCCTCGTAGCAGCGCTCCACCCATTCGGCAATGTTCTCATCGGACTTGCCGGAGGCTTTGAGCTTGTCGAGGTGCCGTTCGGCGGCATACAGTTTCTCCATGCCTTTCTCGGCGGATTGGAGCGCCTCGTTGCTAAAATCGACCGTGCCGCGGTAGTGGGCTTGGAGCACGAAATAGCGGATGGTCATCGGGGAGTAGGCTTGCGTGAGCATCGGGTGCGAGCCGGTAAAGAACTCATTGAGCGTGATGAAGTTGCCCAAAGACTTGCCCATCTTTTGACCGTTGATGGTGATCATGTTGTTGTGCATCCAGTAACGAACGGAGCTTTTGCCGTTGGCCACGGTGCTTTGGCACACCTCGGATTCGTGGTGCGGGAACAGCAGGTCCATGCCGCCGCCGTGGATGTCGAATTGCTCACCCAAGTATTTGGTGCTCATGGCTGTACATTCAATGTGCCAGCCGGGGAAGCCCAGGCTCCAGGGTGAATTCCAGCGCATGATGTGCTCGGGCGCGGCCTTCTTCCAAAGGGCGAAGTCAGCGGGATTGCGTTTCTCGCTTTGGCCGTCTAGTTCGCGGGTGTTGGCAATCAGCTCGCTCAGCACGCGACCCGAGAGCTTGCCGTAGCCGAAGGTCTTGTCGAACTTCTCCACGTCGAAATAGACGGAACCCTCCGACACGTAGGCATAGCCTTTGTCGAGAATCTTCTGCACCATCTCGATCTGCTCGATGATGTGCCCGGAAGCGCGCGGCTCGATGGAGGGGCCTTTCACGTTGAGTGCTTCCATCGCATGATGGTAGCTGTCCATATAATACTGCGCAACCTCCATGGGTTCAAGTTCTTCCAGACGAGCCTTCTTGGCGATTTTGTCTTCGCCCTCATCGGCATCGTGCTCCAGATGGCCCACGTCGGTGATGTTGCGCACGTAACGCACCTTGTATCCGATATGGGTGAGATAGCGGAAAACGATGTCGAAGGTCACCGCCGGGCGGGCGTGGCCTAGATGGGGCTCGCCATAAACGGTCGGCCCGCAGACATACATACCCACATGGTCGGGAACAATCGGGTTGAGGAGTTCTTTTCTCTTTGATAACGTATTGAATAGTAAAACTTTGCCTTTGTTGTCGGTAGGATTCATATAATTGTTGGATTTGATTCTTAATTCGGGTGCAAAGGTACGGAAAAAAGTTGAGAGTATGGAATATGGAATTTGACTTGACGTAGATACCGCCGCGCCCCGCCGGTTACAAAAACCGACGGGGCGCGGGTTGGCATATATGTGCCGGTAATGTGTGCGAATACGATCGCCTATTCGTAGGTGTAGAAACCACGACCGGTCTTGCGGCCGAGCAGGCCGGCGCGCACCATCTTGCGGAGCAGCGGATGCGGACGGTACTTGGGATCGCCGAATTCGTTGTACAACACTTCCATGATGGCCAGGTTGACGTCGTTGCCGATCAGGTCGGCCAGCGCGAGC
>JAFZKY010000033.1 GCA_017551725.1 Bacteroidales bacterium
AAATCATACTACCTAAAACTCGCATTTTTGACTCATCTGCCGTTTTGCGTCATTGCGAGGAACGAAGCAATCCAGAAAAAAAGCGGCTTCTCTAGATTGCTTCGTCGTTCTTCCTCGTAATGACGGGAGAGTCAAAAATGCGAGTTTTAGGTACTACCGCAGCGTATTTCTATGCCCTAATTTTGTGCCGTATTGTCACAAAAAGGCAGCTCTATGCACGGAAAACAAATAATTAAATTTAGTAATAACAACAAAATCAAATCATTATGAAAAAAGCTTTACTCTTTCTCTTGTCGGTGATGGCTTTCACCGGCATCGGAGTGGCTCAGGATGTTTATTCTGTGGGCAATTTCACCAATTCTTCCGGTTTAAAATGTGTCGCAGTGTATCTGAACTATCAAAAAATGTATGAAAAAGTACCGCCTCTCGGCGATTATGACTTCGACTCGCCGTGTCTCGCGGTGGATGGCACGGATGTGTATTGGGCAGTGAACAGCAAGTATGCTGCCAGTGGCATTCCAAATTATGGCGATGTCTATAAAAACAGCACAGTGTATCTGAGCAATCCAGGAGGATACGAAACAAGCATCGAAGACATGGTTTTTGCTGACGGACACTTGTATTCGGTGGGACGCAAACTAATCAGCACCAATTATTACGCTCCGGTGGTTTGGAAGGACAATGACGTCAATCCGTACCTTGTGTTGGGTGATGGTACCCATAGTGGCGGCGCTATTGCGGTGGATTACTATAATGGCGACCTGTATACACTTGGATATCAGTATACTGGTACAGGCAGCTCTACTTATTTTGTCAGCAAGAACGGCACCCAGATTTACAATTTGGGATGGCCTGGCAATTTTAAGGACATTGCGTTTTACGACGGAGATGTTTATACGGTGATGACCAGCAATTCCGCCATCAAGGTCTATAAGAACAACCAAGTGCTATACACCCTTACCAGCAATTGGAATGGTGGCATCGATGGCGCGAGCATTACAGTTGACGCAGGCGATGTGTATGTTTCAGGCCATATTCAGACCACCGTGAAGGTGTGGAAAAACGATCAGGTGATTGTCAACTTGACCGGTAGTGGCGATTGCAACTCGGTGGCCGTGATAGCCAACCATAAGGGTGTCTATCACGCGGGATATGCCAACGGCTCGGCCCGTGTTTGGAAAAATGGGACGGTCCTTTATCAGCTGTCCCAATGCGAAAAGATTAATGATATTTATTTGGAGGTTCCTTGCGAAAACGCCGGTATCCGTACACTGCCTTTCACTGATGGTTTCGAGAATGACGCAACGGATTGGGCATGCTGGACGGTGGTGGATACGGATCACAACAACGGCGACCTCTTTTCCTATTGGACGAGGAGTTCGATCGGCCCAGACGATGGCAACTATTGCGTCTATCACAGAAATAATTCGACTATCCAGCAAGGCTGGCTGGTTTCGCCCAGACTCTTTCTGCAACCTGGTCGCGATAACACCACCCTGACCTTCCGAACCAGGGAATGGGGGCAAGGCTACCTAGGCGTGTTGGTCTCCACGGATAGTGATATCAATAATGCAGATTCATATACGCAAGTGTGGACACAAGGACAGGGTTCAAATGTTTGGAAAACGGTCACGATTAATTTGAATGCCTATCAAGGTCAGGCCGTCTATATCGCTTTTAAACTATTAGGACACGAGTGTAATTGGCATATCGATGATGTCAGCGTCACCGAAAGCTGGACACCATGTGGTGCTCCTGCCTCGGTACCTTTTATTGTGCCTTTTGACAATGGCCTGAACTCCTGCTGGTATATCATCGATGACGACCATAGCGGAAGCAACAAATGCTGGCAATACGATGCCTCAAGCCATTGTGTTGTCCATCCGTGGGGACCGTCGGGTGTGTTTCAGAAAGGACTTCTCTTCACGCCTAAGATCGACCTGCCGGCAGGGCATGATTATATGTTGAGATTCTTCTCGAAAAACCAATCCTCGGGATCGAATATGAGCAATAAGGTGTTGATTGCCGTTGACGAGAGTGGCGTTCCCGACCCGTCACATTACAATACCCTTTTATGGAACGACCAGACGTTTCCAAGTAATTGGGAGGAAGTGGAAGTATCACTCACGGCTTACGCCGGTCACACCGTTTCCTTCTGTTTTGAATACGAAGGCACCTATGCCCACAAATGGTTTGTCGATGATGTCCGCATCGAGGAAGAAATCTCGCAATACACCATCACGGCCAACGCCAACAACAATGCTTGGGGCACGGTGACAGGCGGCGGCACCTACGACGCCGGTGCCAGCTGCACCCTGACGGCCACGCCCGCCAGCGGCTACCAGTTCGACTGCTGGAAGAGGAACGGCATAGTGATGAGCACCAGCGCGAGCTACACCTTCACGGTGACGGAGAACGCCACCTACACGGCCTACTTCAGCGAGACACCTATTACTTATTATACCATCTCCACGGATGTGAACCCGACGGGAGCCGGTAGCGTTACGGGCGGTGGTACCTATCAGGAAGGCTCCAGCGTGACACTGACGGCCATCAGCAACCCTGGCTATATGTTCAACCATTGGAATGATGGCATTACAGCCAACCCGCGTACGATAACCGTGACAGAAGACGCCACCTATACCGCTTACTACGATTTGGAAGAATATACCATTCAGGTTTATGCCAGCCCTGAGGATGGTGGCACGGTGAGCGGTGGAGGCAACTATCACTATGGCGAAACGGCCACTTTGACCGCCACACCTAACTCTGGGTACGAGTTTGCGGGCTGGAGCGACGGCATTACTGACAACCCACGTGAGGTAACAGTGACCTGTGCGGCTTATTATGTCGCCATCTTCAGCGAGGTGGGTTCCAACTACTACACGGTCACGACGTATGTGAATCCCGAGGGGGCCGGCACGGTGACGGGCGGAGGCACGTATGAGGAAGGCACCAGCGTCACCTTGGTCGCCGATGCCAACCTGGGCTACGAGTTCGACCACTGGAGCGACGGCGTCACGGCCAATCCGCGTGTGATCACGGTGAACGGCAACATGTCCTTCACGGCTTTCTTCGAGCACATCCCGTATGAGATTACGGTGAACGCCAGCCCTGCCAATGGCGGCGAAGTGAGTGGGGGAGGCGTTTACTACTACAACGATGTGGCCACGCTTCAGGCCACGGCCAACGAAGGCTACGAATTTGTTGGTTGGAGCGACGGTTCGAGCGAGAACCAGCACGAGGTGTTGGTGACGGGCGACGCCACCTACACGGCCACGTTCAGCCCGGTAGGATCCACCTATTACACGGTCACCACCTATGTCTCGCCGGCCAACGCAGGCACGGTGACAGGCGCAGGCACCTATGAGGAGGGTACAAGTATTACGTTGGAGGCCACGGCCAACGCGGGCTACACCTTCGACCACTGGAACGACGGCAGCACGCAGAACCCGCGCACCATCACCGTGAACAACAACATGAGCTTCACGGCCTACTTCAACGCGATTACCTATACCATCACGACCAATGCCAGTCCCGCCGAGGGCGGCACGGTGACGGGCGGCGGCACCTACAACTATGGTGCGACTGCCGTGCTTACCGCCACACCGAACGCGAACTACAACTTCCTGCAGTGGAGCGACGGCAACGTGAACAACCCGCGCCAGGTCCAGGTGACGGGCGATGCCACCTACACGGCGGTGTTCATGTCGTCGGGCGGCCAGACCTACGTCCTGAAGGTGGAATCGTCCGACCCGTCGTTGGGCATGGTCTTCGGCGGCGGCACGTATCCCGCAGGTACCGAAGTCCAAATTTTGGCTTATCCGAATCCAGGTATCGACTTCGTCAGCTGGGACGACGGCAACACCGACAACCCGCGCACCGTGTTGATGGACAGCGACAAGAGCTTCGTGGCATACTTTGAGGACCTCACGGGCCTTGGAGAGAGCGAAATCAACTATGTGATTTACCCGAACCCGGCCAACGAGAGCGTCCGCATCCAGGGCATCGAGGCCAACACCTCGGTCGAGATTTACAATAGTCTCGGAATGTTGGTGAAGGTAGTCACCGCCAATCCCGACAAGGAAATCAGCGTCCGCGACCTGAGTGCAGGCTTGTATCTCATGAGATTCGGCAACGTCTCGCTGAGATTTGTGAAAACCAACTAAACCACAATGTAGGGGCGTGCTTAGACGCGTCATTACTGTGACCGAAAACCCCGTGGTGGAAATTCCGCTGCGGGGTTTTTGTAATTTGATGTTGTAGGGGAATGTGTGTTCCGAAATTATTAATTTAACATAATATGTATTATTTTGGAAAAGGAGAAAACCAAAACACGGTGCAGAACAAGAATTTTGAAGAAAAGTTTTGAGCAATCCGAAATGATGACTACCTTTGCAAAACCAATCCAGAAGCCGAAGCCAAGGATTTTGAATCTTGAATTTTGAATATTAAATTACAGATACTATGGAAATTACAGGAAAAGTGGTCAGACTTGGAACGCTGACCGAAGGCACGAGCGCCCGTGGACCGTGGCGCAAGCAAGAACTCATCATCGAGACCGAGGAACAATACCCACGCACGGTGTGTTTGATTTGCTGGACGAACCAAATCGATGAGATCCAGAAATTTGCGCCTGGACAGACCATCAAGGCGCAGATTGAGATTTCATCGCGCGAGTTCAACGGGAAATGGTACACCGACGTGCGCGTGTGGCGTTTCGACCCTGTCGGAACCACGGCTGCACCTGTGGCCGCTCCTGCCCAACAAGCACAACAGCCCATGATGCACCAAACGCCGCCTGCAGCCGCACCAACGACAGAATACTTCCCGCCTGCGGAAGACAGCGTGGATGACCTGCCCTTCTAACATTATGTTAAATTGCATCCTCAATAGCGACACCATTTGCGCCATCGCCACGCCGAACGGCATGGGCGCCATCGCAACGGTCAGAGTATCAGGGACTGAGGCGTTTCCCATTGTCGCAGGATTGTTCCAGCACAACGGGAAGCCTCTCGCCGTTGGGGAAATCGTGTCGCACAAAGCCTATCACGGACACCTTATTAATAAAGGTGCGCTCTTGGATGAGGTTTTGGTGACTTTTTTCAAAGCCCCCCACTCTTTCACGGGCGAAGACTCGGCTGAAATCAGTGTGCATGGCTCGGTCTTCATCCAACAGAAATTGTTGCAAGTGCTCATCGACAACGGCTGCCGTATGGCTGAAGCTGGCGAGTTTACGCGCCGCGCCTTCGTGAACCGGAAATTCGACCTCGCCCAAGCCGAAGCCATTGCCGATTTAATCAGTTCGGAGAGCGAATCTGCCCACCGTGTGGCCATCAACCAACTCAAC
>JAFZKY010000034.1 GCA_017551725.1 Bacteroidales bacterium
ACTGGTCTCTGGTCCTTGGTCTTTGTTCTTTAAACTTTCACTAAAAATCGCAAACCGCAAATCGCAACACTATAACGTAATCAGATTGTCATTTTTTGAAGAATCAAGGGAGAAAATGTTGTCGGGCGTGGCACGCACCACGAGTAGGCCCTGCTGATGTGCATAGTCGTCGCACCCTTTCTCGTACTTGATGGCAGCAATCGCCAGGAAGATTCTTTTGCTCGCAAACTCCGGGAACAAATCCTTGAAGTCATCCATTTTGGTGATGAAGCGGTCGATGTCCCTTTTTGAGCAGGCTGTCTTGACCTCCACCGCGATGGCCGTATCTCCGTCCACCATAAACTGGTCGATTTCCATCTCCACGTTCGAATCCTTTTTCTTCTTCCGCATGTTGGGGAAGAAACGGTTCACATTGAAACCCGCATCTTGGAAGAGTTTCAGCGTGGCGGGATCCAAAAGTCCCTCCGTAAGGTTTCCGATGGTGGTGGTGAAACGGGTGGAAAGTTCTTTCAGTTTCCGGTCGGTCTCTTTCATCTGTGCGGATGTTTCTTTGATTTGATCCGATACGGCGAACACGATATTCTTGAGTTCGGTCCAGGACAGGTCCTGCGGGTTGATGGTTTGTGTTTGCATGTTTGTTTCTGTTTTTAACGCTGCAAAAATAATAAATATTTTAATACAATCACAATAAAAATAAAATTATTTTATATTTTAACAATCAATTGTTAATTTTACACATTTTAGATGGTTGAACGCCGAAACAAAAAAGAGAATAAAAACACTTCTATAATGTTTCCCTATGGATATTTTTGTATTTTTGCCGCTGGTTTGAGCCTGCGCTCATACCGCTACATATTGAATTAACGAAGCGTTATGCTCGTCTTGTTGATGAAAACGTGAGAAATTTTCAACAAATGGCAAGAGAGTGTAAGGGTTCGCGCATATAGCGTGGACTGTTTGCAATTTCTTCCATTAGGGTATTTCTCACAATCTTCACTTAAAGATGTGGTATATTAGCACCACGCTTTTTTTTGTAATTTGTTCTTGAGGTGCGGGGAAAATAAACCGTTGTGCCCGACACGTATGAGGGTGTAAAGAATGAAAAAAACATTCATTTTTAGTCTGTTGTGCCTGATGGCATTTTTTGTGAACGCGCAACGATTTGCAGTTGTCGGATTTAAGGCGGGGGCAAATGTGTCGCTATCAAGCATCGATGGCATAAGTGAGACTTTCTCAACCTACTTTCGGCCACAGGGATATACACCGGTAGACAGATTGTATATAGATAAGGCTCTTGCGGAGCAGCGTATTCAGCGTTCAACCATCACAGAAACTCAGGCGGTGGCGGTAGGCAGATATATGAATGTGTCAAAAATCGTGGTGGGCAAAGTATATATAAGTTTTGACGGTGGATACCAGGTGGATGTGGTAGTTCTTGATGTTGAAAGCGGATTGTCGGTGGCCAACGCTGGAACGACAGTGGCACCAGGCAGTTATCGCCAGTCAATAGAGACATTGGCTAAACAGTTAGCTGGCAAGATCGCCATCTCCCCAGGCAGTACGGTAAAGCCACAGCCCACCACACAGAATCCCACACCGAAACAAAGAACGAGTGTGGAAGTGCTGTATGGTTATCTGAAAATATTTCCCAAAGAATTGGGCGTTTTCCAGTCGGAACCCACTTCAGTCATTGCACAGATCAACAAGCAAGCACAACACGGATACAACAACTGGCGTATTCCTACCAATGAGGAACTCTCGTTGATGCGTGCCAATAACTATCTCGGCAGTGGCGAATATATGACGAAGGAAAGCAAGCACGGTATTGTGCTCCTTGTTGCGGACGGCGAGGACTATGCAACGTTACAAGCCGAAGAGCAGGCCAGAATTAAGGCAGAACAGGAAGAACAAGAAAGAAAGGCACGTTTAAAAGCGCAAGGTTATGTGGATTTGGGATTGCCCAGCGGAACGAAGTGGAAAGACAAGAACGAGGAAGGTGGATTCTATACATACGAAGAGGCTGTGAGTAAATTCGGAAATAAATTGCCTACTAAAGTTCAGTTTGAGGAGTTGCTTAATTCCTGTACTTGGTCATGGACGGGCAGTGGTTACAAAGTGACAGGTCCGAATGGTCAGTCGATCACTCTGCCCGCTGCGGGCAGCCGCTATTGCAGTGGCGGTGTGTACTCCGTGGGGTCCAACGGCTACTATTGGTCGTCCACGCCCATCGGTTCGGACAGCGCATGGTTCCTGTACTTCCATTCAGGCTACCACAGCATGAAGTACTACGGCCGTTGCGGCGGTCTATCCGTGCGTCTCGTCCAAGATTAAAGGATGGCGATGATTCTTTCCTGCTCCTAGACTTTATGAGCGACAAAGCAGATGCAGATATGTGCCTTGATGCGTTTTTCTGTAGCTTCCTTTGCCGCCCTCTTTGCAGAACAACCCACAATCAGACTCTCCTTCTTTCCGCAATGCTGTTCGTATATCCGTCCACTTTGTCCAGAGAGAGAATCTGCACAGGGCCCAAATCAGAGTGTTATCATTCTCATTCCAACTGTAGGGGATTGAACAATTGTTTTACAACCATTAAAACAGTTTCGATAGAGAAAGCCGAAGAGATGAAACGAAGACCGTGTAAGTTGTGCTATAAACAGTGATACCTCAGGCGGCTGATCTTGGCCTTAATAAGGATGTCACATACCGACATCGGATCACGTCTGCCTTTCGCGGCGATTCCATTCTTTCTCCGTGGCACGCGCCATCCGCGCCGCGATATTGTGTGCAGGGGCCCTATTTCTACCCACCCCAGCAGGCCGCTGGCCTGTCAACAGCCACGCCGCGAAACACACGATCTATATTCTGGGAAAACAACCTTAACTTCTTAACTCCTTAACAGCTAATGGCCAACAGCTAACGACTAACAGCCATTGTTTCGCACCCGCCTTCATTGCCCCAACCTGGAAAGGGCCAATAGCCAACGGCCAACGGCCAACAGCTAACGAAACGTCGCAAAACCAAATTCCGCCCTACCCTCGCACGTCCATCGCATTGCGCAAAGCACTGCCAATCAGCATGAAGGAGAGCACCAGCAGCATGATGGCCGCACCGGGCACCAGGGCAAGGTAGGCCTTGTCGAGCACGATATAGGCGTAGTTTTCTTTCATCATCATGCCCCACGAAGGAGTCGGGGGCTGCACGCCAAGACCCAAGAAGCTGAGGCCTGCCTCGGTGAGGATGGCGGAGGAGAAGTTGGAGGCCGCGATGACGATGATGGTGCCAGTGATATTGGGTAAAATGTGCTTGAAGATGATCCGTAAATTGGAGTAACCCAACGCCCTACCCGACTCGACGAACTCCTGCTCGCGGAGGCTGATGACCTGCCCGCGCACCACACGCGCAATATCCACCCACATGGTCAGGCCTATGGCAATGAAAATCTGCCAGAAGCCCTTGCCGAGGGCGAAACTGATGGCGATGACAAGCAGCAGTGTCGGGATAGACCATACCACATTTATTATAAACATAAGCACATCATCCACCCGTCCCCGGTAATAGCCGGCCACCGCCCCCACGATAACTCCGATGACCAAGGCGATGAAGATGGAGAGGAATCCGACAGCCAGACTAACCCGCGTGCCCAACATCAACTGGCTGAGCACATCGCGCCCGTAGCGGTCGGTGCCCAGCAGAAAGCGCTTTGCCACCACCGGTTCCGGGGCCAAGTCGCGGCGGGCATACGCCTGCCAATCCCCCTGCCCGAACAGGCGCACGTGTACGGAATCGTCCGACAGACGGCACTCGCTGACGGGAACGGTGCGATATTGCGCGGGCTGGCCGAAGAGCATCTTGTGCAGCACCCCCACACGCGGCACCTCCATGTCGGGCCGCACCTGCAACACATCCACCTTGAATCCAGGACCTTGCAGGGCAATCTCCAGCTGCTGGTGGTTGCAGTAGGGCGTACTGTCAGGCGTGATCAGATAGCCGAGAATGGCCACCAACGTGACCAGCAGGATGAATCCCAACGACACCACGCCCTCCCACTCTTTCTTGAAACGCTGCCAGGTGAGTTCGGTGATGGATGTCGCCTTGTATTCCGCTTGTTTTTTTCTCTTGAAAAGATTCATCGTCCTTAGTTCGGGCTGCAAAAATACAATTAAATTCGGCTTGCGGCATTTTTTTAGTGTCACGGTTGGTGTGTGCTACATCTTTTTTTCGTACTTTTGCGGCGTGAAATGGAAAAAGTGGGAAAGACGAAAAGTGGGTGAACGGGGATGAATCCCATCACCTTTCAAGCTTTACAACTTTCACACTTTGTAACTTTATAACTTTTAAACTCAATAAAATATGGGAAGAGCTTTTGAATACCGTAAAGCAAGAATCTTTAAACGCAACGCATACCTGGCCCGCACCTTCACGCGCATCGGCAAGGAAATAACCATGGCTGCCAAGGCCGGCGGTCCCGATCCCGACCAGAATTCCAAGCTCCGTCTGCTGATCCAGACGGCGAGAAACGAGAACATGCCGAAGGACAACATCGACCGCGCCATCAAGCGTGCTTTCGAGAAGGATCAGTCCGACTACAAGGAGATGGTATATGAAGGCCGCGGACCTCACGGCATCGCCATCCTCATCGAGGCGGCCACCGACAACAACCAGCGCACCGTGGCCAACGTGCGCAGCTACTTCAACAAGTTCGGCGGCTCGCTCGGCACCTCCGGAATGCTCGACTTCCTCTTCGACCACAAGTGCATCTTCACCGTGGCCCGCACCCCGGAAATCGACATCGAAGAGTTCGAACTTTCCATGATGGACTTCGACGCTGAAATCGACGCCGACGACGAGGAAATCATCGTCATGGCCGAATACAAAGCCTTCGGACCTATCCAGAAATATTTGGAAGACAACAAATACGAAATCAAGAGTTTCAAGATGGACCGCATCCCCAAAGAGTTGAAAGCCCTCAACGACGAGGAGCGCGCCGAGGTCAACGTGCTGCTGGACAAGATCAACGAGGACGAGGATGTGACCAACGTCTATCACAACATGGAGGAACCGGTGGAGGAGGAATAGTCTTCAGCCATTGGCCGTTGGCTATTCGATTTAGACAATAGGCTAAAGAGCAACCGTCAAGATCCAAACACAAGCACCAACTTAAATCAAACCATTATGTACTATTACAAATTCAGAGTCTATTTTGATGAAGTGGAGGATTTCGTACGTGATGTGGAGATCTCCGCTTCCGACAATTTCGAGTCGCTGCACCATCTGCTTTATGAGTGCATCGGTCTGAAGGGCAATGAGTTCGCCGCCTTCTCCATCTGCGACCCCAAGTGGAACAAGCAGAAGGAGATCACGCTGCTGGACACCTCGGATGAGGACGACCTGGTGGACGAGGAGCCCGAATACGATGAGGAGGACCAGTACAGCACCAAGACGCGTCTGCCCAAGTTCATCATGAAGGATGCCATCCTCAAGGACTTCATCTCCGACCCGCACCAGCACATCCTGTACGAGTACGACTTCATGAACCCCAAGACCTTCTACTTGGAATTGCAGAAGGTGGCCCAGACGGACAACGGCGCCGACCTGCCGCGATGCACCTACAAGGCAATGGAGCTGCCCGTCCAGCTGACCGCCGCCGATGTGCCCGAACCTGAAGACGTGGAGTTCGAAGACATTGACGAGGAGGATGACGACCTGTTCGACGACAACGGCTTCAACGACGAGGATTTCAGCAGCCTGAATGAGTTCACCGACTTCTGACAAGACGTTGCTGGTCATCAGCGGGCCTACCGCTGTGGGCAAGACCGAATACACCATCGCGCTGGCGCAACGGTTGGGGGCGCCTATCCTGTCGGCTGACTCCCGGCAGTTCTACCGCGAGATGCGCATCGGGACGGCCTACCCCTCCGACGAGGATCTGGCCCGAGCGGATCACCACTTCATCGGGATGTTATCCATCCACGACTACTACAACGTCTCCATGTACGAGCAAGCAGCCCTGAAACTCCTTGACACGCTCTTTGAAACACACGACACCGTCATCATGACGGGCGGAAGTCCGCAGTATATCCAGGCGGTGTGCGAAGGCATCGATGAGATCCCGGACCCGGACCCGAACATCCGGCAATACGCCAACAACCTCTTCCGCAACAACGGGTTAGAGGCGTTGCGTGCCCAGGTGCAGCTGCTGGACCCCGACTTCGCCGCGACCGTCAACCCCAACGACCACAAGCGGATGATTCGCGCCGTGGAGGTGAGCCTGCAGACAGGCAAGCCCTATTCGCAGTTTCTGCACAAGACCAGACGCGAGCGTCCCTTCCGCATCGAGAAAAGCTATCTCAACAGACCCCGGGAGGTGCTGTTCGAGCGCATCAACCGCCGCGTGGACAAGATGATGGAGATGGGGCTACTCGAAGAGGTTCGCTCCCTCCTGCCCTACCGGCACCTGAACGCCCTCAATACCGTTGGCTACAAGGAGCTGTTCTGCTATTTGGACGGGGATTGCACATTGGACGAGGCCGTCGCCGACATCAAGACACACACCCGCCGGTACGCCAAACGCCAGCTCACGTGGTTCAAGCGCGACTTCCAAGAGATCATGCTGACCGACTGAATTGTAACAAACACGACACAACATACGACATTTATAATATTCATTACATTCATCAAAAAAATTAAACAATGAAAAAAGTATTAGTATTGGCCTTCATCGCCATCGCCTTCTGCTTCAGCGCCTGCAAGGAGGCTCACGTAACCCCCATCAACCCTCTGGCTAAAGCCCTGTTCGCTCCCGGCGGCAACGACTCCAAGTGGGACTACACGGATCTTCGTGCTACCAATCCGGACGACCGTGTCTTTTCCGTCTCCGTTTCCGACTACGAAGCATACCAGAACGAATGTGAGGAAAAGAAAGTGACCTCGGAAGCCATTTCCTACAAATTGGGTGGCCAGCAATGCACGGTGTATTCCAACTCCTGCACCGAGGACAACACTGCCTACATCAAAGTGGCTATCCCGCACACCGACCCGCTGGTGCTGAAATGCGATGCCAACGGCAAATTCGATTGCAAAGCTTACGAATATCTTGAAACCTACGATCTTCTCGGTATCACCTACAATAAGGTTCACCACTTCACCGTGGAACTGGCTTCTGCAGAAGTGGAATACTGGTTTGCCGAGAATATCGGTCTGGTCTATGCCCAGGACAACCAAGGCAAGGTTTGCCTCAAACTCACTGGACACACCATCTACTAAAAAACAATTAGCTTAACAGATCCCGTATGACGGCGGCTGCGGCGAAACAGCCAAAGGCCGCCGGCATATAGGAGATGGTTCCGACCGTGGACAACTTATTGATTTCCTCATCCTTATCGATGACCACTGCCGACTCCGGCACATGTTCCGAGGAATAGACAACCTGAAAACCCCTTCTCACCCCCAATCTGTACAACCGTTTCCGCACCGTCTTCGCCAAATGACAGTAGGACGATTTGGATATGTCGGCCACGCGGATTAACGAGGGATCCATTTTCCCTCCCGCACCCATCACCGACAGCACCTTAAGATTCCGCTGCAAGGCCTGGTAAATCAAATACACCTTCGGGGAAAGCGAATCGATGGCATCCAGCACATAATCGTACGGGGCGGCATCCAGCAGGGCTTCCGTGCGCTCGTCGCGGATAAACTCCTCCACGCAATGCAATTTAAGTTGAGGGTTGATGTCGAGCAGCCGATCGGCCATAATCTGCACCTTGCTTTTCCCGATTGTGGAGTTCAACGCGGGCAATTGCCGGTTGAGATTGGATTCTGACACCTTGTCGGCATCCACAATCGTCATCTCCCCGATACCGGCACGGCAGAGCATCTCCGCCGAAAAGGCACCCACGCCGCCCAGGCCCACCTGCAACACGTGCATACGCGAAAGCCGGTCGGCAGCCTCCTGGCCGATGAGCAGTTCTGTCCGGGTTTTCCAAGTATCCATTTTTTACAAAATATCCATTTCACTAAAACGACTGGCGCACATCGTACACGCGCAGATATTGTCTGTATATCTCGTCCCAATTAAAGGAATGTAACGGATGAAGGTCGGCAATATGCTGTTCCACAGTGGCATAGCGTTCGCTAATCAAGAGTATTTTCTCCGACAGGTCGTGTGCGTTGTGCGGCGTCACAGAAAAGCCGGCCTCCCCGTTGGGGAAGATGCCGTCGAAGCAGCCCTGCCGCGCATACAGCACGGGAAGTCCTTGCGAAAGCGCTTCCGCATAGAGGGTTGTGGATCCATTGACGGGAGCGGGCTGCACCAGCATATCGTGGCAACGGTACAGTTCCATACGTTCCTCCTCGCCGAGGACATTCGGGTCAAAGGCGGTGACATCAACCGAAAGGTTCTGTTTTCGGATCAATTTCGCCGCCTTCTCTACAATTTCCGAAGAAGATTCCCCGCCCACGTTCAGCGCCGTGAGCAGCCGGATATGGATCAGGGACACGGGCTTCGAGCGGCGGAGATTCTGAAACCAAAAGGGGCTGATACCCTCATAGATCACCAACGATCGGCTGAAGATGGCATCGGCCATCTTGTCGGACAACTTGTCCGCCAACGCATACGGGAAATGCTGGTTGGGGAACACCACCTTCTCGGCATTTTCCAACACATCATAGCGTTTGGATTTCAGGGAGAATGCCTCCAGATGCCGCAAATCCTCCGAGGTGAGGGTCAGCACGTACGGGATGCCGCGCTTTTGCTTCAGACGCAGTGCGTCGGGCCCGTCCTGGTACCAGCTGTGGGCGTGCGTCAGATGGAACTCCTCACCGGAAGGGATCTCCGCCGCCGTTTCCGCCACCACATTATGCACATAGGCATCCATCCGTTTCAGGAGGAGCGGGAATCCGGCATCTTTCCGGTAATCTTTATAAAGATGTAGTACAGACGTCATCATATTTGTTGCAGGTAAATACTCTGATAGGCCTCACGGTAATTGCGGCCCAGCAGATGGTTATGCCAAAGAATCACAAAATCACCCTCCACGGCGGCACAGCGTCGGCGCAGCTGGGCAATCCACTCATTGCTTTGGTCCACAGATAAATTCATATAATCCCACAGGGTGCCATCCATCACAATCAGCGGATGTTCCATCACAGCAGTGGGCTCGTCTTTCTCCAAATCGTACAACGGATAGGGATGGCAGGTGCCGCAGCGGAAGCCCACTTGTTCGGCGAAGCCGAGGGTATAATCGTCGGTCATCCCGTTTTGTGCCCACACTTGAAGCGTGCCCGTCCGTTGCGAGGGCTCTGTTTCCGGCGGCGGGCCGGCCGGTGTGCCACACGCGAAACGCAGATAGTGCTGCCGGCCCCCCGTCACCTCCTGATGCAGAAGTTGCTCCATGCGCGACTTCTCCACCGCAAAACGTTCCGGGTCGGCGTAACTCTCATAGCTTCCGTGGATTCCCACTCCCATGCCTGCCTGCTGGATGCGTTCCACACAGCCGCGCACCACCGCATCGCCGATATTGTACGTGCAGTCTGGCTCCAGATAGTGCAGCGTCTTGAAGAAAAACACCGACTTCAGATTCCGCACCTTCGATTGTTCAATCAGCTCGTCAATGGCCAGCACGTACGGATCCTTCGACGAATCGCGGCGACAGGCCCGGTACTCGCGCAGCGAAGTGCGCACGTCCGCCAAGCGGCGATTGATGAGCAAGTCGCGCCCGAAGATGGACTTGAGCGCCTGTCCCCAGCCGTGAAAGCGGAACAGATGATCCACATCGTGCGTGGGCACCACCTGCGGCTGGCGGGGTACCAGCGGGTAATCGGGCAGAAGATTATCCATAATCCAACGGCGGAGCAGCATGGCATACTCGTCCACCAGCGGAAGATGGACGAAACCATACTTGTCGGCCAGACTGCCCTTGTAGGGGAAACGTCCGTGCGTGTCGCGCTCTTGAGAGAGGGTTTCCTCCTCGCGCGAGAGCAGCACGAAGCTCGGCGTGACGAGATCATACGGCAGCGGATGGTGGCCGTCGCCGGCGGGGAAGAGTGGGATCTGCACCTTGCCGTCCGCAGAATCCATCCAGCGGCACTCGGCGGTGCCATCCAGGAAAGCCTTTTTCTGCTTTTCGGAGAAAAGTGGCAGTGCGAGGGATTTTCCCGCATCGAAAAGGACCACGACCTCTTGCTCCGTGATACCGATCGCGTAGCGCAGAGCCTCGTCTGCGGGCAGGGCCACAGCAAACAGATGGTTCAGCGTATATCGGACAGCATTATTGGACAACATTATCCCAAATTTGGAAAATGCAAAGATAACATAAAAATCGGAATTATTTCCGGCTTCATCACAAAGAAAGTAAACAAATCCGCCTACCCTACTGGTTGGGAAAATTTTTGTATCTTTGTGGCTGGTGAAAAAAAGAAGCCTGGAACACCGGCAAGCACCATCGAATGTATTGTTTCATATAAAAATAACATCCCCATGAATGAAGAAATGCTCAATCTGAAACCCGCAAAAGTATTCTATTATTTCAACGAAATCACCAAAATCCCGCGTCCGTCCAAAAAGGAGACGCTGATCTCGGAATGGCTGGAGAAGACCGGCAAGGCGCTGGGTCTTCCCACCAAACGCGACAAGGTGGGCAACGTGCTGATTTCCAAGCCCGCCACGCCCGGCAAGGAGAACGTAACGCCCGTCATCTTCCAGGCGCACATGGACATGGTGTGCGAGAAGAACAACGACACCGACTTCGACTTTGAAAAAGACGGCATCCAGACCTACATCGACGGCGAATGGCTGAAGGCCAAGGGCACGACACTGGGCGCGGACGACGGCATCGGCATGGCGCTGGCGCTGGCCCTTCTGGACGATCCCGACCTGCAACACGGCCCCATCGAATGTCTGTTCACCATTGACGAGGAGACCGGATTGAGCGGTGCCAAGGCTCTGGAAGCCGGGTTCATGAGCGGCAAGATGCTTATCAACCTCGACTCCGAAGACGAAGGCCAGTTCTTCATCGGCTGCGCCGGCGGCAAGGACACGGTGGCCACGCTGAAATGCGACTACGAGGCCATCGCCGACCTGGAGGACAAAGAGCAGACGTTCTACAAGGTGACAGTGAAAGGCCTGCAAGGCGGCCATTCCGGCGACGACATCAACAAGGGCCGCGGCAACGCCGTCAAGTTGCTCACCCGACTGCTGTGGAACGGCTACTGCGACTACGACCTGCGCGTGATTGACATCCAGGCGGGCAACCTCCGCAACGCCATCGCCCGCGAGGGGTACGCACACGTGGCCATCCCCGCTGTGAACGCGGAATCCTTCGAGGCTTACATCCGCGAGATGGATGCCACCTACAAAAGCGAGTTCCACACCACCGACGCTGGCGTGACCGTCACCCTTGAACCCGCCGAAGCCGCAGAAGAGGTGCTGGAAGAGACCTTCCAAATCGACCTCCTCAACGCCCTGCTGGTATGCCCGCACGGCGTGCAGGCCATGTCGCAGGACATCCCGGGCTTCGTAGAGACCTCCACCAACCTGGCCTCGGTAAAGAAAACCGGCGACGAGATCATCATCACCACCAGCCAGCGAAGCTCGGTGGAAACGCGCAAGCAGGCCATCGTGGACAAGGTGTCCACCACCTTCTGGATGATCGGCGCCGACGTGGTGTCCGGCGACGGCTACCCCGGCTGGAACCCCAACCCCGACTCCGAAGTGCTGCGCGTGCTGGTGGATGCCTACCAGAACCTGTTCCACAAAGAGCCGCAGGTGCTGGCCATCCACGCCGGCCTTGAATGTGGCCTCTTCTCCGAGAAATACCCCGGCCTGGACATGGTCTCCATCGGACCCACCCTGCGCGGCGTACACTCTCCGGACGAGAAACTGGAAATCAAGACGGTACAGATGTGCTGGGACCTTCTCGTCGAATTTTTCAGACTGCTGAAATAAAAACACCTCAATTAAAAAACTGACCCGCATGATGTTAGAAAACCTATTGGCCGAGGCCCTACAGACCGCCCTTCACGAACTATACCAGCTGGACATCCCTGCCGACCGGAATCTCATCCAACCCACACGCAAGGAGTTCGACGGCGACTTCACCATCGTGGTCTTCCCGTATGTGAAAGCCGCCCGCAAAGCCCCCGACATGGTGGCACGGGAGATTGGCGACAAGCTCAGCGCCCAAGTGGAGTTCATCACCGGCTACAATGTGGTGAAAGGCTACCTCAACCTCTCCATTTCCAACGGATTCTGGTCAGGATACTTGAACGAGCACTTCCAAGAGGGTGCTTACGGTCTCTTCCCCACGCGGGAAGAGCCGCCCATCCTGATTGAATATTCGTCGCCCAACACCAACAAGCCGTTGCACCTCGGCCATGTGCGCAACAATTTGCTGGGCCATTCGGTGTCGCAAATCCTCATGGCCTGCGGGCATCCCGTCGTACAGGTGAACCTGGTGAACGACCGCGGCATCCACATCTGCAAGTCTATGGTGGCCTGGCTGCGCTACGGCAACGGAGAGACGCCGGAATCGTCCGGCATGAAGGGCGACCATCTTGTGGGCAAATACTACGTGGTCTTCGACCAGCATTACAAAGCGGAACAGAAACAGCTGATGGAGCAGGGCCTCAGCGAGGCGGAAGCCGCCGAGCAGGCCCCTATCCTACAGGAAGCCAGAGAGATGCTCCGCAAGTGGGAAGCCAACGACCCAGAGGTGCGCAAGCTGTGGCAGCAGATGAACCAATGGGTGTATGCCGGCTTCGACATCACCTACAACCGCCTCGGCATCCATTTCAACAAGACCTACTACGAATCCGAGACCTACCTGTTGGGTAAATCCCTTGTGCAGGAGGGCCTGGACAAAGGCGTTTTCTACAAGCATGAGGACGGCTCCGTGCGCGTGAACCTGACCGACGAGGGCTTGGACGAGAAAGTGCTGCTCCGCAAGGACGGCACCTCCGTCTATATGACGCAAGACCTCGGCACCGCACAGTTGCGATATGAGGAATTCCACCCGCAGAAGATGATCTATGTGGTGGGCAACGAGCAGAACTACCACTTCGACGTGCTGAAATTGGTCTTGGGCAAGAAACTGGGCAAAGCGTTCGGCGACAGCATCCATCACCTCTCCTACGGCATGGTGGAGCTGCCCAGCGGTAAGATGAAATCGCGCGAGGGCACCGTGGTAGATGCCGACGACCTGATGGACTCCATGCACGAGGAGGCCCGCCAGAGCACCGAGTCGCTCGGCAAGTTCGACTTCTCGCCCGAGGAGGCTGCCAAACTCTACGAGATGATCGGGCTGGGAGCGTTGAAATATTTTATCCTGAAGGTGGACCCGACCAAGAACATGCTCTTCAACCCTGCCGAGTCCATCGACTTCAACGGCAACACGGCGCCGTTCATCCAATACACGCACGCTCGCATACGCTCGCTGCTGCGCAAGGCCGCCGAGCAGGGCGTGGACGTGAACGCCACCCTCCCTGACCAGACCACCATGACGGATTTGGAGCGCAACCTCATCAAGACGCTGTACCATTATCCGCAGACTGTTCAGGCCGCCGGCGACAGTTTCAGTCCAGCCCTGATAGCCAATTACATTTACGCCTTGGCCAAGGAGTTCAACCGTTTCTACCAGGACACGCCCGTCATGCGCGAACCTGACGCCGCCCTGCGCCTGCTGCGACTGAAGCTGTCATCCTTCGTCGCCATCACCATCCGCAACGGCATGAAGCTGTTGGGCATTGACGTGCCAGAACGGATGTAGCGAAACACCTTTATCTCTTCTTCAACACCAGCGCGGTGCGTGAGGGAAGGTATAGCCGGACAATGTCGATGCCGGCTTTTCGTGTGGTGGGGAAAACCGTCTCTTCATTCACATTGCCGAAACCTGCATAACGCGGCGAATCAGAATCCAATGCTATAACATAATCGCCTGGTGCAATGGGTATTTCATAATCCTCGAAGGATTTTACCGGATTAAAATTAAAGACAAACAACAAACCCTGACGTTCGAAAGCCAGCACCTGGTCGCCTTCATTCTGACATATCAGTCTAGGCAAAGCGGAGAGCACCGCATTGTCGCGCACCAGGTGGATCATGTCCGCATCAAAGCGGTTCAAGCCTGCGTATTTCAAGGTTTCGTCATCGGCGAGATTCCACTGCCGGCGGGCGTGCTGGCAGGACCAGCCGTTCCCCTCGCGAGGGAAGTCGATCCACTCGGGATGCCCGAACTCGTTGCCCATGAAGTTGAGATAGCCGCCGGAGGCCAACGACAACGTGACCAAACGGATCATCTTGTGCAACGCCACGCCCCTATCCACCGTCAAATCCGGCGTAAAGACGGACATTTTATCGTACATGTTTTTATCCACCAACCTAAAAATCAGCGTCTTATCCCCCACCATCGCCTGATCGTGGCACTCCACATAGCTGATAGTCTGCTCCTCGCGCCGCTTGTCGGTGAGGTGGAAGTAGATGTCGCCCACCCCCCAATGCTCGTCTGAACGGGTCTTCACGATTTTCATCCAATAGTCGGCGATGCCCATCGACATGCGGTAGTCGAAGCCGAGGCCGCCCTTTTCCGTCGGGAAGGCCATCCCCGGCATCCCGCTCACATCCTCCGCCACGGTCAGCGCCTGCGGGTTAACCTCCCGAATCAGGTTGTTGGCCAGCGTGAGGTACGTGAGGGCATCCTCATCCACATTATCCTCAAAATACTGGGCATAATCCACAAAATCAACGCCGATGCCGTGGTTCCAGTAGCTCATGCTGGTCACGCCATCGAAGCGGAAGCCATCGAAGCGGAACTCCTGCTGCCAATATTTAAGATTGGAGAGCAGATAGGTCAGCGTTTCGGCTTTGCCGTAGTCGAAGCAGCGCGAATCCCATACTGGATGCTGTCCTTTCTCTCCGGTATGGAAGTAGAGATGGTCGGAGCCGTCGAAGTGGGAAAGCCCTTCCTTCACATTGGACACGGAGTGCGAGTGCACCACGTCGAGGATGACGGAGATGCCCGCACCATGCGCCGCGTCAATAAGTTCCTTCAACTCCTCGGGTGTGCCGAAGCGCGACGACGGCGCAAAGAAGTTGGCTACCTGATAGCCGAAGGAGCCGTAATAGGGATGTTCCTGCACGGCCATCAGCTGGATGGTGTTGTAGCCGAGCTTGACAATCCTCGGCAGGACCGTCTCCTTAAACTCCCAATAGGTGGAGACCTTGGCCTCCTGCGAAGACATGCCCACGTGAGCCTCGTAAATCAGCGGATGGTCAGGTTTGGGCGGCTGGGAATGTTTCCACTCGTAGGGTTTCGGATCCCACACCTGCGCACAGAAGACCTTGGTATTGTCATCCTGCACCACGCGCGTGGCGTAGGCGGGCAGGCGCTCGTCGGCTCCCGACTGCCACACCATCCACAGTTTATATAACATTGTATGTTGCAGACAGAAGTCCGGCAACTCAATTTCCCAGTCGCCGTTCCCAATCGGATGCAGGGCAAATTCAGGTTTGATCTGCCATCTGGAAAAATCGCCATACAGGTACAATGCCGTGGCATTGGGTGCCTTTTCCCTGAATATCCAACCATTTTCGGTCTTATGCAGCCCATAGTAGAGATGCCCGTTGGCCAGCTCCGACAGTTTTCGAGTACCATCGGTGAACTCCAGTTCCCGAAGCACAGCGCGCTCGTGCCGCTTGCGCAACACATTCGCATACGGCTTCAAATACGGATCTATTGTGACCAGCAGTGGCAGAAGTTTCGGATTGGCAGACATCTTTTCAGTATTTAATTGTTCTTAAATGAGATACGCTTATTCGTTTTCCACGTGACGAGCATATCCCGCAGGCGGTGCAGATTCTTTTTGCCTTTCACAAACGGTTCTTTCAGCGTCAGAGACCTGTTCACGGTCAAAGTGTTGCCATTGCACACAAGCTCAACCATCACAGTGCCGAAGTCGGCGGATTGTTCTATCTTATAAGGTTTTGTGAGAATGCGTGCCGTGGCAGGCAGTGTAATCGTATAGGTATAATGTTCCTCCGTGGGTACCACTTCCATCGGCAAGGTGCGGTCAGGCGCGATGCGCGAGGGTTGCAGGTCGCAGCCATAATCCTCCGGCAAAGTCAGCTCATAATAGCCGCTGCCAAGATTCTTCAAACGGAACGATGGACTCAACGACGATTTGCGCATGGAGGCCGACTGCGGAGTGCGTACTTCTGCCCGCTGCACATTCACCTTCGTCTTCAAGGTACCATCTGCCATCAGAACTTCCACATCGGCAGCCACATCCACAGAGCCCGGCTGCTTGATGAAATTCTGAATATAGCCCTGTGGCGAGAGAAACGAATCACCGCCCTTGAGCACCGAAAGACTCTTGAGCGACTTCACCGCCGAGGAGATGTAAATATCCTCTCCCTGAACGGTCACCTTCACGGCACTCTCCGCATTATCCATAATATTGCCATACAGCAATCCGAATTCCGCCTGGAAGCCGGAGGCGCGCAGCAAAGTGGCGAGCAGCATATCCTTGTCCACCCTGCTGCCGCAATTGGTCTGCCATACCGTCGCCGGGGAGGCGATGATGTAGTTCATCTGCTTCAGCGACACATCGTTGGTATGGATCATATCCGCCACATAATTGCGGAGAGCCAACACCTTGTCAATCTCCGACTGGCCATCCACCGTGATAGCCCCCGCCTCGCGGTAAAAGTTTTTCTCTGCGGGCACAAACGCATTCTGGAATGTCAACTCGTTCACGAAAGCTGTCGGATCTCCAATCGTGGTCATCATCATATAAGGCAGATAGTCGTGCGGCAGATAGGCCTCGGCCGGACGCTGGGGCAGATTCTCGAACACCCAGCTCATCCGATATTGGAGGTTCTGTGTATCCTTTGCAGGCTGCACCTGGCGACCGTAGCAGTTGACCATATATTGGATGCTATACTCGGCGGGCAGGGTGACGGCGACCTCATAACGCTCTATCGGAGCCGGCTCGCACAAGTCCACCCGCTCCATCCAGATGCCCAAGAAATTCGCTTCCGTGTGGATGGTGTAATCCAGCACGATGGTGGCATCGTACTCCAAGGCCGTGTGCGTGACCACCATCTCCCGAATCGTATTGAAACGCTCACAGTCAGTGCAGCCCGCAGGCAGGCTCGGATTGAAGGCATTGGCCGGCGTTTCCACCTTGCTGCCATCCTTGCGGATGGTATAAGCCTCGTTAATTGTAAGCGTTTGGAAATCCGTATTATATGGTATCAATGTTTCACCATACGTATGAAAAAAGGCATCATGCGAGAAGAGCTGCATCTCTTTCCGGAAACGCATATCAGTGGAGCCGTCCTCGTTTATTTTATATTCTTTTCGGATAAGATGATAAACAGCATCGGGCTTGGGTTTCCCACAGAAAGCAGTCCCTGTTATTACAAACAAAACGACAAAAACAAAAAGGCGTTTCATATTATCTTTCATTATAAAAATCGAACACTGTTATTTTGTAAAAATCACCGGTTTCTCCATATAGGCACGCTGGTTTTCCACCGCCGCACGGAAGGCGGGCCAGTCGGAGGCCTCGTACACGCGCTTGCCCAAACGAACCGTTTCCTGAAAGACCAGCTTCCCATTTTCCAGACGATACCCGCCGTCAAAGGCTACGGCATCGGTCTTGACGTGACGGGCCTTGGGATAGGTGGCCGAAGAATACCCGGCGGGCAAAGTCATTGTTTCAGAGATACGCACCAGCCGCGAGCAACGGTCCTTGAACGGGTATTCCCGTGTTTCCATCGAGGTGTCGAAGTAGAGATGGCTCATCGCGCCCTTAAAGAAACCCTTGGCCAACAAAGGAATGACCACAACTTCTTTATCGGTGACCGTTGCGTAATTGGGGACAACAAATTTGTAGGTAACCTTCACGGGATGTTCCAGATAGGTTTCCTCATCGGAATATTTCACCGACTTGATTTCCGCATTGGGATAGAGACTCATAATCTGGTTCTCCACCCTACTCTTCCATTCAGACTGGCGACCGGAGAAAAGGATCACACGGACCGTCCGGTCGCTCTGTCCTTCGGCAGTGACGGTTACTTTGGCGGTAAGGTCGCCGTTCTTGTTGATTTTCGTCACGGCGTGCATATCAACACTGTGGTTTTCCGCTTTCGACACGGGGGTGATGCCGAGCTTGGCTCCTTGAGGCAGGCCCATGAGGAAATTCTGCTGCTGTTCGGCGCTGGACCAGAGCTCGCGCACGCCGGGCACCCAGGTGGGATCCAGCAGTTGGTAGTTGCCGTTGCGGCGTTTCACCACCGTAACGCAATGGTTGAACTGGTCGGCGGGGATGTCGTCGATCTGCTCACCGGCCATCGTCATGGCGGCGTACGCCTCGAAGCCGGCAGCGCGCAGCATGGCAATCAAGAGGCCGGCCTTGTCCTTGCACACACCGCAGCGGTCGGTATAGTTCATGTCGCACTTGTGCAGCGTGAAGCCCTCGCCCTCGCCCATGGAGATGCCCGAATAGCGCATGTTGTCGGCCACCCAGTGCGTGAGGATGAAGAGGCTGTCGTTCTCGGTCTTGGCCTTTTTCAGCAGCTGGGCCACCTTCTGCTTCACCTCGTCGGTGGGCACGAAGCTGCCGTAGTCCTCATTCACCCCGTAGAACCACATCGACTTGGCCTTCCACGTTTGCGCGGTGGAAAGCAGCAGCTTTGTCTGTATATCATTATTGGCCAATGTATTGCGCGGAATCTTCTCAACAGGCATTATATTCTTCTTGGTAAAAATATACAATGTCCGGTCTCCATCTTTCCGTGTTTGAGTTTCAAGCGTTCCATGATAAACCGCATAGCGGAGGTTTTTCGACGTCAGCACGCTCACCTGATACACTTTCTCCTTCACAGGTTGTTCGCTCCAGAAGGGCACGATGTCATAGAAATGGCCGCGCATGGGCGGGATGTACTTGGCATCGGGGTCCTCGCCCTGCAGGAGGGCATACGTAAAACCCTTCTTATAGGTGACGATTTCCACCTCGTCGCCCAGTTCGAGCCGTCCAAGGGTCACCATTTTCTGGCGGGCACCCCAATAGATCATGTGGGCTGGGGCGGGATAGTCCATGACGGCATTCTCCACCTTCTCCTCGGCGCCATCATGCCGGAAAATCCGCACATCGCGAATCTCCGCGTATGCGGACAGCGGGTCATAGTCCATCTTCACCGTGTTGTAGTCGCGCCCGCCGGCCTGCGACAATATCCGGTAACGCTTGTGAACAATCACATGGCTCAACCCCGACTCTTCCATGAACACATCCGTGCTATCATACAGTGTCAGCATGTCATAGCCTTCACAATCAGAGTCAAATGAGGATTCAGCAGACGGTTGGGCGGGAAGCGGGATACAAGCGACAGCCAGCAGAATCAGAGCAAATAATAATTTCTTCATACCTTCGTTTTAAGATGGTGCAAAGATAGTACAAATTGCAAAAAATCGTATCTTTGCCGCCTCATTTTTAGAAAATTTATAACCAAGAACCTTATACAATGAAAATTCTGAAACATCTGGTCCTTATAGCGGTCATCCTGCTTTCCAACAGCGTGATATTCGCGCAAAAAGCCTCCACGGTGGAAGTGACAATCCAGAACAACAAATTCAAACATGTCGATTTGATCAACGCCTACGGCAACGATAAAAAGACGTATGCCTCCACCGACATCGTGAACGACAAATTCATCATGTTTCTGAATCTTGACAACGACATCTACCGTTTCGATTTCGGCGACAACAAATACATGCTCTACGTTGTCAAACCCGGAGAAGACGTGAAGATGACCATCAACGCCGAAGACTTGCAGAACATCGTCCAGGTGAGCGGCTCGCCCGCCATGTCCTTCGTGCAGAGAAACACCACCCTGTCCGCACGCAAGAAAACCGTGTTGGACAGTCTGAACAACGCCCTGCAATCCGACCCCGACCAGAAATACTGGAGCCAGATTGCGCAGAACGTCAACCAATACGTTCAAACCAACCAGGATGTGGACGGCTATCTGTTGTCCGTTTTCAATGACATTGACAGCCTGAACGCCCTGTTCCGCACCTACGCACCCGCCGGCAAAATCAAGGGCGATGCGGACATTGTCACCACCGCTTTCAACAAGATGCTCAAAAGCCTCGACAACAACTACCGTCCCTTCAGCAGCTATCTGGAGAATGTGGATCACTACTACAATTTCAGCGACAACCGGAAAAGCAACCACGCTGACTATTACCAGAATCTGGACCATTACATCCAAGGGGTGAACAACCGTCATGATATGGCGAAATCCGTACTCGGAAGCATGATGGAGAACGTTAAAATGCTGCTCGCGGAGCGCGACAGCCTTGCCTTCAACAACCTTTTCGACAAGAAGAGCAGCAAAAAAGCCTGGGCTTCGAAAGTGGCCATTCTGCTGACCGCCAAAGCCAAACAGGCCGCCCTGAAGCATGACGAGTTCCGCCAAGCCGCCAAAGATGATGTTTTGGCCAACCAGGTTATTACCCAAGCCCAACAGATCGTGAAAGACATTGTCAACGGATACCAGACGCGATACAACGAGACCGACAGCTACGTCAACAGCCGTCTGCTGGAAAGCATCAAGGAGAACAAGAAGGACATCTCGGTGCTGATGTTCCTCGACATGTTCCCGCGCGACCAGAACACGGCCCTGCACGAAGAGGTCATCACCGCGCTGCACGAGGTTTACCCTGAGCATCCCATCGTAAAAGAGCGCTGGGGCATCATGCACTCGCCCGCCTACAAGACCTCTGTGGGTGCCATGGCGCCCGAACTAGCCTTCAAGGACCCCGACGGCAACATTCGCAAGCTCTCCGACCTCAAAGGAAAGGTTGTCCTCATCGACTTCTGGGCCTCCTGGTGCGGTCCCTGCCGCCGTGAGAACCCCAACGTGCGCCGCATCTACGGCCTTTACCATGACAAGGGCTTCGACATCTACAGTGTATCCCTGGACCGTGACGCCGCCAGCTGGAAGCGCGCCATCAGCGATGACAAGCTCATCTGGCCCAACCATGTCAGCGACCTAAAGCAATGGCAGTCGGAAGGCGCCGCCATCTACGGTGTGCGTTCCATTCCCGCCACATTCCTGCTAGACAAAGAGGGCCGTATCGTGGCCAAGGACCTTCGCGGCGAAGCGCTGGAAAAAGCCGTCAAGCAGTTAGTGGAGCAGTAAGAACATAACAAACCAACATAACCTAAAAGAGAGGGTGCCCCGTTGATGGAGCACCCTCTCTTCGTAATCGGCCTTGCCGTGCGGATTATTTGCGCAGGCCGAGGATCTCGCGAGCCTCGTCGGAGGTGGCCACCTGACGGCCAAGCAGCTTGGCCATGCGGACGACCTTGTCCACCAGTTCGCCGTTAGACTTGGCCAGCACGCCTCTTTCCAAATAGAGGTTGTCCTCGAAGCCGACACGCACGTTACCACCCATCACGATGGTGGGGGCAGCCAGCGTGAAGGCATGACGACCAATGCCGGTGCAAGTCCACGTGGAGCCGGCAGGGATGTTGTTGACCAGCCAGCAGAGGTTGGGCACAGTGGCAGGTGTACATCCGGGCACGCCCAGCACGAAGTTGAACTGCATGGGGGCACCGGGCACCTCGCCCTTGCGGGCCATGGTGAGGATGGTGTCCAGATGGCCCATCTCAAAGCACTCGTACTCCGGCTTGATACCACGCTCCATCATGCGCTTGCCAAAAGCCCGCATGGTGGGCATGGTGTTGTCGAAAATCTCGTCTCCGAAATTGCAGGTACCGCAGTCCAGGGTAGCCATCTCCGGAATCGGGGTGGTGTCCGTGGATTGCAGACGCTCGTCGGGCGTCATGCCGACGGCCCCTCCCGTGGAGGGTATCAGGATAACGTTGGGGCAAGCCTTGTAGATGGCCTCCTCGCACTCCTGGAAACGGTCGCGGCTCTGCGTGGGCGTGCCGTCGTCCTCGCGCACGTGCAGGTGTACGATGGCGGCACCCGCGTCCACAGCGGACTTGGCCTCTTTCACAATCTCTTCCACCGTATAAGGCACGGCAGGATTCTGTTCTTTTGTCACTTCCGCACCGCAAATCGCGGCGGTGATGATGAGTTTATCCATTGTTGTTGATTTGTTTATTTGTTGAATTGTTGAATTGTTTTTTTTAGCTATTCACTACTGTTCCTTCCCAACTACCCCGCCCTGCGGGCACCCCTTCTTGAAAAGGGGAATTCTATTCACTGTATACTGGACCCTGGACCCTTTCCCAACTACCCCGCCCTACGGGCACCCCTTCTTGGGAAGAAGGGGAATGATAGTAGTTTGTTCTCCTACTCATTCTTCCGCTGGCACTGTTTGGGAACAACGCAGGTGCCGGAAGCGCGGCAGACCACCACGGGTTCGGGGAGCACGTCGGCAGCGGAGGGGCTAATGTCTGGACGCGGGATGATGACCTTGCGGGCCTCAAAGACCATCTTGCGGGAGGTGTTGCCCACCTTGGTGATTTCACCCACGGCCTCGATATAGTCGCCGGCATAGACGGGAGCGAGGAACTCCACATTGTCGTAAGCGCAGAAGAGGCCTTCGTCGCCATCCTGCATAATCAGCAGTTCCGTGGCCACATCGCCGAAAAGGGCCAGCATGTGGGCACCGTCAACCAAATTACCGCCGTAATGGGCGTCCTGTGAACTCATTCTAAGTCTGATCAATGATTTCTTTGTTTCTTCCATTGTAGAAATATTTATCGTTAAACAATATTATGAATGTCATTTACGGAGCGGCAAAGATACAAAAAAAGCCTGACGCGGGCGATATTGTCGCCTTGTGCTTTCGCAAAAAAATGTGTACTTTTGCAGCCTATAAAAAAAGCAACGACAATGAACATCGTAAAACCATCCATACCTAAGGGAACGCGGGATTTCACGCCGGCGGAGATGATGCGCCGCAACTACATTTTCGACACGATACGCTCCATATTTTACAAGCACGCCTATCTTCCGATAGAGACTCCCTCCATGGAAAACCTCTCCACCCTGATGGGCAAATACGGCGAGGAAGGCGATCGCCTGCTCTTCAAGATCCTTAATTCCGGCGATTTCACCCAAGGAGTTGATTTCCAAGACAGCAGCATGTCGGTCAACAAACTGGCCACCAAGTTGTGCGAGAAAGGCCTGCGCTACGACTTGACGGTGCCCTTCGCCCGCTTCGTGGTGCAGCACCAGAACGACATCACGTTCCCCTTCAAGCGCTACCAGATGCAACCCGTATGGCGCGCCGACCGGCCGCAGAAGGGCCGCTACCGCGAGTTCTACCAGTGCGACGCCGACATCATCGGCAGCACCTCCCTGCTCAACGAGGCCGAGCTGGTGGAGATCACGGATGAGATTTTCCGCGAATTCGGCATCGCCGTCACGATGAAAATCAACAACCGCAAGATCCTCTCCGGCATCGCTGAGGTAATCGGGGCCGCCGACAAGGTGACGGACCTCTGCACGGCGATGGACAAGTTAGACAAAATCGGGCAAGAGGCCGTGTGCGCCGAGATGGCAGAGCGCGGTCTCTGCGCGGAAGCCATTGAGAAACTCCGTCCAGTGTTCTGCCTTGGCGGGCTGACCAACGCGGAAAAGATCGGACACCTGCAAACCCTGCTGGCCAACAGCGAAATCGGGCAGAAGGGCCTTGAGGAGCTCACCACCGTGCTGGACTACGTGGCCGAGATGGGCATCACCACCGATTTGGAGATCGACATCACCCTGGCCCGCGGCCTGAACTACTACACCGGCGCCATTTTCGAGGTGAAGGCCAAAGACGCCTCCATCGGCAGCATCTCCGGCGGCGGACGCTACGACAACCTCACCGGCATCTTCGGGCTGAAGAACATGTCGGGCGTGGGCATTTCCTACGGCGCAGAACGCATCTACGACGTGCTCAACGAGTTAGGGCTTTTCCCAGACGAGATTCTGAATCCCGTCAAAGCCTTGTTCGTCAATTTCGGGAAAGAGGATGAGAAATATGCCCTCGCTGCCCTGCGTGCTGTGCGCGAGGCGGGCATCGCGGCAGAGATTTACCCCGACAGCGTCAAGATGGGCAAGCAGATGTCGTACGCCAACGCCAAAAACATCCCCTTCGTGGTCATGGCGGGTGAGAACGAGCGCACAAGCAAGACCTTCTCTTGCAAGAACATGACCAGCGGCGAGCAGCGCACCTGCACGCTGCCGGAACTCATTGAGATACTGACCACATAGTATTGACATACAAAAAAAGACCATCATGGGAACACCCTCCTTCCGACAACGCATCAAACGGGCCTTTCAAAAAGCATGGCTGATGGTTCGCCAATACACCCAGTTGCGCGACGACACCGACTACGAAGCCACCTTCGACTCCATCTCCAAGAGTGTGGTTTTCAGGGGAGTAAACGTCTGGATTCTCTTCTTCGCCATCATCGTGGCATCGGTGGGACTGAACGTCAACGCCACCGCCGTCATCATCGGCGCGATGTTGATTTCGCCGCTCATGGGGCCTATCACGGGCATTGGCTTTGCTGTCGGAACCTTTGACGAAGAGCTGCTGCGGAAGTCACTCAAGAACTTGGCTCTCATGGTGTTCATCAGCTTGGTGGCCTCCACGCTCTACTTCCTCATCTCGCCCATCAATGATGCACGCTCCGAACTTTTAGCCCGTACGCAACCCACCATCTTCGACGTCTTCATCGCCTTCTTTGGCGGATTGGCCGGCATTGTGGCCTCCAGCCGAAAGTCGCAATCCATCACCGTCATCTCCGGCGTGGCCATCGCCACCGCCCTCATGCCGCCCCTGTGTACGGCGGGTTTCGGCATCGCAACCGGACAAATATGGTACTTCCTCGGAGCCTTCTATCTTTTCTTCATCAACTCCTTCTTTATTGCCTTAGCCACCTTCCTCGTCGTGCGTTTCCTCCGTTTTCCCGAGGCCCAATACGTGGATGAACGTCGGCACCGCAAAGTGAAACGTTTTATCACCGTCCTCACCATCCTCGTCCTTATCCCCAGCATCTATTTGGCCACCGACGTGGTGCAAGAGGCGGCTTTCAACACCCAAAGCCTCAAATTCGTGAAGGATTTGCGCTCCAGCGAGATGTTCCAGAACACACAAATCATCGATGCCGACCGGGAGTACCACCACCGAAGCCAATGTGTCACGCTTTCGTTGATAGGCAAGCCCATCAGCAACGAGCAAATCGCCAAGCTGCAAGACGTGCTTCACACCCAATATGGGCTGAAAAAAGCCAGCCTGGTGATAAAACAGACGGGTGAGACCATCGATATCACCAAGCAGAATGAGATCATTGAAGATATTCTCAATAAAAAAGATGCCACTATTGCAAAACAGGATTCCACCATCACTGAATTGCGGTCCAAAATCAACGCCATCCAAAATGCTGAAACACTCTCGCAGCAGCTGGCAGAGGAGATTTACGCCCAATATCCGGCCGTGCAGGAGTTTGCCGTGACGGACATGGTGCAATACGACACCAGATCCTTGGAGTCCAAAACGGTGGCGGTCGTGTTTCTGCAATGGGACAACAACAGCCGTCATCAGGCCGACGAGCAGAAGCTGGTCAAATGGCTCAAAGTACGCATGGGCGTTGACGAGCTCAAAGTGATTCACTAATCCGCCCACCATCGTCCCCTTCCGTATGAACCCCGGCAAACATTTTCTTCCCATCACCAAAAAGGAGCTCGACTACCTCGGATGGGATTATGTGGATGTCATCCTCGTGAGCGGAGACGCCTACGTTGATCATCCCTCTTTTGCCGCCGCCGTCATCGGGCGCACGCTGGAGCGCGAGGGCCTGCGCGTGGCCATCCTGCCCCAGCCCAACTGGAAAGATGATTTGCGGGATTTCAAGAAGTTAGGGAAACCCAGACTCTTTTTCGGGGTAACCTCCGGCAACATGGACTCGATGGTGAACCACTACACGGCCAACAAGCGGCTGCGCAGCGACGATGCCTACACGGCCGGCGGCAAGGCGGGCTTCCGTCCCGACTACGCCACCACCGTTTACAGCCGCATCCTCAAGCAGTTGTTTCCCGACGTGCCCGTCGTCATCGGGGGCATTGAGGCCTCTATGCGGCGGCTCTCGCACTACGACTACTGGAGCGACACGCTCAAGCCTTCCATCCTGATTGAGAGCGGTGCCGATGTGCTGGTGTATGGCATGGGCGAGCGTCCCATCACCGCTTTGGCCAAGCTGTTCCAGCAACCCGACTGGCGCAAACATCTGCCCGAATGTCAGCAGATTGCCTACATTGACACCGACACACAAAAATACGTTGATGACAAGCCTATTCTTCTACATAGCTATCAAGAAGAGCTGAAAGACAAACACCGATACGGGGAGGATTTCGTTTTATTTGAAACCGAATCCAACAAACGAGAACAACGGACCATTATTCAACCCTACGAACATGGCAAACATGTTGTCGTGCGCCCGCCCTACCCTGTGGCCACGGAAGCGGAGATGGACAGTTTCGCCCTCTTCGACCGGATGATGAACCTGCCGCATCCCAAATATCTCAAGCGTGGCAACGTGCCCGCCTTCGAGATGATCAAGAACTCTATCACCTTGCACCGGGGATGCTTCGGGGGGTGCAGCTTTTGCGCCATCGCCGCACACCAGGGCAAACAGATTGCCTCGCGCTCCGAAGAGTCCATCCTCGCCGAGGTGCGCGACCTCATCGCCAGGCCTTATTTCAAAGGGCACATCAGCGACCTGGGCGGGCCCTCCGCCAATATGTTCCGTATGCAGGGGAAGGATTTGAGCCGCTGCCGCAAATGTCCGCGTCCCTCCTGCCTCACCCCCGAAATCTGCCCCAACCTCCAGCTGGACCATCATCCACTCATCGCGCTATATCAGAAAGTACGTGAGATGGCGGGCGTGAAGCACGTCACCATCGGCAGCGGCATCCGTTACGAGATGCTGCTGAACCACGATGCGCGGGAAAACGAGCGCAACGGCCAACGCAAATATCTGCATGAAATCGTAAAGCATCATGTGTCGGGGCGTCTGAAGGTGGCCCCTGAACACACAGACCCCGAGGTGCTGAAGCTGATGCGCAAGCCCAGCTTCGACCATTTTTTAGCGTTTTTAGAATTGTTCAACGAGGAAAACCGGCGATGCGGCAAGAACCAGCAGCTCATCCCCTACCTCATCGGCTCGCATCCCGGATGTACCATGGAGAAGATGGCCGCCTTGAGCCGCATCACGCGCCGATGCCACCTCCTCACCGACCAGGTGCAGGATTTCACCCCCACCCCGATGACCTTCGCCACCGCCATGTATTATTTAGAATACAACCCCTACACAGGCCAGAAAGTCCATGTGGCCAAAAGCCTGGCAGAGCGGAAAAAGCAGCACGACTACTTCTTTACCCAAACGGGCAGAAAATAAGGGTATTACTGATCACTGACATCTGTACCCTGATTACCTCCCCAACTACCCCGCCCTTCGGGCACCCCTTCTTCAAAGAAGGGGAATTCTATTAACTGACCACTGATTACTGACTACTGATCACTATACCCTGATCACAACACCGTTATCGAACTCTTTATCACCTTGCTGACTCCATCCAAATCCTTGTATTTCAGAATGTACGGGTACACTTGGTTGTATTCCACCGGCTTGTCGGTGTTGCCCACCGTGCCGCACCATTTCAAGTCCTTCGGGTCGCCCTTGAAGCTGTA
>JAFZKY010000035.1 GCA_017551725.1 Bacteroidales bacterium
GTCTTGCCGACACCCGCCTCACCAATCAGAATCGGGTTGTTCTTGGTACGCCGCGACAGGATCTGCAGCACCCGGCGTATCTCCTCGTCACGTCCGATGACGGGGTCCAGCTTGCCCTGACGGGCCATGTCGTTCAGGTTCTTGGCGTATTTGTTGAGCGCATTGTAGGTCTCTTCGTTGGAGGCGGACGTCACCTTGCTGCCCTTGTGCAGCTCGCCGATGGCACTCTTCATGCCCTTCTCGGTGAGGCCGGCGTCTTTCAGTATCTGCGAGGCTTTGTCGCCCGCCATGAGGATGCCGTAGAGCAGATGCTCCAGCGAGACGTACTCGTCGCCGGAATCCTGGCAGAAGATGATGGCCTTCTGCATGGCGGTCTGCGCGCTGCCGCCGAGGAAGAAGTCGCCGCCGGTGACTTTCGGCAGGCGGGCGATCTCACGATCCACCACGGAGGCGATGGTTTTAGGGTTACAATCCTGTTTCTTCAACAGGAAGGGTACAACGTTATCGTCCATGTCGAGCATGGACTTCAAGAAATGGAGGTTCTCGATCTGCTGGTTCTGGTTGCGCATGGCAATCATCTGGGCATTAGAGATAACCTCTTGTGTTTTGATTGTCAAATTGTTCGGGTTCATAATATTCTTTTTCCTTTCTTCAAAAAACCGCCGCCTGATTTTCCAGACGGCGGAGACATAGAGCAATAACGTTGCCAAACACGAGCGACTGACAAAAAGTCATACCCGAAAACGAAGTATCATCTTGCGCACTGCAGACACCACCTCAGCTTCTTCCATCAAATTAAAACAGAAAAGCTTCTTGCCCAAATCCTTGAAAGAGGCCCCGAATGTGTACAGTCGAGCATCGTCTATCAGCAAAAAGCGATCATGAATAGCGGGTACTTCACACATTTCCACAAGCGGATATTGTCGGTTATGCCTGTTCACATCCAGACGAAGGGTTTCAGAAATCTTGTTAACGCACACGATTGCACGCACCCCTTCGGCACGCTTTGTCATTTGTGCCAGCACACTGTCATCCACATAATTGTCAATCAAAACGATAGAGTTTTTTGCACTGCGTATCAAATCAGAAACAAACTGGTAGGCATCGAAGATCTGCCCGTCAAAGAAGACACCTTGTTTTGGCGGAAGAGCCATTTGCACCCAATAGTCCATTTTTTGATTTATGGATAGTATATCCAATTCGTTTTGGCGCAGACGATGCTCCACCTGCTCAAGCCGCTGATTCACAGCGGCGCCACGAAGGATATATTCTTTCAACACCTTGTTTGCCCAAATACGGAACTGCGTGGCTTGCAATGAATTGACACGATATCCTACCGAAAGCACCGCATCCAAGTTATAAAAATGCGTTGCATATTTTTTTCCATCACTTGCAGTTGTTTCCAAAATGGAAACGACTCTATTCTGCTGCAATTCTCCTGATGCAAAGATGTTTTTCAAATGTTTTGATATTGCTGCCTTTTGCACACCAAAAAGCAGGCCTATTTGCGCCTGGCTCAACCAGACGGTTTCATTCTCAACAAGAACATCCAGTTGAACATGCAAGTCCTCCGACCGATAAATCTTCATTTCCTTGGTCATAGTATTGTATTTTCAAGTCGCAGAGAGGTATTTCCGCCATGTGGCAATAATTTACAATTCCGATTATTATTTATTCGTTTCTAAAGTATTCACGTTTTTGTTCTGTCTCTATCATGACCATTTTGGCATTGCGAAGGCCTGACCGGTCGCTTAAGTGAAATGGTCGTCAAGGGTGGCCCTGTTGCTGAAATTGTGTGTGTGTGTTCATATTTCGGTTAACTGTTTTTGTTGTCAAAAGTAATTCATACGGAAGGCTTTGTCAAGGGCTTTGTGAAATTTTTTTCAGTTGACAACCAGCTTTTTACAAAAACAAATTAACAATCACATTTTGAAATTGTTAATTTTGCAACTCTAATTCGAAGAAAGCGGGGTATTGGATAGCAAAAAACGCGCCACTCCATTCCACTTAGCTTGCGTTTCTGACGTGATTCAACCGTCAACAAAATTCTATGCCCGTCAATATTTTGCAAGGGAAAAAGAAAAACTGTATCTTTGCCAACCCAAACAACAGACACCGCAGATTATGCTTTTCAAGAACGCCTTCGAACAAAACTCCGCCCTGCACTATGTGTATGAACACCTCCAGCTTGTTTCCAATTTGGGACGCAAGTACCTATTGGTCATGCCGTTCTGCACCTCCGCGCAGGAACTGGAGACGGAGTTCGACCTGCTGGCCAAGGCCATCGGCCTGCGCCGCGACGACCAGTTCAGGAGCAAGGTGATGAACATCCGCAACCATCTGCACCAGATCAACGACATACGCCCCACCCTTTCCGCCCTGGCCGACGGGGCCGTGATGGACGACATCCAGCTGTTCGAAATCAAGAAGACGGCCATCCTCACCCGCAAGATCGCGGAGGCGCTGGCGGCCTGCGGCAGCGACATCTGCCCGCTGGAGAACATGGATGCCGTCGTCACGCTGCTGGATCCCGAGCACACCGGCATCCCCCATTTCTACGTCTATTCCCTCTACGACCACGAGCTGGCCCAATGGCGCGCACGCATCGACAACGCCCAGAGCGTGGCCGAGGCGGAGGAGTGCCGATTCCAGGCGCAGAAGGTGGAGGATCGCGTGCGCACTCGCCTGTCGCAGGAACTGCAACCCCGCGTCACGGCCATCGCCCGCAACCTGGACCAACTCGCCCACCTCGACCTGCTGCTGGCCAAAGCCCAGCTGGCCATCGAATGGAACGCCTGCCGCCCCACCCTCACCGACCACACCGACCTGCACCAGCTGTACAACCCCGAGGTGGCGGCCGTGCTGAACGAGAAAGGCCGGCATTTCCAGCCCATCGACATCCGCTTCGGACGCGAGACCGTGCTCATCACCGGCGCCAACATGGCGGGCAAGTCTGTTCTGTTGAAGACCGTCTCCCTGGCCCAACATCTATTCCAATTCGGATTCTATGTGCCAGCCGAGTCGGCGGAGATGACCGTCATGGACGGCATCTACAGCAGCATCGGCGACCGGCAGTCCGACATCAGCGGGCTCTCCTCCTTCGCCGTGGAAATCCTTACCATCCACGAAATCATCCAAGCCGGACGCGAAGGCAAGAAAATATTAGCCCTGGTAGATGAGCTGGCCCGCACCACCAACCCCGAGGAGGGCAAACGGATTGTGAGCAACTACCTGACCCTGGCCGCCCGCCTCGGCATTACCTCCCTGGTAACCACCCACTACAGCGGCATCAACGCCCAATGCCGGCGACTGCGCGTGAAAGGACTCCAACTGCATGGCGACACACCCGTCACCGTACACAACATCGGCGACTACATCGACTACTCCCTCGTGGAAACCGACGCCGACGAAGTGCCCATGGAGGCGTTTGCCATTGCAAGATTATTGGGAGTGGACAGGGAACTAATTGGCAATTAACAATTAACAATTAACAATTAATAATTAATAATTATAGTTATTAAGGGGATTGTTGTTTGGTTTTGAGAATGGATGTTAAGATTTTCAGTAACTCTCGACATTCTTCATGTATGCTATTGAAGGGTTCATCATCTATATACCCGCTTTCATGTAACAATTCCAACCAATATTCAGTTTCAGCCGCTTCTTTATATGATATATGTAATTTTGAATAAAAATCCCGCTTGCTTTGAGCGGTTGAAGCTTCTCTGGCATTCGCACCTATACTCGTTCCACTTCGTAATATCTGCTTTGACATCACATATTCGTTTTTTTCCTTTCCTAGAAATGAATACAATTTAATGATTCGCAGCGCAAAATGTTTCGTTTTCTCCAACAACACGTTACTTGTCTTCATTCAATTAACATTTTATAATTTGTGGATTAAAATCAAACAATTAACGATTTACAATTCAATTGTTTGTTGATACGCTTATGGGATGCTTTTCTTATTCACCACATACGCGTACAATCCACAACAACGATCCACTCCTCCCGCTCGCTGCGGTGGTCGTCGTCTTGTGCATTGCCGGATTGAACCTTTCCGTATTCGCAGGCAATTTCCGCCCGGTCCGGGTAGTCGGATTCATTCCATTTACGCAGCAGTCGGCCGATTACCCGGTCAATATCATGCTCCTGAATCTCCGGCAGGAGCAGGAACAACTGGTTGTCCCCGCATTCCATCATCA
>JAFZKY010000036.1 GCA_017551725.1 Bacteroidales bacterium
AATTAATAGTTGACAATCAGGGATTTAAAGCAACGATTATCGGTATGGAACAGCTAACTATTAACTATTAACTATAAACTATTAACTGTTAATGGTACATTATTAATTGTAAATTGTTCTCTATTCCGGTATCACAATCGGGAACTTCTGCGTAAACTCCATACGGTATGGATTACCGATGATGTTGGAGAGGAAGTCGATGTACTGGTCGGTAAACTGGAACTTGTTGGCATCGTAATAGGCTGCGGGCAGCGGGAAGTTGCCGATGTTGCCCATCTCGATTTCCGAAGCGTGGAATTCCTCCAGCTCATCGTACGGCACGATATCCTGCATAACCGGCATCTTGCCGTAGTCCTCGCGGAGCAGCAGGTCCACCACCTTGTCGGCCAACGTGGAGGTGAGTCTGCGGTCGTACTCGTAGCATTTGCCGGAACGAGGAATGTAACCGGAAATCTGGCCACGGGCCTCGATGCCGAGTTTGCGGTTGATCTCAGAGGCAATGGTGCCACTTATGCCGCCGAAACGCGGATGACCGTACTCGTCGGTGTCGGAGGAGGCATATACCATGCCCAGCTCCTGCTTCTCATCATCCCACCATCTCACGCCTTCGGACACGGCAATGACGAGGCTGTGCTTGGGCGAGCGCATGTAGTTCTCCTTGACGGATTCGAAGAAAAACTCCTTGCGTTCCTTGGTCATCTCCACTTCCGGAACGAGGGCCATCTGAGCACCGCCGAAGACGGCTGAACCCGTGAGCCAGCCGGCGTCACGTCCCATCACTTCCAGCACCATGATACGCTGGTGTGACTCGTTGGTGGTGTGCAGCTTGCTCGTCAGCTTCTTGATGGCCATGGCACCAGAGGGAAATCCCGGACACAACACGGTCTCGTGCTGCTGGCCGTTGTAATGGTGCATCGTGCGGGTGCGCAAGTCGTTGTCGATGGTCTTGGGAAAACCGATGACCGGGATGCCGTAGGTTTCGTACATCTTCTTGGCCGCGCCGTTGGTGTCGTCGCCACCGATGGTGACGAGAACGTCGATTTTATAGCGCTCGATGTTGCGCAGGATCTGCTGCGAACGGTCTTCGGGATTCTTCTTGCTCGGGAAGGGGTTGGTACGGGACGAGAGCAGCGCCGTGCCGCCGTAGATACCGTTGTACGGGATGTTGGTCAGATCCACGATGTCGCCGTCGCCAAGGAGGCCCTTCCAACCGCGAAGCACACCATACACTTTGAAGCCGAGCATGGAGGCGCGGTTGCGAACACATTCAATACTGGAGTTGATGGCGGGAGTGTCACCACCACCGGAAAGGATAGCCAGGGTTTTGCCCTTGAAAAGTTTTTCAGTTCTCATATTCTGTAATGTTTTTATTAATGATCGATTTATGTTACAATTAATAATTAATAATCAATAATTAATAATTAATAGTTAATAGTTCATAGTCAAAGTTCAAAGTTCATAATGTAAAAGCGGGGTTATGACTATCGGAAAAGAATGGTGTTTTCGTTCTGATGGGTGGTGTCGGTGCGGATGAGATATTCTTCCTCCATCATTTCCAAATAAACGCCGTCCAGCATCTTGTTGATGATGTAACCCTGGACATCCGCGCCCACGGGCGTTCCGCATATCGAATAGTATTGTGCCACCATCTCGTTCCAGATGTTGTTGACATTGAAGACGTTCATACGGATGGAAACAGGGGTCTGCAGAGCGGCTTTCAAATCATCGTTCTTTAATTTCTTAAAATACTGGGTGATGGCATCGTCATTGCCGCCAATCAGCCCGTCGTAATCCCAGTATTCCATCTCGTTGATGGCCGTGGTGAGCGCATCCGACATGGCAGAGCGACAGTTGGTGGCCAGATGATTGGTAGCAACGATGAGCGAATCGTTCAGATAGCCCAGGCCGTGCTGGCTCAAAGTGTCCATCAGGGCGGCAGCTAACGTGCTGTAGTCGATGCGGCAGGCCCCATTATTATAATTGTAAAAACCATTATCAATAAAAAGATGGTTCAATGCGGAGTCCTTGCTTTGGACCAGACACTCTTTGACGGCGGCGTGCTTCTGAGCCGTCGTGTAAAGCTGCCCTACATATTGTCCGGAATTGTCCACACAGGAGGTCATCGTCCATGCCACTATCAGGGTGGCCAACAGAATTTTGATTTTTTTCATCATTTCCTAAAATTAGTGCGCAAAGATAGTTATTTTTGCGGTATGAAAAACGGACAAATCCAATTTATTGCTAACACTTCATCTACCAACAAGTTACTATCTGATATGATGAAATCGGAGCGTGCTTCCGGCAGCGAGTTGGCGCATCTTTTCGCGCTTTGCACCGACTATCAGTCAGCGGGGCGCGGCATGGGGACCAACACCTGGTTCAGCGAGCGCGGGAAAAACCTGCTGGCCAGCATCTTCTTCCGTACTACGCTGCCCGCCGCCCGACAATTCCTCTTCAACGAGTATTTTGCCCTCTGCACCCAAGAATCCCTGACACAATATCTCCCGGATGTCCAGATAAAATGGCCCAACGACATCTATGTAAACGGGAAGAAAATCGCCGGCATCCTCATTGAACACACGGTGGTGGGCGACCGACTGAACGGCACCATCGCCGGCATCGGCCTCAACGTCAACCAGGAGCATTTCCCCGATGACATCCCCCACCCCACTTCCCTGCTTCTGGAAACCGGAAAAGCCCTTGAAGTACGTTCTGTCATGGAAACGCTACATCAAACACTCTCCGACCATTGGGAGAAACTTTCCGAGGCGAATGCCACAAAATTGCATGACCAATATATGGAACATCTGTACCAAAAAGGCATTTTTTCATTATATCGTATTGGAGGAAAAGAGATTACGGCCATGATAGAAGACGTGGACACATTCGGCAGGCTTCAACTACGCGACCGAGATGGCAGACTCTACACGTGCGGGTTCAAGGAGGTGGAGTTTTTGGGGGCAAGTTTTACAATTAACAATTAACAATTAATAATTAATAGTTATTGGTTCATAGTTCATAGTTCAAGGTTCAGCAACATTTCACAGTGACAAGGCAGGAGTTTTATCGGTGTTTGAAGGTGCATTTCGGTTATGAGCCGACGCCATCCCAAGAGGAGGCGATCGGGCGGCTGGCCGATTTCATCTACGAGAAGGGCGACCACTTCCTGTTTCTCCTGCGCGGGTATGCGGGCACGGGCAAGACCACCCTGGTGAGCGCGCTGGTGAACGCCCTGGAGGATGTGCGGGTGCGCACCGTGCTGCTGGCCCCCACGGGCCGGGCCGCCAAGGTCCTCTCGCAATATGCCGGCAAAAAAGCCTACACCATTCACAAATGGATCTACCGCGTGGCCACCCGACAGGGACTGCGCCGTTTTGTGCGCAAGGACAACATCTACAGCCACACGCTCTTCATCGTGGACGAAGCCTCCATGATCTCTGCGGATGCGAATATGGGCGAGATTCCCGGCCTCAGCAGCCTGCTGGAAGACCTGATGGACTACGTCTTTTCCGGCGAGCACAACCGGATGCTCTTCATCGGCGACGACGCGCAGCTGCCGCCGGTACACTCCGACGAGAGCCCGGCCCTGAACGAGGATTTCCTGCGCTCGGCATTCCCAGTCACCATCCGGGGAGGCAGTCTCACTGACGTGGTGCGGCAGGCCGAAGACTCCGGCATCTTATTCAACGCTACTCTGTTGCGCGAAAAGATCAGCCATAACGACCCGTCATTCCCGCTGTTCAGCGGACGCCCCTTCCCCGACTTCACCCGTGTGCGCGGCGGCGAGCTGGAGGAACTGTACAACAATCTCTACGACCGCAACGATTGCGACGAGATTGTCACGGTGACGCGCTCCAACAAGCGGGCCTACCTCTTCAACAACGAAATCCGCAGCCGCGTGCTCTACCGCGAGAACCGCATCGCCACCGGCGACTACCTGATGGCAGTGAAGAACAACTACTACTGGATTGAGGAGGGCTCCGAGGTGGGCTTCCTGGCCAACGGCGACATCATGGAGGTGATGGCCATCCACAAGCAGCAGGAACTCTACGGCTTCAGCTTCGCCGACGTGACCGTCCGCCTGTGCGACTATCCCAACTATCCCGACATCGACATCAAAATCATCCTCGAAAGCCTGGAGTATGAAGGTCCATCCCTCTCTCCGGAGGATTATCGGAAACTATATCTCGCTGTGTCCGAAGACTATGAGGATGTTGCCGATCGGCGCGAGCGGGCCAAGCGCATCAAAAACGATCCCTATCTGAATGCCGTGCAGGTAAAATTCTCGTATGCGCTCACGTGCCACAAGACGCAGGGCGGACAATGGAAACATGTGCTGGTGGACCAAGGCTACCTGACCGAAGAGGGGCTGGACCGCGAATTTCTGCGTTGGCTTTATACGGCCGTCACCCGTGGCACAGAGAATGTCTATCTGATCAATTTCAACGATGAAGTGTTCGATAAAAATCCATGATTTCTTGTCGATGCCGACTTCATAATTTATAAAGTTCGTATCTTTGCCAACTAAAATCTTAAAAAACAGCTTATATGAAAAAAATTCTCTTTATCGTCGGTTCGCTGAGAAAAGAATCCTTCAACCGGCAGCTTGCCCAAGAGGCAGAAAAATACTTGGCCGGAAACGCCGATGTGGCTTATCTGGACTACACGGATGTGCCATTCATCAACCAGGACATCGAATATCCCGCGCCCGCTGCGGTGGCCCAACTGCGTGAAACGGTATCCCAAACCGATGGCATTTGGATTTTCACCCCCGAATACAATTTCAGCTATCCCGGGCACTTGAAGAACCTGCTAGACTGGCTTTCAAGACCCGTTGTCGCTTACGATTTCGCCACCCCCACGGTCATCAACGGAAAAAAAGTGGCATTGAGCGGTGCTGGCGGTCAGATGGCCACCGGCAAATGTCGCGAAAAACTCGTCGAGCTGCTCACCTTTATCAAAGCCGATGTGATGACCGAACCGCAGACGGGTGTCATCCTCAATACGGAGGCCTGGACAGAGGGATGCATGATCCTCACCGATGAGCAACGTGCCGCCTTGAAAGCTCAGGCGGAAGCATTTGTGAAGTTTTTACAATAACAGTCTCGCGCTGATGAAAAACGTTGAACGAATCGAAGCCATGGAACATCGGCTCAACAGGGCCATGAACGCTGTACACGAACTGAAAAGCGCTCTGGAGCATTACCCAACGGCACAAGAGGATGTTAGAATCCTGGACGAATACCTGGGCAGCAAAGATTGGAAATCGGACCTTGCCGCCGACGAGGCCGGCCTACTGCCCGCCGACCTGATGCGCGGAGTGCTCAGCGAAGACGGCATTTGGAACCTGCTCGCCGAATGGCGCGAATTGGAAGAACAGGTGACTGAATTTGCCGAATTGATCATTAACAATAAATGAAGAATATCAACCCAAACAAAAAACAGGCTCTCCGAAGAAGAGCCTGTTTCCAATTAAGTTTAACCCTTTAATGGAAAGTATTTCTACTCACCAATTTGTCTGCGAACGAAACCGGTACATTCCAGAGACTTGTCGTTGGCGTGGATGTAGTCGCGGACGTTCTGCTTGCCGTCGCCACCCATGACGAGGATTTGATACATCAGGGTGCTCTCCTTGAAGAACTTCACCAGACGACCTTGGGCGATCTGCTGGATCTGAGCCTCATTGAGGTTGGCGGCTTTCTTGGCAGCTTCCTCTTCCTTGATCTTGCGGGCGAGGTTAGCCTGCTCTTCCGTAATCCAACCCTTGGCCATGTTGGAGTTGATGTGGTCTTCGCTGTCCACGTGGGCGGGGTTGATTCCAGCCTTGTTCAGGGCGGCGTCCACAGCCTTGCCGATCAGCTCGAGGCGGGTCTTCTCGACACCCACGGCGAGCTCTCTGTCCTTAACCTCTTGCGGGATGGCATTCTCGTCCAATGCCAGCGGGCTCATGGCGGTGATGTGGAGAGCCACATTGTGAGCGGCAGCCTTGGCGTTGTCATCGTTCTTGTTGAAGCCGACGAGCGTGGCCTTGTGGTTGCCCATGTGGTTGTAAGCCTCCACGTAGGGAGCTTCCAACGTGTCGTAATGCGGGAGCTCGAGTTTCTCGCCCGTCTTGCCGGTCAACTCGGTGAGCTTGTCGGCGACCTTCATGCCGTTGAAATCCATTTCCAGGAGTTCCTCACGGGTGTTGATGCCGGCTTCCATAGCCTTGTCCAGGAGACCATCCACGAAGTTGACGAATTCCTCGCCCTTGGCCACGAAGTCGGTCTCGCAAGCCACTAAGAGCATGTAACCCTTGGTGTGGTCGGCGTTGGTCTTCGCGATGAGGCGGCCTTCGTTGGATTCGCGGTCGGCACGTTTGGCGGCCACTTTCTGGCCTTTCTTACGGAGGATATCGATAGCTTTCTCGAAATCGCCTTCGGCTTCAACCAAAGCCTTCTTGCAATCCATCATACCGATACCAGTCTGTTGTCTCAGTTTATTAACATCAGCAGCTGTAATTGTTGCCATAATTTCAATCGTTTTAATAGTTAATGATTAATTTCTTGCGGAGTTGCGCGTGATGCGACGGCGTCTGCCGTTGTTCTCTTCGGCATTCTCCTCAGCCGTTTCCTCCACTTCGGGTTCCACTTCCTCCTGGGCGTCCTTGTTGGCTTCGCGCTCGGCGAGACCTTCCTTGACGGCTTCACAGATGGCCTTCAGGATCACGGCAATGGATTTGGATGCGTCATCATTTGCCGGAATCGGGAAATCAACCATTCTGGGGTCGGAGTTCGTGTCCACGATGGCGAACGTCGGGATGGCGAGCTTGCGGGCTTCGGCCAGGGCGATATGCTCCTTCATAACGTCGATGATGAAGACTGCGGCAGGCAGGCGGTTCAAATCGGCGATGGAACCGAGGTTCTTGTCCAATTTGGCGCGCTCACGTTGGATCTGGAGCCGTTCGCGTTTGGAGATGTTGTTGAATTGGGGACTTTCAATCAGGCGGTCAATATCGCTCATCTTCTTCACGGCCTTGCGGATGGTCATGAAGTTCGTCAGCATACCACCGGGCCAACGTTCGGTCACGTACGGCATACCGATTTCCTGCACCATGCTGGAAACGGTCTCCTTGGCCTGCTTCTTGGTGGCGACGAATAAGATCTTGCGTCCGGAACGGGCAATCTGCTTGGCGGCAGCGGCGGCCTCATCCACTTTCTCTATCGTGCGATAGAGGTCAATGATGTGGATACCGTTCTTCTCCATGAAGATGTAGGGGGCCATGGCCGGGTTCCATTTTCTCTTGAGGTGTCCGAAATGACAACCTGCGTCCAATAATTCTTCGAATTGTAATCTTGACATGTTTTGATTTTTTTAATTGTTTACATTCTTAAAAACAACTGTGAAGTAGTTCGTCGGAAATCTCCACAGTTTCGATACTAAACAAGCTTCCGTCAGATAATATATAAATATTGTAAGACTAACGTTTGCTGAACTGGAATCTCTTACGAGCCTTCGGCTGGCCGGGTTTCTTACGCTCAACCATACGCGGGTCACGACGGAGGAATCCCTGCACCTTCATCTCGTGGCGGATTTCGGGATTGATCTCGACGAGAGCCTTGGCGATAGCCATGCGGAGAGCCTCTGCCTGACCGGTGACACCACCGCCGTCGAGGTTGGCCTTGATGTCATACTGTCCCATGACCTGGGCCAGCTGGAGCGGCTGCTCCACCTTGTACTGCAGCGTGGGAACGCAGAAATACTCCTTGTAATCGCGATTGTTGACCAGAATTTGGCCGCTTCCGCTCTTCATGTAGAGACGTGCGACAGCTGTTTTTCTTCTGCCTAATGTATTGATGACTTCCATTTCTATTTGATGTCTTTAATGTTAATTAACTTGGGTTGCTGTGCTTCATGCGGATGGTTGGGGCCCACATAAACATGCAGGTTCCGATAAAGCTGGGATCCGAGGCGGTTCTTCGGGAGCATGCCCTTGATGGCGTGTTCAAGAATGCGCTCGGGATATTTGCGCATCACCTCCTTGGGCGTGGCGAAACGCTGGCCGCCAGGGTACGTGGTGTGGTGGACGTACTGCTTGTCAGTCCACTTCTGACCCGTAAAACGGACCTTCTCCGCATTGATGATAATAACATTGTCACCACAGTCGAAATGCGGTGTGTAGTAGGGTTTGTTCTTGCCCTTCAGTATGCGAGCCACGACGGTAGCCAAACGACCGACGATCTCTTCCTGGGCATCAATCAGAACCCATTCTTTCTTGACGATTTTCTCATTCGCCGAAATTGTTTTGTAACTTACTGCATCCATTTCAGTTTGTTTGTTTTTTTTAATGGGATACGTCTTCACCCACGCACCCCGATGTTTTAATTAATTCCTTTTACTAACATTAAGGACAATAATCGGTTTATTTTAAAGCGTGCAAAGATACACTTTTTTTACTATCTGAATGATAGTGAATTAAATTTCCACTTATTTTTAATATACTGATTTTCAGTTCTATAATAAATCCACCCGTCAACACCTTCCTCAAAACCCCGATTCTTTTCGCAGAAATGCGACTCTATTTTGTCAAAAATCAAATGGTTATAAGCCCAATTCCGGAAGCTGTCGCCACAAGGTTCCCCACGACTTCTCCATACAGGCCACATCATCCAACTGCGCATCGCGCCCGAAGAGCAGGAAGGCCATCGCCAAACGATGGTCGCCGAGGGTTTTGAACACATACGGCGCGGACGGCCACAGCGACCGATCCTTTCCCGTCACGCGCAACATATCCTCAGACAGAATGATGTCGGCAAAGGGGGCCAGCTGTCCGGCAAGCGCCCACACCCTGTTCGATTCCTTGTAGGCGAGATTGCGCACCCCCTCAAAGCGGAAATCCGCCGGCAGCAGGCAGGCCAGCGCAGCCATGACCGGCACCACATCGGGATGGTCTGCCACGGGGAAGGCCCGCTGCAACGGAGCGCCAACAGGCTCTGCCACAATCTCAACGCCCTGTTCCCCTTCCCTACTCTTCACCCCCATCGCACGAAACCACTCATCAATGACGGAATCGCCCTGGATGGATTCCTGCATAAGTCCCGGCATCCGGAAAGTATGGCCGGGATGAAGCATGGCGCAGGCATAGACGAAGAGTGCAGAGCTCCAATCGGCCAGACCGCCCTGCGGCATACGGCGGAAGGGCAGCTCCGGAACATCCACCGCCCAGGGCATCATCTGGCGCGTCATCTGGATGTACGAGGCCGAGGGCACCTCTGCAGGAAGCAGATGCAGACACTGCAGGCCGGTCAGCGGGGCGGTGAGCAACAACGCCGAGGCATATTGCCCCGTGCGGGTGCAATCCATCGTCAGCGTTTCGGCGTGCAGCTTGCGGCCCTGAATCAGCCATCCGTCCGGCTCTTTCCGCATTTGCGCACCCATGCCTTGGAGCACATCAACCAGTTCTTCTATAGGACGTTGCAACAAACGGGGTGTGCCGGTGAGCAGCCATCTGCCGGGGGTGGACGCGAGCAACGCCATCAGGAAACGGAACGCCGCCCCGCAGTCGCGCACATCCACACGGGTGATGCAATCGTCGGCACTTCCCGCACGCACCGCATCGCGAATTGTCCGCAAAGCCGAGGCCGTGACACGCACATCCGAAGGCGCATCTTCCGCCACGGGCAAAACATCGCTAACATCGCTCGCCAATACATAGTGTATCAGCAGATTACGAATCTGCATACTTTTACAATCGGGAAGAATCACGGTATATTTCACGGCGGCAAAAGTAGTTTTTTTTAGTTTACAAGTAGCTCCCCACGCGGCTTATTCTTATGATCTTTGAATACTGGGATTGGCACGTTGGGGTTAAGAAACTAAGAAGTTAAGTAGTTAAGAGATTATGAACTTTACGAACCTTCTGGTCACCTGCACGCACGCCATCAGGTGTGCGGGGCTTGGTAGAACCGCGGCGTATCACGACGTTGCCATACGCACGCCGTAGGTATGCGGGCAGTTTGTGCGTGTCTGCGGGATATGCGGGCAATATGTGAGAGTGCATTCATCCATTCCGCCGCGAAATTACAAAATAATTGCAAATCACCCGTTCTATTTCACGTTGGGTATGGGCAATGGCATTTTCCCCCATGGCTGCAGGTCGTCACTTCCGCGGCGTGAGGGCTTGTTGCTTCGTGGCACGCGCCATCCGCGCCGCGGGGGGATGTGCGGGCGGCATCCTCATGCTACCGAGATGGAATCCCTGACGGGATTCAACGGAACCAAGGGGTGTGATTTCCTCAACGGGCTTTTATTCATGATTGGATTTCGTAAACGATGAATTCGCCGTGTCTCCAAAATCCCCGTCAGGGGATGCATATCTGTAGCCAGGGGATGACATTCCCCTTGGAAGAATGTGCGTGCGTATATGGGCGCGGCACGGGACGCACGTGCGCAGATGACGTGAACGTGCATGCCGCGCAAAGCACGAGCGTGCGAAGAGGGGAAATATATTGAGATTTGGGGTTTGGGTGTTGTTGAAAAAACATTATCTTTGCCCACCGAATAATCCGATATGAATCAGCGTATTACACATACCCATTTTCTGTCTTCTCTCCCCCTTGCGGAGATTTTCACCTTCTCCGCCAAAGAAAAAGACACTGAGACCGGCTTTTCTTACATCGGTTCAAGGTATTACAACAGTGATTTAAGCATCTGGCTCAGTGTCGATCCGATGAGTGACAAATATCCTTCGCTTTCACCTTATACGTACTGTGCGAATAATCCGGTGAGGTGCGTGGATCCAGATGGGGAGGAAGTTGTTATAACTGGAGATCAAGCGATGACTGCTTTTGAAAGTTTGCAAAGTGGAACAAATTTACATTTAACTATGGATGAACAAGGAAGAATAACCCCTTCGGGCGATGCTATGAATGAAAACGATGAGCAACTTCTTAATGCCATTAACAGTTCGGATGTTAAGTGTGTGATAAATACAGGTTTACAATATGGGGCGGGAGAATATGCTGGTACTCAATATGATGACGATAATGGCACAGCGGTTAGTACAAATAATGTGAATATTGTTTCAATGATGGATTTGGAAAAGAAAGGCGCATCTGGATCTGGAATAATTCACGAAATCACCGAAGGATATAATTTAGGACGATACGTAGTTGACACGAGAAAAGAGACTATTCCAACATATGCCTCTGAAGGGCATGAAGAAACTAAAACTATTGGTGCTGGAAATCAAGAACGGAAAGTTAATGTTTTTGTTCCGCATTATCCTGATTTGTACAGTGTTTATTTGAATGAGGGTCATAATAAGGCCACGAAAGCCCCCAATGAGATGACTCGGAAACAAGCCAAAAATTATAAACTTCCACGTCAATGATTTTTTCAATGAATTTAAAAACAGTTATTATATTCGTTTGTGTATTTTGCATGCATATTCCTGTGCATTCGCAAGCCGATGACTTGTTAGACACTATTTTCCCTAAATCTCAGATATATGGAGTGGATACATATTCTTACCTTATAGAAGATGATTCTCTGTACGATTTTTTGGTGAAAGATATTATTTCTCTTAAAAATGCTTTTGTGATACGATTGCTAACAATTATTGATACCAAAACAGTTGAGTGTTTTGTGATATCTCCAAAATGCAATGAGAAAAATGGAGCAATGATTAAAAAAGGAAAACACTACAATATGTCTCTTAGAAGATATAATTTAATTCCAGCGAGAGTTGCCATAGAATCAGTTTATGCTGTGGATTTTCTGTTGGGAAATAGATTAGCTTCGGTTAATGAGGACGGCACTTTTAAATATGCCTTTTGCTGTCCAACACTTATAGGTAATCAAATAAGAAATCAGGACGACATTGATCGGGAAAAATATTATTTTTCAAGAGATTCGCTTGGTATCGTTGATTATATGCATATTTTTATAAGTTTGATTAGCAAAAATTTTTCACAAGATCAATTGTATTCTGTAATTGACACCGTGGCTATAAAAAAAATTTTAGGACAATATAGTGTTTATGTGCAAGGTCGATCACCCAAGGAGTTGCTGTGTCAACATAGGCACAAGTATCCTTGGTCAATTTATCAGTCACCACAAAAACATTATTCAAAAAGAGAAATAAGAAATAGAAGTACGTATGAGTTGTTTTACGAAATGATTTCCAATGAATATAGATTACCTGATGAAACATGTAGTCTTGATTCGATACAATTATTAGATATAGATTTGCTTTATTCCTGCGATACATCTTCATATACAATTAGGGTGATTTGGAAAAATGCAACACTGAAAAAAAAATACGTGGCTGTTTGTAGTCTTCTGAAAAAGGACAACTACTATGTTTTAACAGGTTTTAACAAGCCCTATAGGGGATATCGGTTATACGCCAAATCAGATAATCAAAGATTTGTACCCATGATAAAATATCATTAACTCAAATTTCGTCCTAACGTCCTCATAACCGAATTCCTATCGTTGTCGCGGTATTAAGGAAGATGAAATCGCAGTCAAACAGCACGACTTCGTTTTCCCGTAACCGTCACTGACTGTGACGGGCGTTTAGGCCATCTTTGCCACAAACAACAAGTTTATGGCAAAGAGCAGCACCCGCAGGATAACCATCTACATCAACGGCAAGGAGGTGGGGGCCATATGGAATATTTTTGTAATTTCGCGCTCAAAATGAGCACCATAACACCGACATATTGCCCGCATATCTCGCAGACACGCACAAGATGCCCGCACACCTACGGCGTGCGTGTGTGCCCGTGTGCCGCCTTTGCTACCGAGCCCTGCAGACCTACGGCCTGCATCCCATTGGCCCAACCTCCTGCTGTTCCCTGTCCCCTGCCCCCTGTCCGCTGGACGTTCACCTTCTCTGCAAAAGAAAAAGACTCTGAAACCGGCTTAAGCCACTTTGGATCACGCTATTACAGCAGTGATTTGAGCATTTGGCTCAGCGTGGACCCAATGAGTGACAAATATCCGTCGCTTTCGCCTTACACGTATTGCGCGGATAATCCGGTGAAGTTGGTGGATCCGAATGGGGAGGACTGGTTTGAAAATGAATTGACGGGAGACGTATATTATAGTAGAGACTATCGAAAGGGTGATGAAAAAGAGTTAAAAGGTGAAGGGTGGAAATGGATGGGTGAAAATAATATGTTTGGTCAATCAGATGATGATGCCATTACAGCTAATTTAGACAAAGCAGATGTTTATTCTCAAGGAGATTCTTATGACAGAGTTGGGTTTAGTGGAAACAATGCCAAGGAATTTATGTCAAATATGGGATATAAAGAAGCGCCGACACAAATAATAGAGTATGAGAAATCAAATGTACAACGAACATGGACTCCATCGGGTTCATTATCGGTTGACATAGGTGGAATTTTTCAGATTGTAGAAAAAAAATCATATGTAAAAAAAGAATTTGATATTAAAGGACGACAACAAATAGGCAATGCACTCCATTCAACGCAAAATGGTTGTATGGAAACCGTATCGAGAGTAAAACTATCTTATGGTAACACACATAACAAATTAGGCAGTTTTTGCAATACGGTTTTTGGCGGATCAGTTGATTTGAAAAGATCCGGTCCTTGTGTCCCTAACATGAAGTTGATTAATGAATTCTTAAATGGGAACAAATGAAAAATGATGAATATAAAGGAGGTTTTTACGTTTTGTTTGAGTTTGTTGGATTATACGTTCGGCTACTTTTTTGCAAAATATTTAAAATTAGCAAGTCAAAAGAAGAACTGTCCGGGGAGAAAAATTATCCTGTAATTGATACTAAAGAACGATTCAAGTGTTTGATTATAGGGATAGTTGCTGTATGTGCAACACTTTCATTAGTATTATTACTAATATATGATTAAGACAAACTCTTCAGTGAATAGAGAGCCCTAAAGACCATGTTCAATATTTTTGTACTTTCGCAGCGTAATGAATGCCCTAGTATTGACATATCACCTCGTTAAAACCTCGTTTTCAGCCCCTTTCACCTTCTCCGCAAAAGAGAAAGACACCGAAACCGGTCTAAGCTACTTTGGAGCAAGATATTACAGCAGCGACCTGAGCATTTGGCTGAGTGTGGACCCGATGAGTGACAAATATCCTTCTTTGAGTCCGTATGTGTATTGTGCGGACAACCCCGTGAGGCTGGTGGATCCGGAGGGGGAGGAGGTGACAGATTTTTATGATATTGTAACAGGCGAGCATTTAGAACATATTGAAGATGGGATAGATGAAGCAATCGCTGTTCACAGAAGTGTTTATGATGCTTATGTTGAAGAAGGGACCTTAGAAGAAAACAAGGACAAAATAGGTTACTCTTTAGGGAAAAATTCCGATTTTGTTGATTTGGCTGGAACCATTTATGCTGAATCTGATGCAAAGTATTATTCATTGGAAGAATCTGCTGGAATAGGTTCTGTCCTTCGTAACCGTGCGATTGCTAATAATTCTTCATTGGTTGCAGAAGCATCAAGTGGAAATGTTTATGGGTGGGGGAATCGAAAATCAATTTTGTCTCCTAATGCTAACCCGGATAAAGCAAATATTGCTTATAGGGCGGCTATGCTCACCATAGGAGGTGGTTTTGACTTTTCCAAAGGAGGCTATTACTGGCAAGGAAGAGATTTTGCAGAATCAGGAAGTGGAGCAAATAATCAATTTTATCAAAACGGTTTTCATTTCAGATCCCCGCGTCATGATATCTTTGGTATGGGTGACAAGATTAGCAGTGATTCTTGGAAGTACAAATACGAATCCACAGCCGCAGCTGGGAGAACCGTATTTATGAGACTGACAAAAACTTGGAAGGATGCACATAATACAGAAAAATGGCATGGAGGACGTTAAAACCATGAAACATCACATTGTTACACTAATGTTTGTATTGGGATTTGTCTGTTGTTGTTGCAAGGATTCAAAATCATCGAATTGTAGTGTTCCTGATAATGACGGCGTATTTTTTTCTATAAATGAAAACTATTCTTCAATAGACACAATCTATCCTATCCTTATTACAGATTCTATCAAAGTAAATTACATAATAACTAAGTTAAGAAATAAGTTCGTACCGCAACAAGACTTTGTGAGTTTCAATTTGGAAGAAGGAAAATTCTATCTTTTGGGACAGTTTTTGGTTGTTGATTGTATGCTTGTGGGTCCCTCGGGGTGGGCTTCAAACTTTCGCCAATTTTTTATTATAGATGTTAATAGTCATAGAAGTGTCCATATAATGAGTTTGTCAAACAATATCAACAACTTTTTTTTATCTGATAATTTGATAGTTAATAGCATTGAGTATCCTGACAAGTTCTTTAATGAAGCAGAATTCTTCGATCATTTTTTTGAAGCGGAAAACACTACATTTAGACTAATAAATACGATTATAGAACCAGACTCTCTTTCTCCCATATCTATAAAAGAAGCAGAAAAAACAATAAAATGGAAAGATGTATATGAATATCTTGTGCCGCAAGTTCAGTAAAATTCAACTATATTATTACCGACCCTATCCGTGACGGACGTTTAGGCCATCTTTGCCACAAACAACAAGTTTATGGCAAAGAGCAGCACCCGCAGGGTAACCATCTACATCAACGGCAAGGAGGTGGAGGCATCTCTATTGTTTCCCCCTCTTCGCCCACTCATGCCATTCCGCGGCATGCACGTTCACGTCACTTTTGCACGCACAGCCCGTGCCGCGCCCATATACCAGTAATCAGGGGACAGGGGCCAGTAGTCAGTAGTCAGTGAATAGAAGGTTCATCGTCAAAGTTATAAAAAATCACTACCTTTGCCCCGCAAAATCAAAACCTGATTATCTGACGTAGCATTTTAAAACTGGACTCGGCAACACTGTAAAATTATAAACATTATTAACATCACAAACCATTTCCTACACCTTCTCCGTCTGCTCCGTATGGAGCGGGAGTACGACCGTCGCACTTTTGAACTGTCGATGCGGGCGGCGGTGGCCTCGCATTACAACACCGAGAGCAGCTGGTTCCCCATTCACACAGGCATCGGATTCTATAACGCCCTCAACCAGGCGGTGATGGAAATCGAATATACGGGAGGATACGGCATAAGCATCGATTGTGCCTTCGAGCCAGGGAAGTCCGTCTCCTTCTTCTACACGGGAAAAGACAAACGCGACAGCCTCACCATGGTGCCCGGAAGCTGTTTCATCCAGCGCATCGACCAAAAACGGATGATCGTGTCGGTGCCCGACATCACCTTCCCTACCCTGCTCGCACGCTTGGCGGAAAAAAACGAGTTAGGGATCCAGTTGGGCATTGATGAAACCACATACGACGTGATGGAATCGGCCCTGCAGCGGGCCATGGACCGCGACGGCGAGAAATGGGTGCATCTGCGCGAGACACTGGTCGGAACGCTGAAGCCCGAGAGTCGCGAACTGCCGTCCATGCGGTTCAACAATCTGAACGACAGCCAGAACGAGGCTGTAAACAGGATTCTCTGCGCTCGCGAGGTGGCCGTCGTTCACGGGCCGCCCGGCACAGGCAAGACCACCACGCTGGTGGAGGCCATCATCGAGACCACACGGCGCGAACCGCAGGTGCTGGTGTGTGCCCCCAGCAACGCGGCGGTGGACTGGATCAGCGAGCTGCTGCTCCGCCGGGGCGTCAACGTGCTGCGCGTGGGCAACCCGCTACGCATCAACAAGCCCCTCCTGGAATGTTCCTACGAATACCGATACTCGGTGCACCCCGACTACAGCAACCTGTGGGCTATGCGCAAGTTCATCCGCGAAATCCATCAGTCCAAGACCACCGACAAGCATCATCGCCTGCAAAGTCTGCACCATCGCGTGGAAGAATTGGAGGAACACATCCGCGAGGATATCCTTCAGGAGGCCGAGGTCATCACCTGCACCCTCATCGGCAGCGCCAACCCCGTGCTGGCAGCCCGCCACTTTGGCACCGTATTCATCGACGAGGCCAGCCAAGCTTTGGAGGCTGCCTGCTGGGCCGCCATCCTCAAAGCCGACCGTGTAGTGTTCGCCGGCGACCATCAGCAGCTCCCGCCTACCATCAAATGCATGGAGGCGGCCAACGGAGGATTGAGCAAAACCCTGATGCAGAAGATTGTGGAGGAAAAGCCCGGGGCCGTCACGCTGCTGGACACACAATACCGCATGAACGAGCAGATTATGAACTTCTCGTCCCAGTGGTTTTACGAAGGCAAGCTGAAAGCCGCACCGGAGGTAGCCCATCGCACCCTCGCCCCGTGGGATGCGCCCTTGGTATGGATTGACACCAGCCGCTGCCAGTTCTCGGAACGCACCAGCGCCTCGCAAAGCCGCCTGAACCGCGACGAGGCGCATCTGCTCCTCAATATCCTAAAGAGATACGTGCGACAACTGTTCGTGGACAGCTCCTTGGTGGAGAACACCTCCTTTGGCATCATATCGCCCTACAAGGCCCAGGTGGGCATCCTGCGCCGCATGGCCGCCAAAAGCCGCACCCTCGCCACCATACGCAACCATTTGTCCATCAACACAGTAGATGGATTCCAAGGACAGGAGCGCGACATCATCCTCATCAGCATGGTGCGCGACAACGAACAAGGAAGCATTGGTTTCCTGAAAGATTTAAGACGTATGAACGTGGCCATCACCCGCGCCCGACTGAAACTCATCATCGTGGGCAACTGCGACACGCTGGCCCAGACCCCGTTTTACCAGGAGTTAATACAATATTTCTACGAGAACGGAATCGTCACGCAGGCGGAACCGTGATGATCTCTTTTTTGAAACTATTCTATTCTGTCAGAAATCAGATATTTGTTGCGGTCGGAGCCGTTGCGGGCAATCAACTCGCCAAGGAATCCGGCCAAAAACAGCATGAAACCCAACACCATGGCCAACAAGGCGATGAAGAACAAGGGCTGGTCGGCCACCTGACGGAAGGGCATTCCGTGTGCCTGATGGACCAATTTGGCGATAATCAGCCAGATGGCACTCACCAAGCCCACTAAAAAGGCCACACTGCCCCACACACCGAAAGCGTGCATGGGCTTCTTGCCGAAACGTGTGGTGAAGGAAATGGTGAGCAGGTCAAGGTAACCGTTCACAAAACGATCCCAGCCAAACTTGGTAACCCCGTATTTGCGCTTCTGGTGAATCACCACCTTCTCCCCTATCTTGCTGAAACCAGCCCACTTGGCTATCACCGGAATGTAACGGTGCATCTCGCTATACACCTCAATGGACTTGACCACATCCTTACGGTATGCTTTCAAGCCACAGTTGAAATCATGCAACATGATGCCCGACATCTTCCGTGTGGTCCAGTTGAAGAACTTGGACGGAATGTTTTTGGCCAGTTTAGAATCGTAACGCACTTTCTTCCAGCCGGAAACCAAATCATAGCCATCTTCCACAATCATGCGGTAGAGTTCGGGAATCTCGTCGGGGCTGTCCTGAAGGTCGGCGTCCATCGTGATGACCACATCACCTTGACAAGCCTCGAAGCCGGTGTTGAGCGCCGCCGACTTGCCATAGTTCCTGCGGAAGCGGATGCCCTTCACATTCGGGTTCTGCTGATGCAGTTCCTCAATGATAGCCCAGGAGTTGTCCGTGGAGCCGTCATCAATCATCAGCACCTCGTATGTAAACTGGTGCTCATCCATGACACGTTTGATCCATGCCACCAATTCGGGGATGGATTCGGATTCATTCAAAAGGGGTACAATTACGGAAATATTCATATCGTTAAAATTATTCTAAAAGTAAACAATTATGATTCTTGGGTTTCCTCCTGCTCAATCGATTCCGTTGGTTCGGTTTCCTCCTCTTCCGGAGCCGGTTCCTTGGAGCGATAGTGATACATGGCCACGAATATGCTGAAGAACATGCCGTACAGCAGGTCCATGAGCGCGGCCACGGACGCGTAGGTAACCGCATGGTCGTAATGCGGCACGTGCGACTTGTTCAACTCGAAACGGCGCTGCGCAGGGTTGACCGGCCCGATGGCGACCAACGCCCGCTGCATAATCTCCTTCACATCCGACGTAGAGGGATATTGCTCGTTCTGAGCCACATAAAGCTGCAACGTCTCCACCATCACGCCACGCGCGTATGGCGCAAAATTCGACATCCGGTAATGGCCGGCAGTATCCGAAGTCTGCCGCGCACTGACCTTGTCCGCAAAATAGGTGTTGATCAGCGACACACCCTTACGCACATCCTGCTCCACGGAATCGGGAAGCGGGTTCTGCTGCAGATAATCCGCTTCTGCAGCCTCCACCAGTACACGTACCGTGTCCACATACCAGGCCAGTTCCTCGCTCTGGATGGTATCCTTGTCGATAACCTTGCGGAAATTCTCCAAGGCCGTATCGTATTTCTTCGACAAGCCGTCTTTCTCAATCACTTGGTAATGAATCAGATTATAGCCAAAGAAGATAACGGAGCCAATCACGGAGAGCAGAAATCCGCATAAATAGGCTTTGGGGAACGTCAGCCGATTCGGGTATGAGGCCTTGAATTCCTTAACACCGGCATAGAGAATCAGAATATAGCCGATGATCATGGCGAGGTCGAACATCTGGGCAGAGCCGTACTCCACCTGGCGGGCCACCATTTTGACCACCTCAAGTACAGCCAGCATACCACCCAGCACCAGCCCCCATTTCAGGCAGATGCCCCAGAGTTTCCTATTCATCATACGGGAAAACTATTCAGGTTTCGGACAGCAGAACTCGGTAAGCACACCACCCGTGGCCTTCGGGTGCGCGAAGCCGATCAGCAGACCTTCCGCACCACCGCGCGGAGCCTTGTCGATGAGGCGCACTTCCTTCTCGGCCAGCTCGTTCAAAGCGGCACCCGTGTCGGGAACGGCAAAAGCCACGTGATGCAAGCCCTCGCCCTTGTTCTCCAAGAACTTGGCAATCGTACTCTCCTCACATGTGGGCTCCAAAAGTTCAATCTTGGTCTGCCCCACCTTGAAAAAAGCCGTCTTCACTTTCTGGTCGGCCACTTCCTCGATGTTGTAGCATTTGAGTCCGAGGATGTTCTCATAATACGGAATCGATGTTTCCAAGCTCTTCACCGCGATGGCGATGTGTTCAATGTGTGTGATGTTCATTTCGGTAAAAGTTGTAAAGGTTAAAGATTTAAAATTTCAACGAGGAAAAGTTTTTAAAATGTTTTTAATGTTTCTTAATCTCTAAAAATCAGTCTCTTCCGACATCTTTTTTCAGTATGGATGTATGATGTTTAAGGGTTCGTAAGACGAGGGTTATCAGTAACGCCGCGGCCAACACATAGAGGGAGGGGCGCACCCATTCGGAACAGGTGAGGCGGTAGGGGCAGAATTGCACAAACGAAAGCACGAACAGGGCATAGTCCACAAGCACGAATGAGAAGACTGTGGAGAAAAAGGTGGCGTATTCGCGGCGCAGGAACGTCTTAAGGGAAAACGACATGTCGCCCTTCTCAAACATCGACCATTTCGGGATGACGGCCGGCACGCGCGCGGCCCACTCCTCGAAATCGGAGCCGAAACGGGAACGCAGGAAAGCCTCCTCCGCAAACATGATACGCTCGTAGTAGAGCCAATACACCAGCGAGACGATGAGGAAAGCCCAGATATTCAGGGAGAACACCAGCACGCCGGCCCAAACGAGATAGTTGGCCAGATAGAGCGGATGGCGCACCACCGAGTAGATTCCCTTGGTGTTGAGGCTGTCGGCCACCTGGCCGGAACGGTTGCGCCCCGACGTGCCCTTGGGCGTGGTGCTCACCGTGTAGGCGCGCAAAACCAGACCGGAAAGGGAGATGAGCACGGCCACGACCGACCAGACAAGGCGCACAATCGTGTATTTGCCGACATATAAGCCAATATAAAGCGGTTCGTTGGTCAGGAAAAGAATCGGCAACGACAACAGAAATATCAGCACAGGTATCTGCCCCCTGTATTTGAACAGGACATTGCCGGTTTTTTCAAAAGAATCGATCAGAGACACTGCTAATAAATTTTCGGCTGCAAAGGTACAAAAAAAACCTCTCCCGAAAGAGAGGTTCTATAAACCTTAATATTGAAAATTTTTAACCTCTGCGTTCTTTGATACGAGCCTTCTTACCCGTAAGGTTGCGGAGATAGAAGATGCGGGCGCGACGCACAACACCGCGTTTGTTCACCGTAAGACCGGCAATCATCGGTGTGGCGAAGGGGAATATTCTCTCAACACCGATGCCTCCGGAGATCTTTCTCACCGTGAAGGTCTTGGTGGCGCCGTTGCCGTTGATTTGCAAAACAACACCTTGGAATTGCTGGATACGCTCTTTCGAACCTTCCACAATTCTGTACGATACGGTCACCGTATCACCTGCTTTGAATTTCGGGAATTCCTGCTTGGGAATGAAATTATCCTCAACGTATTGAATCAGTTCTTGTTTCATCTCTCTTATATCTTTTCTGTTATTATCTTTTTTGCGGGTGCAAAAATACATTTTTTTTGATAATGAACACGTTATCCTGTGCAGTTTTTTGCATATAAAAAAACATCATAAACAAATACTTATTTAACAACCTATAAATCTGCATTTTATAATGATTTTTAAACAATAAAAACAGGATATTTTCTTTTCTGTTTTCACCCTTTGACATACACATCGGGCTGTTTTTTCCAAAAGAATCCCGAAAAAAACATCCTTATTTTGCGCACAAGAAGCAAAAGAGGAAAACAAAAAAAGGAAAAGACTTTTTCGCCTTTTCCTTTTCTCAGTCGGGGTGAGAAGACTCGAACTTCCGACCCCTTGCACCCCATGCAAGTGCGCTAGCCAACTGCGCCACACCCCGAACTTTTGAGGCCGCAAAAATACACTTTTTTTTCGTACGACAATACATCCTATAAAATTTTTCATCGCCAACTTCAATCAACGGCTCAGGACTTGGAGAAATCACGAAAACATAACATATTAAATAGAGGAATGTGCAAATGTTCATAAATTCCTTGCGTATTCCCCTTGTTTTATAAACATTATATTGTTAAAAACATTACCTTTGCACCCTTGACTGGACAGAAACATTTTTTCAACCCAATCAAGATTATTTATTTTATAATCAATATTTTACAATAAAATACATGAAACAGTTCCACATACTGTTCCTTCTTATTTTCGTTTGTTTCTGCGCCCAGGCGCAGAACGTCACCCTGGAGGAAGCCTCCACCGTGGCGCGCCATTTCTTCCAGATGCAGGACCGGGCTTTCGCGCAACTGGCCGATGTCAAGACCGACGGGCAGGACACCCTGATGTTTGTCTTCAATGCAGACAACGGCTACGTGGTCATCAGCGGCGACAAACGCACCGTGCCGGTGCTCGCCTACTCCGACCATCAGCGCTATAACGAGGCGGATGTCATACCCCCCGCGAAGATGTGGCTGGACCATTATCAATCGCAGCTGCGCGACATGAGGACATGCCCCTCCACAGCCACCCCTTACTCAGCCGCATGGGACCGCCTGTACGCGGGCGAACGTTCCCGGTCGGAACGCAGCGTGAAACCCCTGATGCGCTCGCACTGGGGACAGGGCAAATTCTATAACTACTACTGTCCCAAGGACTTCGCCGGCGAGAACGACCGCGTGGTCACAGGATGCGTGGCCACCGCTATGGCCCAGCTCATCTACTATTTCCGCTTCCCCGACACCGGCATCGGCAGCTACAGCTACACCGACTCCACCTACGGGGTACAGTCGGCAGACTACGGCAATACGACCTACGACTACGCCGCCATGTGCGACGAGCCGACCTCCATCAACGAGGCCATCTCCACCCTCATGCACCACTGCGGCGTGGGCGTGGACATGGTATATGGGCCCCATGGATCAGGCATGTACAACCACAGCGCCGCCCGCGTGCTGCGTACCTTCTTCAAATACTCCCCGCAAACGGAATATGTGTTCCGCGACTCCACCAACCTGAACTGGGACAGCCTCATCGTACTGCATCTGGACAAGAACATCCCGCTCTACTACGCTGGATGGAGCAACCCCAACGTCAACGGACACGGATTCATCTGCGACGGATACCAACAGTATGACAGCCTTTACTACTACCATTTCAACTTCGGATGGGACGGATCCTACGACAACTATTTCTACACCAACGCCTTGAATCTCGTCGGCACACATTTCAACCTGGCGCAGGAGCTCATCGTGAACGCCTACCCGGACACGACGCTATATACGTATCCCGCCGTACACCCGCTCATGGGCCACGACACGCTCACCACCCCGGCAGGTTCCTTCACCGACGGCTCCGTGGAAACGCTACCCATGCAGCCTCATACAGACTATTCCTGGACCATTCGCCCGGAAGACAACGAGCACCTGAACTCCATCTCCTTCTCCATCCGTTGTGATTTGGGAGCCAACGACACGCTCACCCTCCGCACATGCCAAAACCCGTCGGAAATTCACACGCTGACCGACACCGCCGTCAACCTCTCCTTCAACTGGGCATGCCCTGAGATCCTCGTCCACCTGACCACTGGTGCAGAGACATCCGGCATCGGCTTTCGAGCCAACTACAATGCCGTCATTGAAGAAACATGCGAAGCATACCAGATGTATTCCGGCAATAGCGGCTCTGTTTCTGATGGCAGCGAAACGGGCAACTACACCTCTTTTTCCAATTGCCGTTACAACATCACACTACCCAAAACCAAAACCCTATTCCTGACCTTCCACCATTTTGATCTGGAAGAGGGGCATGATTTCCTTTATTTATATAACGGCAAATATGACGAGAGCGCACTCGTCGCCGCCCTCACCGGCCAGATGTCCGACACCGTCATCCGCATCGACAACATTCGGCGGCTTTTCTGCCTGTTCGAAAGCGACGCCCATCAAAACGGCTCCGGCTTCGATTTCGACTACTACGGCAGCGAGACCTGCGTGGAAGATTTCAGCACGGACAAATCACCGATAATCGCACCGAATCCGGTGGGCGAACAGCTTACTATAAGAGCTCTGGAGACCATCCGCAGCGTGAAGGTCCTTGACATGACGGGGCGTGTTGTCCGCACGTCCAATGCCGACAGCCAAGAGGTGAGCCTTTCGATGGAATCCTGTCCATCTGGCATGTATCTGCTCCATATTCAAACCGATAATAATCACTATATCAAAAAAATCATAAAAAAATAACCCTTGTACATGAATAGACATCTATCCATTCTCATTTTCATCGTAGCCATGAGCTGTATAATTCCAAACGCAGACGCCGTTTCCATTTCCGGCATCAATGTCGAGAAGACGGTAGCCTCCCTGAAGGGCAAGACATCCCTTCCCAGCATGTTGGTTGACCGCGGTGTCCGGCAGGCCGCAGACCTCTGGACCGCCGAGGACGGCAACGAAAAAGATTTCGACCGCTTCTGCCAGGACTATTTCTGCAAGAACCTGGCCGACAAAACACAGCTTTTCCTGCGCATCTGCGACAACTTCGAGGTCATCTTCGGCCACAGCAACCGCATCTCCATCGAGTTGCAGCGACCCGCGCAGGTTACGGGCTACGCCTACACATCCATCGACCCGCTCTTCAGCTCCTACAACGCGATGCATCACTTCCAGGAGGACATGTTCAACTCCAAGATGGCCTTCGTCATCATCCTGAATTTCCCCCACTTCACCCTGAAGGAGAAACAGCAGAACGGCAACCGCTGGTCCGACTTGGAATGGGGTTTTGTGCGCTTGGGCGACATGTTCACCTCGCGCCTGCCGTCGAACATCGAGCAGAAGATCGCCAATGTCATGACGGCGGCCAACCAGTACATCGACAACTACAACATCGACATGGAGCAGGTGGGCAGCTACTACAACCAGTTCTACTGGCACTCCCCCACGCCTCTCATCTCCCACTGGGGCCTGCGCGACGAGCTGAAAGCCGCCTACAGCGATGCAGTCAACGGGGTGGAGAAACAGGAGGTGCTGTACGACGTGATGAAGCGCATCATCCGCAACGATGTGCCGCTGGACATCATCAAGCATGACAAGAGCTACAAATGGTACCCTTCCACCAACCAGACCATGCTGAACGGCATCGAAATCCTCACCGAGGAGCGCGACTCCCGTTCCCGCTACCAGTTCCTGCTGGACTTCTTCCAGGCGGAAAAGGCCGCCGACGAATACTTCAACGACGGGAGCAATTTCATCCAGCGCAAATTCGAAACGGACTATGAAATCTCCGTGGAAGAGGCGGAGGCCATGTTCCACCAGCTGCTCACCTCCCCGCAGGTGCAGGAGGTGGCCGACCTCATACAGAAACGCCTGGGACGCAAGCTGCAGCCCTTCGACATCTGGTACGACGGTTTCAAGGCCAGAGGGAGCATGAACCAGAGCGAGCTGGACCGCATCGTACGCGAGAAATACCCGACCAAGGAGGCTTTCCAGCAAGACCTGCCGAACATTCTCGCCAAGATGGGCTTTACCCCTGAGAAAGCCGCCCAGATATGCTCGCACGTGACCGTGGACGCCTCCGTCGGGGCCGGCCACGCCATCGAATCCATGATGCGCAACGACAACGCCATGCTGCGCACCCGCATCGGGGCCGACGGCATGGACTACAAGGGTTACAACATCGGCGTGCATGAGTTCGGCCACAATGTGGAACAGACCATCTCCCTCCACGATGTACCCAACTACTTCCTGCGCGGCGTGCCCAACACCGGATTCACCGAGGCCCTCGCCTTCGTGTTCCAGAACAAAGACCTGGAACTGCTGGGAGTAGCTTCTGAAAACAAGTTGGACGAAGAACTGAAAACTCTGGACTTGTTCTGGAACTGCTACGAAATCATGGGCGTCTCCCTGGTGGATATCAAAGTGTGGCAGTGGATGTATAACCACCCGCACGCCAACGCACACCAACTGCAGGAGGCTGTCATCCAAATCGCCAAGGATGTCTGGAACCAGTATTACGCCCCTGTCTTCAAGGTCAAGGACGAGCCCATTCTGGCCATCTACTCCCATATATTCATCGACCCGCTTTATCTGCCGGCCTACCCCATCGGACACATCATCGACTACCAGCTGGAATCCTATCTGAAAGACAAGAACACCGGCGAAGAGGTGACGCGCATCTACAAAATGGGACGTCTGGAGCCCAACCTGTGGATGAAACGCGCCGTGGGCGAGAATCTCTCCGTGGAACCGCTTCTGCAACACACGTCAACCGCCGTGCAAAAGCTCGGTTCCCAAAAGACAAAAACTCCGAAAAAGAAATAGCGTTCCTCCGACTATTTGAATTTCACCCGATTCAACTTCATCAAATGGAAGAGGAAACGGGGAACCGGCTTGGAAGAATCCCGGCGTGTCATATCCATGTGGATGTTCAACTTCGGGAGTATCGGTAATTTGTGTATCTCCACAAAATTGATCAGCGTGCCGTCGGCATCCTCAACGACCGCGAAATGGAACGACGCGTCGCCCATATTGTACAGGCTATGTTCAACGCTGCTGTCAATGGTAAAAGGATGTCCCTTCTGGCGGCAGATATCCTCCAGTTCGCGCAGATGCACGGCCTCAAAGCTGATTTCACAGAAGCCCGGATCACCGAACAACCGCCCTTCATAGCGTTTGCGCGGCGTACGGTCCAGTGCCTGCACCAGCTCGATAACGCTGGGGCCGTAAAATTCCGAAAAATGGCCCTCATCCTGTTTCAGCTTTCTCAACAGCACACGCCGATAGCCCTGAAGACCGCCCGGGAGGGTGTGCCAATCCTGGAACGTGCCATGTTTATCATATACAAGTTCGTCATAGCCCAGAATCTCGCGATACAAGGTCATAGCCTTCTCCATATCCGACACACCGACAACAGCACCCACCACACCGCCGGAGTAATGGTCCTCGTCTATGAAAACCGTATTGTCTTCGACCACCTGAAGGCAATTGCCCTCGGGATCAAACAAATAAAAGGTAGGGAGGCCCCGCGGATCGGTCACCACAGGTGTCACTGTGTCGCATTTGGCGGAAAGTTCCTCATGATATGCCTGGATGTTATGACATTTCAATTTCACCATAAAAATGCCTAAATCGCCCACCTGGGCATCAAACAGAAGCGCCTGCGGCTGCCGGTCGGTGTACTGCCACAACTCGATGGCTCCTCCACCCTGCATGTTGATCGCCACACAGGCATGTCGGCGAACGGCCTCCCCGCCCGTATAGCGCTGGCGAAGGTTCACTTCCGATTCATCCTCCAGAACCCGGACATCAAAGTGGAACATCTCCGCATACCATTTCCACATGGTCATCATATCGTGTGCTCCAACACAAATCTGTTGGATACCCATAAGAGAATAATTTTGCATTTTAAACCATTTTTCAAAATGCAAACGTACATTTTTTTTGTTAAAATGGGCACAGAAATTTCAATAAAATAACAACAGCTTGAAAATCAGTAACTTATTATCATCTTAAAGAAAATCAGATTATATCCTTCTCGTCAATCAGGTTGTTGATGATGGCATATACGGTCAAGGCGGAAACGGACTTGATGCCTGTTTTGCGCACGATGTTCTTCCGATGGGTGATAACCGTATGGATGGAGATATGCAACTGGTCTGCAATCTCGCTGTTTTTCAATCCTTTGGCCAAACAAACCAGCACATCCTTCTCCCGGTCGGAGAGCTGCGCCGACTCGGAATCATCCTCCGCATCGCGCATAGAGTCCTGCAACTGGTTGAGCGTGTTACGGATACGCTGCAGCTCATCCGTAATCTCAATCACCCCGTGGTACTGGCGCAGCTGAGCAGCATCCACGAAAGACGACACCAGCGCCACCATCTTCATATCCGGCATATCCTCGAAGAGGGTTCGCACCAACATACGCCGGGAATAATCCAGCATTATAGGATTGACAATCAGCACATCGGGATTGAGCACGTGCAGACGGGTAAAGAGGGCCTGCACATCACCGGTCTTCCACGCGACGTCGCAATCCGGGATCTCATGCAACATCGAGGCCAAACCCAACTGGACCATCGGAGATGGGTCGGCAATCACTATTTTGATATTACGACTCATGACGTTCCAGGGAATGTAAATAGGGAATCAAAATACGGTCTTCTATCTGGGCGTGCTTGGTCAGGTCGCTGGAAAGCACATACGTGTCCAACAGCATGTCCACCCGTTCACGTTGCGAAATGTCGGCGGGAATATACTTGATCAGCAGGTTGGTGAAATCGCTCATTTTGTCCTCAATGGCCGCATGTTGCTTGTCGAACACCGCCTTCCGGGCGGCACACTTGCACGCGGCCGTCCCCGACTGGAACGTGCGGATATACGGAAACAGCACCTCTTCTTCATATTTGAAATGAGCTACAATCTCTTTTTTATACTCCGAGAAGAAGTTAAGAATCAGCAGTTTGTATTTCTCATTCCAATCCGAGACAATCTCCTGCAGATGGTGTTCAATATGGGGAAACTCATACTCCAGATAATCCTTGTGGGAGGCTTCCAGATAACGTATGATATCCTCCATCGAACAGGCCGCCAGTTCATCGGGTTGCGGCACATAGTCATCTTCCAAGTACACACGGCACAACAGCACAAAAAACGATATGGGAATATTGTTCTCACCGCACACCTGCCCCACCGTCTTCTCACCGAAGCCCAAGGCGATGCCCATGCGTGGGAAAAGTTTGATCAGCCGATGGTGTCGGGCCAGCAGGTCCGCCATCTTCATCTTGGGATTCAAAGATATGTTTTTAAAAAAATCCTGTTCCATCTTATACAATATTATTATTTAGAAAGAACCACAAACTGGATGGTGGCGCGGCTGGTCTGCCGCAGGAGCACCTTCCGGTCGTGCATCACACGCTCTATCGCCTCCGGCGTATGATGTCGGATGGTGATCAGCTGCACATCCTCATTGTATTTCACCTTGTATTTGCCCTGCAACGCCCGTATGCACGCATGCACGCGCCGAGGTTCCGCATCTGTGCAAACGGAAAAACTCAACGCGGAGTTCTGCATCATGTTGATGCGGATGCGGTGCTGCGACAACACGGCAAAAATGTCGGACAGATTATCCACCGCGATGAAGGAGAAATCCTTCGGGAAGATTGTGATCAGCGTCTGATGGTCCTTGACGATAAACGAAGGTATGGTGGTGTCGAGCGGGCATTTGGTGATGATACTACCTTCGGAATCCGGTTGGTAAAAAGACTTCACATACAGCGGTATCTGTTTGTTTTGCAGGGGTTTTAATGTTTTAGGGTGAATAATGGACGCACCATAGTAGGAAAGCTCCACAGCTTCCTCGTATGGAATCCTGTCCAACTTCACTGCATCGGGAAAGCGCTTGGGGTCGGCGTTGAGCAGGCCGGGCACATCCTTCCAGATGGTCACGTTACGCGCATCGAGTGCGTAGGCCATGATGGCCGCCGAGTAATCGGAGCCCTCACGTCCAAGGGTGGTCGTATGCTGCTCGGAGGTGCCGCCAATGAAGCCCTGGGTGATCACTATCGGGAACTGTTGGTTGAAGGCCTCCTCCACCGCTGTCCGTATCTGCCGGCACGATGTTTTCCAGTCCACAAGACCCTCGCGGTAGGTGGCATCGGTGCGGACCAGTGTGCGGGCATCCAGCCAGAGATTGGGGATGCCGGCGATATTCAAGTAGCCGGAAATCAGCGTGGTGGAGAGCAACTCCCCATAGCTGACAATGCGGTCGTAGTCGTAGTCATAATTCGCATCCGGCTCACACGACAATTGTTCCCGCAAACCGGCAAAGAGTTCACGCAGGCGGTCGATGATGGCCCCGGGATCCGGCACCAGGCGCTCCGCCACATCCTCGTGCTGACGCTGCAGTTCATCCACCAAAGCGTGCCAGTCGGACGAGCCGTCGCGATAGGCGGCCAGAGTTTTCTCCAGGAAATTGGTAGTCTTCCCCATGGCGGAAATCACCACAACAAGATGCTCGTTCGGGTAGCGGCGCAGAATCTGCTGCAGATTCTCGATAGCCGGGGCATCTTTCACCGAAGCCCCACCGAATTTAAAGACTTGCACTTCCATTAGTTTTCCTTTTTAATAACCTGTAAAAGAGTTCTGCCCACCACGCCAAGCGTGTTTTTGTCAATATGTTGGATATTGTCATCCAGCGTATGCCACACCGGGGGAAAGCCCGTGCCGGAGATGGCGTCATAATGGATGATGTCGATCATGCGCACCGAAGAGAACTTGTTGACATAGTAGTGGTCGTCGGTGATCACGCCGCCGGGTTTGTTGATGAAATAGGCCCCGTAGCCGATCTCGTAGGCGGTGGCCCACACGTTGGCCACCACGGGTTGCGCGTCGCGCATGGAGAACTGTTCCTGATAGAAGCAGGCATTGGGCGCGCCCACCATATCCAGCAGAATGCCGTAGCGTGCGCGATAGCCGGGCTGGTGCGGGTTCTTGGCCCAATATTGCGAGCCCAGGCCCCACCATTCCCCGGAGGGAGCCTCCACACCCTCCTTAGGACCATAATCCTCGGCATCAAAGAGGACAATATCCACGCCGATGTTCGGACGGTTCTTTTGCAACTGGCGGGCCACCTCCAAAAGAACGCCCACACCCGAGGCTCCGTCGTTGGCCCCGTCAATGGCCTTGTCGCGATTGGCGGGGTTCGCATCGTGGTCGGCGAAGGGACGGGAATCCCAATGGGCCGCCAGCACCACACGCTCCGGATTCTGCGGGTTGATGGAAGCTATAAGATTGTGCGCCTGCCAATTGTGGCCATCGTACGTACGAGTGGCAAAGGGTTGCAGGTATGCCGTGTCGCAAAACGACTGCAGTTGGTTCAGCAGATAATCCCGACAGGCAGCATGAGCCTCGCTGCCCAGCGTGCGGGGACCGAAATCCGTCTGCGCCTTGACGTAGGCGAAGGCCGAATCAACGTCAAAATCCGGCGGGGTCACCGTCGGATTGGGGACATCTGTCGATGTGTTTTTCTTGTTATGACAACTTGTGACACTCAAACAAACTGCAGCCACAAGGAGAAGAGCTTTATGGAATTTCAAGATGAAGTGCGTTTAATTGTTGATTTGTTGAATTGTTGAATTAGTTATTGGCTAATCACTGTTTACTGACCCCTGACTACTGATCACAGTACCCTGTACCCTGATCACCTTCCCAACTACCCCGCCCTTCGGGCACCCCTTCTTCAAAGAAGGGGAATTCTATTAACTGACCACTGGTTACTGACTACTGATCACTATACCCTGATCACAACACCGTTATCGTACTCTTTATCACCTTGCTGACTCCATCCAAATCCTTGTATTTCAGAATGTACGGGTACACTTGGTTGTATTCCACCGGCTTGTCGGTGTTGCCCACCGTGCCGCACCATTTCAAGTCCTTCGGGTCGCCCTTGAAGCTGTA